>CAIOUK010000219.1 GCA_903861445.1 uncultured Verrucomicrobia subdivision 3 bacterium
AGGAAGCCCCGGTGATCACCCGGGAAAACAAGCAAGGCAGAAAGTCGAACGAACCGCCGACCGCCGGGGCCGCGAGCTCAGGCTCGCAGCTCGGCCCCGGCTCGTTCTAACTCGCAGCGAAAACCCTTTGACTCAAAAACCAGAACTGATATGAATCCCTTACTTCAGAGTGGCCGGTTTTGAATCGCTCACCTCTGGCCGGTTTTCATCCGCTCGGTGACACGCCGGACTTAACTAAGAATAACTAGCTGGGTCGATTGTATAGTCAGCAATATATGGCGGAAGGGGTGGGATTCGGACTCAAAAACCACGTATTTACAAGGGATATTAACGCATTTTACTGACATTTCAAGTAATGTCTGGAACTTTTTGGCAGCCGTTGGTTTATGTTTTACTGACACTTTTACTGACAGTTGTTTTGCTGGTTCTGGCAAATCAACTGTTCTTCACAATGACAAATCAATCCCTATTCTTTCTCTTTAGCCAAATCCTGCTGCCATAATGGGAAGCGCCTCAGTGTGATTTCCAGTTTGACCCGAAAATCATTTCATCCGCAATGCCCTACTTCATGGGGGCCCAATCAGGTAGGGTTACACCCCATAGCAAATGCAGGACGATTTGGTCATGATTTGAACATGAAAAATAATACTTTGCTTATCACGTTCCTCTCCGCCGTCACCTTTGTCGTGGGGTGTGACAAGGGAAATACCACCACGCAACAAATCGAAAAAGTTAAAACTGAAACGAAGCAGGCGGTGCAGGATATGAAGAATTACACCTTCGCGCAGAAGGCTGAATTCGTCAAAGCCATGCAGACCCAATTGACCGCGCTTAATAACGACCTTGATACGCTGGCGGCCAAAATTGACCGCTCCAGCGACGCTGTCAAAGCGGAAGCCAAACCTAAACTCCAAGCCTTGCGCGATCAGGCGACCCAGTTGAACCAGCAGCTTGCCGCGGCCCAGAACGCCACCGAAACCACTTGGGAAAGTGTCGAAGCCGGCTTCGCAAAAGCCTACGAAGCGACCAAGGACGGATTCAACCAGGCGCGTCAATGGGTGAGTGAAAAAATTGCGCCTTGAGGCTTATAATTATTTAAGCAGACTAATTACCAAAAAAGGCAGCCATATGAAATCTTTCCAATCATTCAAACTATCGGTCCTAATTCTTGTTGCAGTAGCGACGATGCCATTGGTTCAAGGTTGTGCATTATTGCTCATCGGCGGCGTGGCCGCCGGGGTGGCGTATGGCACGGTGAAATATGTCAACAATACGTTGCAGGTAACCGAGGAGGTGTCATTAGACAAGGCGTGGAATGCGGCCAATGCGACGTTGAAGGAATTGCAGATGCCAGTGACGGCCTCCACCAAGGACGGGGCATCTGGCAAGCTGGAGGCGCGGAATGCGAAGAATCAACCTGTCACCATCCAACTAATGCGCAAAACCGACGGCGTCACTGAAATTCAAATTACCGTTGGCACGTTTGAAAGCTCGGCGAACCAAGCGGAAGCGCAGCAAATCTATGACCGGATGAAGTCCCGGTTTTAAGCCACAGTGTCGCCATGTCTTCAGGAACAGTTCAGGCGAGCCGGTTTAAGGCTGTCATTCTAGGGTTGTTTTTGGCCGGTTCGCTGGTTGCGCGGGCGGATGAAGACAACGACCTGTTCACCTTACCGGAACTGGTTCAAGGCGCGCAACAATGGGCGCAGGAAAACCTCGATACGAACATTCTTAACCAGGTGGATGACCCCACCGTGCGGCAATTTTTCCGCGAAGCGCAGCAGCGGTTTCAAGGTGATTATGTGGTGGATCTGGCGGCACTGCGGCAGACGGCCCAAGTCGTCCTACCATTGCTTGAAAGCCGCGAAGAAACCCGGCCTTACGCCGCGTGGCTCAAGCCGCGGCTGGATTATCTCGAGGTTGCGGACGAAATCCGGCTGACAATTTCACCGCCAAGTGCTCCAACCAATCAGCCAGATCAATCAGTTCCCAATCCCCCACCGCAAAAGGAACGCGAGCTTTGGGTGGAAAAAATTTCCGCCAGTTCTTGGTCAGCATTGGCAAAAGAATATGTGCCCGAATTGAAACCGCTTTTCGCCGCGCAAAAAATTCCTCCGGAACTGGTTTGGGTGGCGGAAGTGGAGTCGGGATTTGACCGGCGCGCCTTGAGTCCGGCGGGCGCGGCGGGATTGTTTCAGTTGATGCCGGCCACGGCCAAACGGTTCGGTCTTTCCCTGTGGCCGCGCGATCAGCGATACCAGGCGGAACCGAGTGCGACCGCTTCCGCCCGGTATCTGAAATATCTCTACGGCCGATTCAAGGATTGGCGGCTTGCCTTGGCCGCTTACAACGCCGGCGAAGGCATGGTGCGAAAAATTCTGGGCCGTTATAAAACGGACAGTTACGACGTCATTGCAGAACATCTGCCCGCAGAAACGCAAATGTATGTGCCCCGCGTTGAAGCAATCCTCCGGCAACGTGAAGGCGCAAATCTCGAACAGCTTTCCGCCCCGTAAGATCAGTGCGATTCGAGGTAGGGTTACACCCCATAGTAAAGAAACGGTGAATTC
>CAIOUK010000220.1 GCA_903861445.1 uncultured Verrucomicrobia subdivision 3 bacterium
CATCGCCAAAGCCAAAGAACGCGCCGGAAATTTCCGGCGCGTTCTTTGGCTTTGGCGATGGGCCGCGAGCTTCACCAGCAAATCAGATCACGAAGTGGGATAGTAACGTGGGATTAGGCACTTCGTAAACTTGTCAGGGGCATAATTCCTATGATTGATTGCTTGCAGGACACCATCGGTTTCGCCATTTTTATTTGAGCAAACCATACGCCGAATGCCAGCTGACATTTTAACGCTATTTCAGTTGCCGCTGGCACCACAGATTGATGTCTTGTGCTGCCACTACGCCCTGTTGAAAACCTGGGAATTCCCGGATCTGGCCGCACCCTACTGGCGCTGGTATTGGGTGGATCGCCCGGGTGCCTACATCACCCTGGGAAAAAAGCGTTTCGATTTGATGCCCGATCAGGTGGTCCTGATTCCGCCCAACACGCATTTTTCCGCCCACAACGATGAAGTGATCGGATTTTTATACATCCATTTTTTTGTTGAAGCCACTTACGAACAGGCTGCGCCTGACTTGATCGTTCTGCCGCTTGCCGCCGAGCAAAGCCGCTTTATCCGGAATTTTCTGGCGCAGTTTCAGGCGCTGGAGCGGGAGGACGTCTCACCGTTGCTGTCATTGCCGCTGGCGCTGGTGAGCCTAGCCTTGAGCCTTACTGAAAGGTATCATTGGACCAGTTCCCATAAGGACGCGCGGGTCATCGGTGCCATCCAGCACATCGAGTCAAACTATCCGACGGCCGTGCCGAACAGCACGCTCGCCCGACGCGCGGGCATGAACATGAACGCCTTCATCCGCATGTTCAAGCGTGTCACCAGCCAGACGCCACGCCAGTATCTTCAAAATTTGCGCCTGAAAGAAGCCTCCTCACTTTTGCATCACAGCCAATTGAGCATTGAAGCCATCGCCGATAAAACCGGGTTCAACGACCGGCAGCATCTCAATCTGATGTTTCGAAAAAATTTCCGCATCACGCCGGCGCAGTTTCGGAAAAACTTCCTCAAGCTCTGACCGGTTCGGGCGTGTTTCTTACTCACAAGAGTTGGCTTCTCACCTTGAAAATTTTGAATTTAAGGGTGAAAATTATTTTAGCCATATCACCAACTTTGTGAAAAATTTATCTATCAACGAATCTGGGGACGCTCAAGTTTTTCCCAGCGTTCCGCTGGCTAATCGCACCTTGGCTTCCCGGCCGCTGAACATGAATCTTAATTCCACACAACTCCCTCAGTCGTGGCCTCGTCCATCACGCCTCCGACCGATCGTCATCATCGGCGCGGGCGACATCGTCCGGGACGCGCATTTGCCGGCGTATCGCCAGGCCGGTTTTCCTGTCGCCGGCGTGTTTGACCTGCGGCGCGAAGTGGCCGAGGCGCGGGCGAAGGAATTTAATCTCCCGCGCGTGTTCGATTCGGTCGCCGAGGCCATTGCTGTGCCTGATGCCATCTTCGATCTGGGTGTTCCGCCGAAATCACAGGAAGCCGCGCTCGAAAGCCTTCCCGACGGCGCGGCGGTGCTCTCGCAAAAGCCGATGGGCAATTCACTGGAAATGGCCAAACGCATCGCGGCAATCTGCGAACGGAAAAAATTACGCGCGGCGGTGAATTTTCAATTTCGTTTCTGTCCTTCGATGCTCGCGATTCACGATTTGGTGAAACGCGGCGAACTTGGCGAGTTGGTCGAAATCGAAGTGCGGCTGAACATCCAAACGCCGTGGGAAACATTTCCCTTTCTATATTCCGAGTCGCGCGTGGAAATTCAAATCCACACGGTGCATTATCTCGACACGATCCGGATGTTGCTCGGCGAGCCGTCGCGCGCTTTCGCGCGGACGGTAAAGCATCCGCATTTCCCCAAACTCGCCAGCACGCGTTCGAGTATCATTCTCGATTATGGCGACATGATCCGCTGCTGTCTTTCGATCAATCATTGTCATCCGTTTGGCCCGCGCCATCAAGCCGCGACCTTTCGCGTCGAAGGCACGGAG
>CAIOUK010000221.1 GCA_903861445.1 uncultured Verrucomicrobia subdivision 3 bacterium
AGTCGGAAAATTTTGACGTGATGCTCACGGATTTCCGCCTGCCGAACGAGGACGGCATGAAATTAATTTCGCGCGCGAAATCTTTGCCGAAGCCGCCGATCTGCATTTTGATGACGGCTTACGGTTCGGAGGAACTGGCCGTGGATGCGATGAAGCGGGGCGCGGATGATTACATCGCCAAAGGCCGGTTGCAGATTGACGAATTGGAAATGCGAATTGCCCGCGCGCTGAAACAACAGACGCTGGAAGTGGAAAATGTCTCGCTACGCAAGCAACTTGATTCCAAGTTCGGTCTGGAAAAAATCGTCGGTCAGTCGCCGGTGATGACGGAGATTTTTGAAATTGTCCAACAAGTGGCACCAACGCGCGCGACGGTTTTGGTGCTGGGTGAAAGCGGCACGGGCAAGGAACTCATCGCGAAAGCCCTGCACCAATTGAGTCCGCGCGCGAAGCAGCCATTCGTCACCGTGCATTGCGCGGCGCTCGCGCCGACGCTGCTGGAGAGTGAATTGTTCGGTCACGAGCGCGGCGCGTTCACCGGCGCGCACGAACGACGCATCGGCCGGTTTGAGCAGGCGCAGGGCGGCACGCTCTTTCTGGATGAGATCGGCGAAATTGACGCGACGATTCAGGTGAAGCTGCTCCGCTTCCTCGGCGAACGAACATTTGAGCGCGTCGGCTCCAACAAAACTTTGACCGCCGACGTGCGGCTGGTGGCGGCGACAAATAAAAATCTGGAAGAACTCGTGAAGGCCGGGAAATTCCGCGAGGATTTATTTTTCCGCTTGCGCGTGGTGGAAATCAATCTGCCGCCGTTGCGCGAGCGGAGCGGCGATATTCCGCTGCTGGCGCAGAATTTCCTTCGCGAGTTCGCGAAGGAAAATGGTAAAGCGTTGAACGATTTCACGGTGGACGCGCTCGAAGCGTTGATGAATTTTTCGTGGCCGGGCAACGTGCGTGAATTGCGAACGGCCATTGAACACGCGGTGGTTTTGGCGCGCGGCGACCGGATTACGTTGCGCGATTTGCCGACCTCCGTGAAGCACGGCGGCGTGGTGGAACCGAGAATTTTGCAGGGCAAAGATTTGACGGTGAAGGACGCGGAAAAACAACTGATCATCCGCGCGCTGAAAGAAACCGACGGCAACCGCACGCACGCGGCCAAAAAAATCGGCATGAGCCGGCGGACGTTTCACCGCAAACTACACGAATATAAATTGGAAGGATTTTAACCATGCTGCTGCACGAACAAATTCAAAGGCTGATTCACACCATCGAGGTCGGCAGCGGCCGGTTCTGGGTGCGCGTCATCCTGCTGACGGTGGCGGGTTTGACGCTGGCTGGCATTTATGATTTGACGGCGTATCGCAGTTTTAATTCGCCGGAAGCGATGGACGCGGCACAGGTCGCGCGGCACCTCACGGAAGGCAAGGGCTATACCACCGATTTCATCCGGCCCTTCAGCCTTTATTTGATGCGCAAACATGGTCAAGCCGCGCATCCGGACGAACTGACCGCCACGAATGCCGACTTCGCACAAATCAACCGTCCGCATCCCGACCTCGCCAATCCGCCAGTGTATCCCACCGTGCTGGCGGGGCTGTTCGAAATCACCCAGCCGGACTGGAAGGCGCAAACCCACAAGCCGTTTTGGGCGGTGGGTGATCATTTCGCCCGCTATGCGCCGGAATTTTTCATCGCCCTTTTCAATCAACTGTTACTGCTGGCCGTCGTCGCGCTGACGTTTCTGCTCGCCAAAACTTTTTTTGATTCACTAACGGCGTGGTTGGCCGCTGGGCTGACCTTCGTTTCGGATGGACTGTGGAAATTCAGCGTCTCTGGCCAATCCACCATGCTGCTGCTGGTGATTTTTCTCGGAGTGGTTTGGTGCCTGACGAAAGTGGAGACGCTGACCCGCGCCGAACTGCCCAGCTCGCGGCGGCTGTTCTTTTTTGCGCTGGCAGCCGGCGCATTAACGGGATTGGGACTGTTGACCCGATATTCTTTTGGTTGGGTCATCGTGCCGGTGGTGATTTACCTAGCACTGTTCGGCGGACCGCGCCGCTCAGGGTTGGCGGTGGTCGCATTTCTGACCTTCGCCGCCGTGGTTGTGCCGTGGATCGCGCGCAATCTGGCCGTAAGCGGCACATTTTTCGGCACGGCGGGCTACGCCGTGGTGGAGGGCACGGCGGCCTTTCCCGGCTCACGGCTGATGCAATCGCTGAACCCCGACTTGACCTCGGCTTATTGGATAATGCCCTATCTCCGCAAGTTTCTGGAAAATGCGCGCAATCTTTTCCAAAGTGACCTGTTGCGGCTGGCCGGCGGGTGGCTTGGAATTCTATTTTTTGTCGGCTTCCTACTGAGCCTGACGAGCACCAGCGCGCGCCGAATGCGCTACTTCACGATGGCCTGTCTCAGCGTGTTCTTGGTCGCGCAGGCACTGGGACGGACCCAATTGTCGAACCTTACTCCGGATATCAATTCCGAAAACCTGCTGGTCCTACTCACGCCTCTGGTGGTGATTTTCGGGATCGCAGCGTTTCTAAAATTAATTGATCAGATGAACCTGCCGTCGTTGCAAATGCGCTACTGGGCTATCGGCCTGATGATCTTGCTCGCGAGTCTACAGCTCATCGCCACCCTGCTGCCGCCAAAAATTTCGCCCGTTGCCTACCCACCCTATTACCCGCCGGAAATCCAAAAAATCTCCGACTGGATGCGCCCGGACGAATTGATGATGAGCGACATCCCCTGGGCCGTCGCATGGTATGGCGAACGTCAATGCACCTGGACCACCCTCAATGCCAAACGCGAATTCTTCGCGCTCAACGACAATCTCGCCAAACCCGTGCGCGCGCTTTACCTCACGCTGGTCACACTGGACGGAAAACTTTTCAGCGAATGTCTGCAGGGTGGCGTGGAGAGCTGGGGCAATTTCGTTCTAAAATCCAAGGTCGCAAACGACATTCCGCCCGGTTTCCCGCTGCGCGTCGCGCCTTACGGCCTGAGCACCGGTCTGTTCCTCACCGACCGGCAACGTTGGGAAACCCAATAAAATCAAGCTGCCGCGCGCCGGAGCCGATCGGCGATGCCGGACCATTCCGGCGAATCCGGCGGCGCTTCCACCACAATCAGCTGCGCGCCCGCCGCGTCGCAGTGGTGCAGCTCGCCGTAAAGTGCACGCGCAAACGCCTCCGCATCGTGCGGCATCACGCTTACGTCCGCAAAATGTTCGCCAGCCGGAATATGCGTGTGCGCGATGACAAAGCTGGTTGCCGGTTCAAAGTTGCGGGCCGCCAGTTGCCCGCGCAGTTCGGCTTCGTCATGCCAATCCAAAACTACCAGCTTGGCCTTGGGTGAATAATGTTTCGCCAACAAACCCGGACTGCGTAATGCCGATTCTGGATTCTGGATTCTGGATTCTGGATTCTGGATTTCGCCGCCAACAGCGGCGAGCGACTCCGCGTGAATCATCCCCGGCCGCAACACACGCGGCGGTGACACCGTCAAATCCAAAACCGTGGATTCGATGCCGACCTGCGACTGGCCGCCGTCCACGATGAGCGGAATTTTCCCGCCGAGCTGCGCGTGAACATGGGCCGCATTCGTCGGCGAAATCTGGTTGGACAAATTTGCGCTCGGTGCGGCCAGCGGAAAACCGCATTCGCGGATGACGGCTTGCATGAACGGATGGCTGGGCCAGCGCACGCCGACCGTTTCGCCGCCGGCAGTGACGGCATCGGGAATTTTTCCCGCGCGCGGCAAAACCAACGTCAGCGGGCCGGGCCAGAAGGATTTGGAAAATTTCTCTGCCAGTTCGGAAAAGTTTTTTACACAGTCACGCACCATTTCGTTTCCCGTGATATGGACGATGATGGGATTGTGCGATGGCCGGCCTTTGATTTGAAAAATCTTGGCGACGGCGTTTTCGTCCAGCGCGTTCGCGGCGAGACCATAGACCGTTTCGGTGGGCAACGCGACGACTTCACCGGCGCGCAGTAAGTCGGCGGCGCGGCGGACAGCTTGCTGAAACAGCGCCGACGTGTGGGTGGCTAAAATTTCCGTATTCATCCGAAAAACTGTCGCGCGAAGAACGCGATGGTGGCGAAGGAAAAACTAATTTGATTTCAGACCGAATACTTTCCCGCCTTCGCCACCTTTGTGTTCTTCGCGCGACTCATTCATACCGCAAAGCTTCAATCGGGTCGAGCCGCGAAGCTTTCCAGGCCGGATAAAAGCCAGAAAAGATACCGATTCCGGCGCTGGAAACGCAGGCGGCAACAACCCAAACAATTGGAGTCAAGGTCGGCCAGCCTGTAAAATGTGATGTAATAATCGAAGCTACCAAGCCAAGTGCGATTCCAAGAAATCCACCAATCACGCTCAGGGTCACCGCTTCAATCAAAAACTGAATCAGGATGTCGCGTCCACGCGCACCGACGGCCATGCGGATACCAATTTCGCGCGTCCGCTCGGTCACGCTGACGAGCATGATGTTCATGATGCCGATTCCGCCGACGATGAGCGACACACTGGCAATCGCACCGAGCAACCACTTCATGGTGTTGGTGGTTGAAGTCGCCATCGCCATCAATTCCAGTTGCGTGCGCACGGTGAAATCCGGCTCGGCGCTCTTGTGCCGTTCGCGCATGAGCGTGTTGATATCATCCTGCACTGGCGTGATGGAATCCTTGTCCGCCGCCTGCACCATGATGGAGTTCACAAACGTCCGCTTGGTGATGCGCCGCATGTGGCTCGTGTAGGGAATGATCACGACATCGTCCTGATCCTGGCCGAACAAATTGAAACCCTTCGCGGCCAGCACGCCGACAATTTTGAACGGGATGTTGCGGATGATCAAGGTGTGGCCGATGGGTTCGTCCCCGACGAACAGCTGATCCACCACCGTCTTGCCGATGACAGCGACCTTGGCGAGGCTGCGCACGTCGGCCTCGGTGAACATCGCGCCGTCGGCGATGTCCCAGTCGCGGATTTGGGTATAATCCGGAGCCTCGCCCTGCACCACCGTGTTCCAGTTCAAACCGTTTGCAAGAATTTGCGCGCGGTCGCGCACTTCGGGGCTGACGGCCACGACATTGGCGACTTCATTTTTGATTGCGGTCGCATCTTCCACCGTCAACGTTGCCGCGCTGCCCCAGCCGCTGCGCGCGCCGCCGCTGGTGAAGTTGCCGGAGAAAACCGTGACGACATTTTGGCCGAGAGCGGCAACCTTGTCCTCAACCTGTTTGGATGCACCGGTGGTGATGCTGACTGACGCGATGACCGAGCCGACGCCGATGATGACGCCGAGCATCGTCAGCAGCGAACGCATTTTGTTCCGCCTCAGCGCACGGGCGGCGAGTTTGAATGGCGCTAAAAATCTCATGCGAGCTTCACCGCCTCCTGCGCCTGTTTTAATTTTTTCAATTCAACTTCGGCATTCAAACGGTCCTTCACCGCTTCATCCGTCAGAATTTTTCCATCGCGCAAAATAATCATCCGCTTCGTATAGCGCGCCACGTCCAGTTCATGCGTGACCATGACAATCGTGATACCGGCGTCATTCAGCTTCTGGAACACGCCCATGATTTCGATGCTCGTCTGGCTGTCGAGATTGCCGGTCGGCTCGTCGGCGAGGAGCAGTGATGGCCGGTTCACAAGCGAACGCGCGATGGCCACGCGCTGCTGCTGACCGCCGGAAAGCTGGTTGGGCTTGTGATCGGCGCGATCCGCCAGACCGACAATCTCCAGCGACTTGGCGGCGCGGGTTTGTTGTTCGGCGGCCGAGATGCGCTGGTGATTGTAAAGCATCGGCATCTCGACATTTTCCTGCGCTGACGTGCGCGAGAGCAAATTGAAGCCCTGAAACACGAAGCCGATTTTGTCATTACGAATCTTCGCGCGCTGATCGCGGTCGAGCGTGGAAACGTCCAGACCATCGAGAAAGTAATTTCCCTTCGTCGGTCGGTCGAGACAGCCAATCATGTTCATCAGCGTGCTTTTGCCCGAACCGCTCGAACCCATGATGGCCACAAATTCTCCCGGCGCGATGTCCAGCGACACGCCGCGCACGGCGTGCACGTCCACTTCACCGGTATG
>CAIOUK010000222.1 GCA_903861445.1 uncultured Verrucomicrobia subdivision 3 bacterium
TGAGACAACGGGTTGCCATAGCCAGCTGCCTTTGAATCTCCGGAACCAATGCGGAAACCAACCTCCAAATCATCTTTCATGCTAACGGTCGCACCTAACAAAAGGCGATAACGCAAACGGCTGCGATCCAAATTCGCGCCCGAATTTGGCGCCGTGCTCGCTGCCGAAAACTGCTCATACCGTCCGCGAAAACTGCCGGATAATTTGTAGCCCGTCACCCAGTCGGGCATCCCGGTCTTGGCTGCAAACGCGGTGTTAAAATCCTTATCCGAATCTTCCCGGAGATCCTTGGCTTCATCAGTGGTGAGAATGCCCTTGTTGACGAGTTTATCAATCAGCGCATCCGAGGATTGCGCGTGGACTTGCGGAGTGAGGGCGGCCAGCGCGGTCGCGCCGGCAAACAGTGCGAGTTTGGTTGTCGTTTGTTTTTTAATCGTTTTCATGATTGGTATTGTTTGTCCTAAAAGCGACAGTAGAATGCAGCCAAACTGTTACAGACAAATGTCGGTAATGTTACAATTGCGTGACACCTTCGCTTCCCGTTCTTTTTTTGAACCAATTTTAATTGGGCATTTATGTTCCCCTAATCAATCTCTGATCGCGCCCGCCGCTGGGTTTTAGGCCGTTCAATCAGCATTCCGGCGGACGGTAAACGGACGGTAAATTGACGCGCCCCTGCCCTTCTTTACTCTCCGCGCATGGCGAAAAAGATTTCCCGCGCGAAAACTTCGGCGGCAACTGTAGCGGCAATCTGTGACCGCCCCTCGCCAGATGACGCCTCGCCCCGACGTTTGTCCGTCCGAGTTAATTGACCATGTATTGAATGAATTACTGATTAAATTGTTAATTGCCAACCATGGCTGTTATCGTAGCCATCAGGCTGGCTGGTTTGACCAGGTCTGGTCGCCATATTACCCTGCCCGTTGACTGACAATAAAATGCAACCCGACAAAATCATCCTGGCGATTTTCGCCGTGACTTACCTTGGAATCGCTGTGGGTCGCATCCCCGGACTCAAGCTCAACCGGGTGGGCATCGCCTTGCTCGGCGGAATCGGCATGATGATTTTTGGCGGCATTGCCACCGACCAGGCCATTGCTTTCATCAACGGGCCGACGATTTGTCTGCTCTTCGGATTTTTTGTGATTTCCGCGCAGCTTCGCCTGTCGGGATTTTATGACATGGTCGCGGGGCGTCTGGCCGGCCAACTTGGCAATCCCGCGCGCTTCCTGTTGATCCTGATGCTGGTGACCGGCGGACTTTCGGCGTTTCTGAACCACGACATCGTGTGTTACGCGTTTGCGCCGATTACCGGCCTCGCGCTGTTGCGCAAAAAAATCAATCCGGTTCCCTTTTTAATTGCCCTGACCATTGCCAGCAACATCGGCGCGGGTGCGACCCTGATTGGCAACCCGCAGAACATGATGATTGGCCAGGTGGCGCATCTGGATTTTGGCCGCTATCTGCTGTGGAGCCTCGTGCCGGTCGTTTTTGCCATGAGTGCCGCCTTTGGCATCATCTGGCTGATGTCGCGCAAACATCTTCCGGCGCCGCTGGCGGTCGAAAGTGGATCGCCCCAGCAAAACTATCCGTTCAACCGTCCGCATACGATCAAAGGCATCCTCATTCTCGTCGCGGTCATCGGCTTGTTTTTCACCACCATTCCCAAGGAAGTCATTGTTCTAGCCGCCGCCGGCATTCATCTGGCCAGCACCAAATTTCGCACCGAAGATTTGCTGGGGTTGGTGGAATGGCCGATTCTGGTGCTCTTCATCGGATTGTTCGTGGTGGCTGGCGCGTTTCAATCCACCGGTTACGGCGAGCAGGCCATTCAACAACTGGCGCAAGGCGGATTTAATCTTAACGCACCGGTCAACCTGACTTTGACGACCACCGCGCTGACCAATGTCGTCGGTAATTCCGCCGCCGTGATGCTGCTGCTCAAGGTGGTGCATCTCACCGGCCCGGCGGTGCCGTATGTTCTGGCGCTCGCCAACAGCTTTGGCGGCAGCTTGATCCTCATCGGCAGCCTTTCCAACATCATCGTGGTTCAACAGGCGCGGGAAATGGGAATCAAAATTTCCTTTTGGGATTTCGCGCGGCTGGGAATTCCCGTGACGCTGGCTGCGCTGGTGGGACTGCTCGCCTGGGTGCTGGTGCTGGCCTGATTGGTCACGTCTTGACCTATCCGGTTTTCCGCCGGCGTGCTGACGACCGGAATGTTGCGCAGTTCGCTGGCTAGCACCAGCAGCCGCGCGTCCAGCAGATGCTAGCCGGGCGTCGCGGCGGTCGCATAAAATCTATTGCGATCACGCCGGCCAAGTCTTCGTTGTTGTGCAAATACTCCTTCAGGTCTTGCAGGGCAACAACCCGACGAGCCGTTTCGCGCAGCG
This sequence comes from uncultured Verrucomicrobia subdivision 3 bacterium, assembly GCA_903861445.1. Classification (GTDB taxonomy): domain Bacteria; phylum Verrucomicrobiota; class Verrucomicrobiia; order Limisphaerales; family UBA11358; genus UBA11358. Next base: position 2,394 of record CAIOUK010000222.1, read on the forward strand.
GCGGCGGCGCGGATTCTGAGTGGATTTTAATGAAAAGTTTATGTCCGCTTAATACTCTCTTGGTCTATTCTCACGACGAAGTTTCCCTGCTATGCGAATCCTGCTCGTAGAAGACGAAAAAAAAGTGGCCGACATCATTGTGCGCGGCCTCAAGGCGGAGCGCTTTGCCGTAGATGCATGCCACGACGGCCAGAGCGGCTGGGAGGCCGCCAATGCCTACAATTACGATCTCATCATCCTCGACCTGATGCTGCCCGGCCTGACCGGCACGGAAATTCTGGAAAAAATCCGGCGCAAAAATTCACTGGTGCCGGTGCTGATTCTCACCGCGCGGGACGCGATGGCCGACAAAATAAAAAACTTTGAAGCCGGCGCGGACGATTATCTTACCAAGCCGTTCGCCTTCGCCGAACTGCTGCTGCGTGTGAAAGCCTTGTTGCGGCGCGGGCCGGTGAACCGCGCCAGCGTGATTCGCGTCGGCGATCTGGAAATTGACCGGCTCTCGCAAAACGTGAAACGCGCCGGCAAAAAAATCGTGCTGACAGCCAAGGAATACGCGCTGCTCGAATATCTGGCCACGCAGCCGGGTCGCGTGTTCTCGCGCACGATGATTATCGAACATGTCTGGGATCAGAGCTTCGAGGGTCTAACCAACATTGTGGATGTGTATGTGCGGCACCTGCGCGAAAAAGTGGACGACGCCCATACCATCAAACTGCTGTGCACCGTGCGCGGCGTTGGCTACAGTCTGAACGACGGGACGCCAGCGTGAACCCCCGCTCCATCAGTTTTCGGCTGGTCGCCTGGTATGCCGCCTGGCTGGCGGGAATTTTTTTACTACTCTCCGCGCTGCTGTATCTCGACCTGCGGAATTATTTGGAAAAAGATTTGCGCGCATCGCAGTTGCGCCGGGCGCGGCAGATTGCCAATACCTTGCTCGCCAAAGTCCCGCAAACCGGCGAAAGCTATGCCGTCAGCCAGACGAAAGCGTGGTATGAACCGGAAGCCAACAACCGCTTCATCCGCATCACCCGCGCCGACGGCGCGCTGGTTTATGTTTCCGGTGCGCCCAAAGACGGGAGCTTTGATCCGGCGGAAGTCCCGTTTTTCCCGCCGACAGCGAAAACTGAATCAGCGAAGAAATTCAAATTATCCGGCGGCAGCACGCTGCTTCTCGCCGCGCTGAATTTCAAATCGTCCGGCAATCCCGATTACCGCGTGGAATTCGGCGCGCTGCTCGATCCGGTGGAAACAATGCTCAACCATCTGTTTTTACAGCTCGCCATTGGTTTGCCGCTGGCGGTCATCATCATCACCATCGGCGGTTATCTGCTGGTGCGGCGAGCGCTCACGCCGGTCGAGCAAATCGCCCGCGCCGCCGAACGCATCACCCAGCACAATTTAAGCGAACGGCTGCCGGTCGCCCAAACCGGCGATGAACTGGAACGGCTGTCGCTTTCCCTCAACCGCATGATTGCGCGGCTGGACGATGCGTTTCAAAATTCCAAACGCTTTGTGGCCGACGCCTCGCATGACTTGCGCACGCCGCTGACGATTTTGCGCGGCGAGCTGGAGAGCTTTGCCGCCGACGCCCGGTTGGATGCGGAATTGCGCGACCGCGCCGGCAGCCTGCTGGAAGAGGCCGTGCATCTGGGTAAAATCGTGGAACAACTGTTCACGTTGTCGCGGCTGGACGACGGCGAGGCCCGAACCGAGTGGACGAATTTTGATTTGAGCGATCTAGCCGGAAGCACCGCCGATCAGATGAATTTACTGGCCGAGGACAAGGGCATTGCCATTGCCGTCGAAGCCAAACTGCCGGTGCTGGTGACAGGAAATCGCGGGCGACTCAAGCAAGTCATCGTCAACCTCCTCGATAACGCCATCAAATACACGCCCGCGCACGGCGCGATTCAACTGCGCGTGTTCGCTTCCAATGCTCACGCCGTGCTTGAGGTGGCTGACAATGGCATCGGCATTCCTGCCGAGTCCTTACCACACATCTTCGAGCGGTTTTACCGAGTGGATGCGGCGCGTTCCGCTGAATCCGAAAGCGCCGGTCTGGGTCTGGCCATCGTCAAGGCCATTTGCACCGCGCACGGCGCGAAAATCGAGGCTGAAAGTGCCGGCGGCAAAGGCACGCGGTTCCGCATCATCCTGCCGCTGGCACAAAATTAAAATTCCCAACCACCCATGAAATCCTCTGGCGTAAAAATTTACCACATGAATTGCTTTAAAATTCTGGCTGCGACCCTAGCTCTCGGCACCGGTTGGTTTTGCGGAACGCCTTGCGCGCACGCGGAAGATTCTGCCGGCGTGCCGACGGCGGCGGTGGCAAAGGTGACGCGCGAAGATCTTTTCCAAGAAGTCACGATTGCGGCGGAATTCCGGCCTTACCAAGAAGTCACGCTGCACGCCAAAGTGTCCGGCTTCGTCAGCAAAATGAACGTCGATTTTGGCGACAAGGTGAAAGCCGGCCAACTCTTGGCCACACTGGAAGTGCCGGAATTGGACGCGGAACTGGCGAGCGCCCAAGCCGCCAAGCAAAAAGCCGAGGCGGATTACACCAATGCGCATCTCATTTATTCGCGCCTGCTAGCGGTCAACAAGGATCATCCAAATCTGGTCGCGCAACAGGAACTCGACACGGCACAGGCCAACCATTTGACGGCGACCGCCGCCATCGCCGCCGCCAAGGCCAATTTTGAAAAATATCAGACCATGGTCAGCTACACGCAGATCACCGCACCGTTTGACGGCGTGGTCACCCATCGCTATGCCGATCCGGGCACGCTGATCCAGGCTGGCACCGCGTCGGATTCGCAGGCATTGCCGCTCGTGCGCGTCTCGAACAATTACCGGCTGCGCCTCGATTTTCCCGTCTCGGTGGATTTTGTAAAAGACGTCAAGGTGGGCGAGCCGGTGGAAGTGCGCGTGAGTTCGATGAACAACCAGACTTTTACCGGTGCCATTTCCCGTTTCACCGGTCGGGTGGATGACAGCACCCGCACCATGCTCACGGAAATTGAAGTGCCGAACTCGGATTTGAAACTGGTGCCGGGCATGTATGCCACGGTGATTTTGAAAGTGCAAAAACATGAGCAGGTGCTCGCCGTTCCCACCGAGGCCGTCGGCGGGGGGAAATCCCCCTCCGTTTTGGTGCTCAACCGCAACCACCAAATCGAGGAGCGCACAGTCAAGCTGGGTCTGGAAACGCCGGACAAATATGAGGTTCTTTCCGGCCTGCAGGAAGACGACCTAGTGGTCATCGGCAGCCGCGCACAATTTCAATCCGGTCAAAAGGTCGAGCCAAAAATCATCCCGCAACGCACCGCCCAATGAAACTCAACCTCTCCAAATTTGACGGCGACGCCCGGTTCAACTGCCGAGTTGTTTTCGTATCAAAAACGCTTCGTCATCAGTCGCCGAGTCACCGGCCGGCCGGCAGATTTTCAGGCGCATCAGGGAGCGGTGCAGCCGGAGCCGATGGCGCACCGGCTTTCAGGTTTGCCACGTCGTGGATTTCCAAATCTGCGGCCCGGTCGGCGAATCATGCCGATGGGAAAATCGGCAATCGGTCGCCGGGAAATTTGTTATGACAAGAATCATTCTTGTTCGCCGATCGGTCTTGAAGGCCGTGATCTATCGCGTTTTGATCATGATCATGGATTTCACAACCATCTACCTGTTTACAAAGAAAGCTCACGTTGCCATCGGCTTCATGATTGTAAGCAACCTCTACACGACGCTTACTTACTTTGGACACGAGCGCCTGTGGGCTAAAATAAAATGGGGAGTTCTTGAAACGCCATAAACTGATATGCCACTCAACACTAATAACCACCCGCTCTCCACCGAACAATTGGAGTCCCTGCGCCGGCTGGACGCCTGCACGCTGGCCAACGCCATCGAAACCTTCAACGTGCGCCTGCACAACGAAGGGTTCACCGACGGCGGATTGCATTGCCTTTTTCCCAATCTGCCGCCGGTCGTCGGCTACGCCGCCACGGTCAAGATTCGCGGCTCCGCACCGCCGACGGCAGGCGGTGCTTACGCCCAACGCACCGACTGGTGGGAATACGTCCAGTCACTGCCGAAGCCACATATTATCGTGGCCCAGGACATCAGTTCGCATCCCGGTTTGGGCGCGCTGCTAGGCGAGGTTCATTTCAACATCCAGCGGGCATTGGGCTGCGTGGGCGTCGTCACAAACGGCGCGGTGCGCAGTGTGCCCACCGCCAAGGCGTTGGGGTTTCAGGTATTTGCCGACCATGTCACGGTATCCCACGCCTACACGCACATCGTGGAGTTCGGCACGCCGGTGGAAGTGGATGGACTCAAGGTTCAGTCCGGCGATTTGCTGCACGGGGACCAGCATGGAGTCCAATCCATTCCGATGAACATCGCCAGCCAGATTCCGGCGGCAGCGGCGCGCGTCACCGCGCAGAAACAGGCGATCATCGCGCTGTGTCAGTCGCCGGAGTTCACGTTGGAAAAATTGCGGGCGCTCGTCGCGACCAAATAACTTCAAGCCATGTCACGCTTTGCCATCCGGTTGCCGTATCTCATCATCGTCATCTGTCTCATCACCTGCGTTGTCGGCGTGACGAGCCTGATGCGAATGCCGGTGGATTTGTTTCCGCCGATCAAAATTCCCGTCGTGGTCGTCGCCACGTTTTTCAACGGAATGCCGCCGGAGCAGATTGAAACCGACATCACCGGCCGCTTTGAGCGTTTCTTCACGTTGGCCAGCGGCGTGGACCACATCGAATCGCGCTCTTTGCCGGGCGTGAGTTTGATCAAGATTTATTTTCAACCGGGCTTCAACGCCGATTCCGCCGTGACCAGCATCGGCAATCTCGCGATGGCGGATTTGCGCAAGCTGCCGCCCGGCACGCTGCCGCCGGTGGTTTTGCAGTTTGACGCATCGAGTCTGCCGGTCTGTCTCATCACCTTGAAAGGCGAAGGCTTGAACGAGGCCAAGTTGCGCGATACCGGCCAGTTCGACGTGCGCAACCAAGTCGCCAACGTGCCAGGCGCATCCGTGCCGCAGCCGTTCGGCGGACGTTACCGGCAGATCATGGTCTATGTGGATCCACTCAAGCTGGAAGCGCATCAGTTGAGCGTGATGGACGTGGTGCGCACGGTGAATAATGCGAATCTGATTTTGCCCGCTGGCGATGTGAAGATCGGGCCGTTCGATTACAACCTTTATGTCAACAGCCAGATTGACGCCATGAAAGACATCGACCGGATTCCGCTCAAAACCATCGGTAACGCTTCGGTGCTGGTGGGTGATGTCGGCAAGGTGGTGGACAGCTCGCAAATCCAATACAACGTCGTCCGCGTGGACGGCCAACCGTCGGTATATCTGCCGGTGCTCAAACAAGGTGGCGACGCCAACACCATTTCGGTGGTGGACGGCATCAAAAACGCGGTCGCGCACCTGGTGGACGTGCCGAAAGAATTGGTGGCGAAAGTGGTTTTTGATCAGTCCGTCTTCGTGCGCAACGCCATTGAAAATCTGATCCACGAAGGCTTAATCGGCCTGGTGCTGACGGGCGTGATGATTCTGGTTTTTCTCGGCAGCGTGCGCGCCACGGTCGCGGTGTTTCTCTCGATTCCGCTGTCCGCGCTGGCGGCGTTCATCGCGCTGTCGATGGGCGGCGGCACCGTCAATGCGATGATTCTCGGCGGACTGGCACTGGCGTTTTCGCGGCTGATTGACAATTCCGTCGTCGTGCTGGAAAACATTTTTCGCCATCTCGAAATGGGCGAGTCGCCGGAAGTCGCCGCCGAACGCGGAGGGCAGGAAGTCGCGCTACCAGTGCTCGCCGCCACGCTCACGACGGTCATTGTGTTTTTCCCGGTCATTTTTCTCTACGGCGTGAGCAAATTTCTGTTCGTGGCGCTGGCGTCTTCCGTGATCCTGTCGTTGTTCGCGTCGTATGTGGTCGCGATGACGGTGGTGCCGCTGTTCTGCGCCAAACTGATTCGCGCCCATCAGGAGCACAAGGAAGTCGGCCACTCCGAAGCGGGCGAACCGCCGCCGCACGGCTGGCTGGATCACTTCAACGTCTGGTTCAACCACAAGTTCAACCAGATGCTCAACCGCTACGAAAGTTATTTGAAACTCGCGCTGCTGCGACCGCTGGCGACGGTGCTGGGCATCACCGGCATTTTCGTATTGAGCCTCGGTTTGTATCCGTTCATCGGCGAGGCGTATTTTCCGCGCACCGATCCGAGCCAGTTCGTCATCAACGTCAAAGCCGCAACCGGCACGCGCATCGAACTCACCGACGAGTTGGTGCAGCAGGTGGAGCAAATCGTCCGGGAAACCGTGCCGACAAATGATCTGAAAATTGTCGTCTCGAACACCGGCGTCACGCCCGGTTTCTCCTCGATTTACACGCCTAATTCCGGCCCGCACACGGCGTTTGTTCAGGTCGGTTTGAATGCCGGCCATCGCTTGAGCAGTTTTCAATACATGGATTTGGTGCGCGCACGGCTGAAAAAAGATTTGCCGCAAGTCACCACATATTTTCAGACGGGTGGACTGGTGGACGCGATTTTGAATCTCGGCATGCCCGCGCCGCTGGACATCCAAGTCGCCGGCAATAATCTGGAGGTCACCCACAAAATCGCGGCGGACATCGCCCGCCAGGCCGCCGCGCTGCCGGACGTGAGCGACGTGCTCGTGCCGCAAGATGTGGATTACCCCGCGCTGCAATTGGACATTGACCGGCTGCGCACCTCCGAGCTGGGTCTGAACGAAAAGGAAGTTGTCGGCAACGTCATCACCGCCCTCACGTCCGACCAGATGATTGCGCCAAGCTTTTGGGTGGATCCCAAAAGCGGCAACGATTACATGCTCACGGTGCAGTATCCCGAAGGCTTTGTTAAAAACTTTGCCGACCTGTCATCCATCCCCGTGCGCGGCGAAAAATCGGCGCACCCGACCCGGCTGGACACGTTAAGCACCATCCACCACCGCACCGCGCCGACGGAGGTGGATCATTATCAGTTGCGCCGCGAAATGGATGTCTATGTCTCGCCGAGACACGAAGACCTCGGCAAAGCTTTGGCGGGCGTGCAAAAAATTGTGGCGGGCTTGAAGCTGCCCTCCAACATTCACGTCACTGTGCGCGGCTCGGCGCATGCGATGGAAGTTTCTTTCCGCAGCTTTGGCCTCGGCCTTATTCTGGCGACGGTGCTGGTTTATTTAATTCTCGTCGCGCAGTTCAAATCATTCCTGGATCCGCTGCTGATTCTGCTCGCCGTGCCAACCGGTTTGACCGGCGTGCTGATCATCCTGTTCGCTACCGGCACCACGCTCAACGTCATGTCGCTGATGGGCATTGTGATGATGGTCGGCATCGTCGTGTCCAACAGCATTCTTATCGTCGAATTCACCAACCGCCTGCGCGCCGAAGGTCGACCGCTCCAGGAAGCCGTGTCGCTCGCGTGCCGCGTGCGTCTGCGCCCGGTGCTGATGACCTCGCTAGCCACGCTCATCGGCCTGATTCCCATGGCGCTGGCGCTGGGGGCCGGCAGCGAAGCCTACGCGCCGCTGGCGCGCGCCATCATCGGCGGCCTCGCGATGTCGGTGGTGATGACGGTGTTTATTGTGCCGACAGCGTATTTCATCTTTTACCGGAAAGAGGCGGCGCCGAAAAATTCGCCAGCGCCACGGAATCTATGACGCATTAAATATTTTTGAATGAAACCCATCATCCTGACCTCGATTATTTGCCTGTTTACCGCCGGCAACATTTTTGCCGCTGGCACCAACCTTGCGCCAACGGTTTTAACTTTGGCGGACGCGGAAAAAATCGCGCTGCAAAATCATCCGCAGATTGCGGCGGCGAATTATCGCGCACTGGCCGCGCAGGAAGTGGTGACCGAGACGCGCGCCGGATTTTTCCCCGTCATCAATGCAGTGGGCAGCGTCGTCGGCGCGGAAACCGATGGCACGCGCATCCTGGCCGGCGGGCTGAATAATCCGAGCGTCTATGACCGCGTGGCCGGCGGCCTCGCCGCCAATCTGCTGCTCTTTGATTTCGGCCACACGGCCAACCTCACGGCCAGTTCCAAATTTCAGGCGCAGGCGGAAAAGCAAAATGCGAACGCCACGCGCGAACAGGTTTTGCTGCAGGTGAATGTTGACTATTTCAGCGCACTGGAAGCCCAAGCGATCCTGAATGTCGCACAGCAGACTGTGGCCACGCGGCAAGTGCTGCTGGATCAGGTGAGTGTGCTCGCGTCCAACAAGCTCAAATCGGAACTGGATGTGAGTTTTGCGCGGGTTGCCGTTCAGGAAAGCAAGCTGCTGCTCCAAAAGGCACAGAACAACGCGGATGACGCCATGACCTCGCTGGCCACCGCGCTGGGTTTTCGGGAGCCACGCCCGTTTCAATTAAACGAGTCGGTGCCATCCGTTTTGACCGGCACAAACACGGTTTCCGAACTGGTGGAAACGGCTTTGTCCCAGCGGCCGGAATTATTGAGCCTGCGCAATGAACACGAGGCCGCCTTGAAGTTTGCCAAATCCCAACGCGATGCGCGGCTGCCGGTTATCTCCGCCGTTGGAGTGATCGGCGACTCGCCGTCGCACGACGCGCATTTGTCGGACAATTACGAGGCGGGCGGCATTCAATTGACCCTGCCCTTGTTTGCCGGTGGCCTTTACACGGCCCGCCAGCATGAGTCAGAATTAAAGGCACAGGCCAACCGCGAATGGGTGCGCGCACTTGAAAATAGTATTGTGCGCGACGTCCATATCGCCCTTCTCAACGTGAACACGGCGCTGGAACAGCTGCGCACCACGGAAGAATTGGTTCGCATCGCCGCCGCAGCTTACGAGCTGGCACAGGCGCGCTATCAAATCGGCAGCAGCAGCATCGTGGAATTGAGCCAGGCGCAGTTAAGCCTGACCTCCGCGCAAATCGCCAACGCCAATGCGCGCTACAACGTGCTCATCCAACAGTCCAACCTGAATTATCAGACTGGCGCAATACATTGACACGCACGCCAAAAACCCGCCGGAAAAACTAACCGGCATTTTCCATCGGCTTCGCAGAAATCTCCAGCATCCGCTCAATCGGCAGTCGGGCGCGACGGATAATTTCCGCCGGCAGCTCCACGCGCGGCGCGAGATTCTTCATGCAGTCGCGGACTTTTTCGAGCGTATTCATCTTCATGAATTTACACTCGCTGCAGCGGCAGCCGTCCGTCGGCAGTTGCATCGCGTTGAACACCGGCGCGCAGAGAAATTCCTTGCCCGGACATTCCTTCTGCATCCGGTGGATGATGCCGCTTTCGGTCACAATGACAAAACGCTTCGCCGGACTCGTCTTACAATAGGTAATCATCTTCTCCGTCGAGCAAACCGAATCCGCCAGCTCGCGCACTTCGCGCAGACTTTCCGGATGAACAATTATTTTTGCGTCGGGAAACTGCTGCTTCGCCGCCAACACGCGCTCGCGCTGAAACTCGACGTGGGCGTAACAATTTCCTTTCCACAATGTCATCGGTCGGCCGGTCTGTTCCATCACCCACTGGCCAAGGTTTTCATCTGGCACAAAAAGAAGATCGCGATCTTTCGGCGCAGCGTTGACAATTTTCTCCGCGTTGCCGCTGGTCACAATGACATCGCACAACGCCTTCACCGCCGCGCTGCAATTGATGTAGGCAATCGTCCAGAAATTCGGGTTCGTCGCCTGCAACTTCGCCAGTTCCGGTGCCGGACAACTTTCTTCCAACGAACAGCCGGCATCCTTGTCCGGCAGCACGACGATTTTGTTCGGGTTCAAAATTTTTGCCGTCTCCGCCATGAAATGCACGCCGCAGAACACGATGACATCCGCGTTCGTCTTCGCCGCCTGTTGCGCGAGGCCGAGCGAATCGCCCACAAAATCCGCCACGTCCTGAATTTCCGGCACCTGGTAATTGTGCACGAGGATGACGGCGTTGAGCTGTTTTTTCAGCGCAAAGATTTCGCGCGCCAGCGGCTCGAACTTGACCTTCGCCATGCCGGCGGGCGGATGGATTTCTGCGACATTAATCATGCAGAAAAGTTACCGTTCATCGCCGCCGGGGTCAATGAAGCTGAATGGCCTCCGGCAAAAATTTGTCTTGCCCGCCGAGCATGAACGGAAATAATCGGCCAAATTATATTTTATGAATCAAATGTTTTTAATGGGTCACGTCTTTTTCGGCGTGGCCTGCCTGCTCGCGACGCTCTGGGTTTTCGTGGAAACCCTGAACGCTTCCGCCGCCAACGCGAAACGTATCCGCGTCGCCAGTCTGGCCGCCGCCGGTTTCATGTGGCTGGCGTTTGTGCTGGGCGGATTTTTCTATGTCACGGCTTACGCGCCGGACAAGGCAATCATCCTGAATGGGCCAGCGACGTGGCGGTTCGCCCATGAATTCGTCATGGAGACCAAGGAGCATCTCGTCATCATGCTGCTGCTGCTGGCGACTTATTTGCCGGTGACCACCGCCGCCAATCTCGCGGCGAACAAAGATGCGCGCCGGCTGGTGCTCTGGGTGGCCGGCCTCACGGCGGCGCTGGCGTTCACTATGGAAGGCGAAGGCGGCATCATCGCGATGGGCGTCAAAATGGGATTGCTGGCGGCCAAATAATTTTACCTATTCAAATTTATGAATCCCAATCCTGAAACTTCCGGTCTTTCCAAATCGGCCCGCGCCTTTGGCGTCGCCCTCGCGCTGGCCAGTGTGGTGAACGCACTGCTCGTGATCGCAAAAGAATCTAATAAAGGAAAAAATTCCGTGATGGACTGGATGAAAAATTTGACCGGCCATCATTGGATCACCCATGCGGTGGTCATCCTCGGAATTTTTCTGATCAGCGGCTGGATTTTCTCCCGCCTCAACTTGCGTTTCACCGCCGGCAAATTGATTGCCGCCCTAGTTTCCGGCGTGGCGGTGGCCGGCGCAATCATCCTCGGCTTTTACTTGATTGCCGATTGAAATTTCCGGATAACCGCCATGACCCGAAAATTTGTAAGACTGCTGGTTCTGTTGTTGTCCGGTTTGGCAATAAATGCGCTCGCCGGCCCGCCGTTTTTGACGGACGATCCGCAGCCGGTTGATTATCAGCATTGGGAATTTTACCTCGCCTCGCAGCACACGCAAACCGCCGACGGCTGGGCCGGCACCGCGCCGCACATTGAGCTAAATTACGGCGTCATCACCAACGTCCAGCTGCATCTGATCGCGCCGCTGGCCTACAATGCGCCATCCGGCGGCAGCACGCATTACGGTTATGGCGACACCGAACTGGGCGTAAAATTCCGGTTCGTGCAGGAGACGGAAAATCTGCCGCAAATCGGAATTTTTCCGCTGATGGAAATCCCCACCGGCAGCGAATCGCGCGGGCTTGGCAGCGGCCATGTGCAGGCGTTCCTGCCGCTGTGGCTGCAAAAAAGTTTTGGCGCGTGGACGGTTTACGGCGGCGGCGGCTACGGCATCAATCCCGGTGTCGGCAATGAAAACTGGGGCTTCGGCGGCGTGGTTGTTCAGCGGCAAATCACGAAAAACTTTTTACTCGGCGCGGAAATTTATCATCGCACCACGATGGAAACCGGCGGATCAGGTGACACGGCTTTCAACCTCGGCACGGTCATTGACTTCACGGAAAATCATCACCTGCTATTTTCCGCCGGGCGTTCGCTGGACGGCCCGGTGAATTTTCAATTATACGTCGCCTATCAATTCACCTTCGGCCCGGAATTTTTCCACTCGTTCGCCCATTGTTTTGGCCATCAATAATATTGGAGCGTGGCGCTGTATTTCTGAAATAATGCCGGCATTATTGCGACTGGACCAATCAGCATTCAACCTGTGTTTCATCCTCGGCCGATAGAATTCGCCACTTGCCCGGTGGCAAATCACTCAGCCAAAAATTTCCGATGCGCACGCGCACCAACCGCAAAGTCGGATGTCCCACGGCTGCCGTCATTCGCCGCACCTGCCGGTTTTTGCCCTCGACCAGTTCCAGTCCAATCCAGCAGTCCGGCACGCTCTTGCGAAAACGGATCGGCGGCACGCGCGGCGGAATTATTATGATTGTAGCAGCGGACGTGAGTCCGCTCTGAATGTTCGGATTATGGAGCCGACTCACGTCGGCTGCTACGGTTGAAACTTCCGGCTGCGGTTCCAGCAACCACGCGCGACATGGCAAAGTTTTGCGGCCTTGAATAATCAAGCCTTGTTGCAGCTTGTCCAGCGCCTCGCGTGTCGGGATTTTTTCCACCTGCGCCCAATACTCCCGCTCGTGCGCGTGGCGCGGATGCAGCAGTTTTTCATTCCATTGGGGCTCGTCACTCAATAGCAGTAAGCCCTCGGAATCTGCATCCAGCCGGCCGATTGGATAGACATTCTTGGGAAAAGCAAACTCTGCCAGTGGACGATTCGGCGAGCCGTCGCTGGTGAACTGCGAAAGCACCCCGTAAGGTTTGTTAAACGCAATAAGCACTAGCGGAGTTTCAAGTTTTGGGTTTCAAGTTTCAAGTTTTGAAAGCA
>CAIOUK010000223.1 GCA_903861445.1 uncultured Verrucomicrobia subdivision 3 bacterium
CCGGTGGGCCGTGGCCAGACCGACGATGCCGCCGCCGACAACCATCAGATCAAATTTCATGTTATCAGCCCTCCATTTTGACCGAAATGACGCCGCTGCGAAAGCATGAAAACGCGCGGCGAATCTTCCTGACAAAGAAAACGCGGCCCTGTAGCTTGGCGGCATGCAACATTGGATTTCCGAGTATTTGCGCGCCCAAAAATCGGCGCATGATTCCATTCCGGTGGAAGCCGTCGCGGCGGTGGTGGGCAAGCTGCGTTCGGCCTTGCAGGAGGACCGGCAGGTGTTTGTCTTTGGCAATGGCGGCAGTGCGGCCAATGCCTCCCATTTTGCGACGGACTTGGGCAAGGGCGCGTCGGACAAATTGAAAAAACGTTTTCGCGTGCTCTGCCTCAACGACAACGTGAGCTGGATGACAGCGCTGGCGAATGATTCCGCCTACGAGGACGTTTTTGTCGGGCAGTTGCAGAATTATGCGCGGCCCGGCGATTTGGTTTTGGGCATCAGCGTCAGCGGCAATTCACCGAATTGTGTCAAGGCCTTCGCCTGGGCCAAGCAGCATGGGCTGCACACCGTGGCACTCGTCGGCGCCAAGCGCGGTCGCATGGCGGAAATTGCGGAGCAGTCCATCGTAATTGCGGACACGCATTTCGGCCGCGTGGAAGATGCGCAGATGACCATCTGCCATCTGTTGTGTTACGCCTTCATGGAAAACCCAGACTGGGCTGGTTGATGGTTTTTTCCAGCGTTCGCGCCAAAAATATTGTTTGGCCAATACTCGTCAACTCCCGGGTGATTTGACCTTAAGATAATCAAAGGACTGCCGTCCGCGGATGAACGCCCGCACCATCGCCACAGCAAAAAACGAAAACATCAGCGTCACCGCGAATGGGATCAGCACCACGCGCCAGTCGCGGCTCAACATCGCCCAGCGCGCATAATAAACCGACAGCAGCAGCATGAAAGAGGCGGAAATTATTCCGGCCAGCGGAAAGAAAATACCGGCGATCATGCCGGCAAGCAGCACTAGTTTCAGCAGGTTGAGGCCAATAATCGTCCAGGCTCCTCGCAGAAAGTGCAGCGAGTGCCAATATTTTCGGAACACCGCACCGGTGCCCTCGCCGGCTTGCGTATGCTTGCGCAGTGTCGCAGTGAACGCGGCCTCGGCGGGATGCAGGTGGGCGTGGATGACGAGCACATCGGAAAAGGTAATTTTGCCGACAGTCCATAGCCGCTCGACCATGTCGGCGTCCTCTGCCGCCGACCAGAATCGTTCCTCATCAAACCCGCCGAGTTTTTCCAACGCGTCACGGCGAACCAGATCAAATTTCCCCATAAAGTTGTGGAGCGGTTTGCCATGACGATATTGTGATGAGGTCACGCGATCCCAGAAGCTCATCACCTCCCAGTCGCCTTGCGGAATATCCACCATCGGTTCCACGGCCAGCGCCCCTTCGCGCTCCAGCCACTCCACCATGCGAATCATTGCCCGGTCATCCGTCGCATAACAATCCGAGTGCATGAAGAAAATGAAAGGTGCCCGGGCGGCGCGCCAGCCCAAATTGTAAGCCTGCGCCAGCCCGCGGCCGGGATGAAAAATTTCAACGCAATCCCACTGCGTCGCCAGCGGATGATTGCGGATGGCCTCAAGTGAATCATCATCGGCTTGATCGCAGACAAAAATAATTTCACAGCGTCCCGGGACTTGTTGCTGGAGCAGCGAATCTAGCGATTTTACAACCGTCGCGCGGCACTTGCGGACAGGCATCACGACGCTTGCCCAAGGGACTGGTTTACCGCCCCCGAACTGCGGGGTAGCTGGCTGGCTGGGGTCGTTCATGCTTGTTTTGGCGAAGTTAATTTTTGAAGAATCCACGGTTTAAGTCAAGCTATGGACGACGGCGTTCAAGGTTGATTTTGCAGTTTTTAAGGGCTATTCTTTCGATTATGTTTTCTGAGCTTCCCGCTTTTGCTTTTGAAGCTTGGATAGAAAGTCTCCCTCGAGACAAACGCTGGCTTAATAGCAGAGAATCTTTCCCATTCGGGACGGTTTGGTCAGATTCACGGTAAATGGTAGCACTCAAATGATGAGCAACAAGACGCCCAGCGCAGATTTGGCAGTGTGTTACCGGATTTATCCACGCGTGTCGGGCCACCCGGTGTTTGGCTTCACAGACAAGCTGGATTTAGTCCGGCTTAATCTCGAAACCTTCCGGGCGGCGGCTGGAAATTTGAAATTAAAGCTGTGGTTTCTGCTCGATAATTGTCCGCCAGCCTATGAAGACTTGATCCGGAGCTTTTTCCCCAGCAACAGCCTCGAAATTATCAATCTTGGCGGAGAAGGGAATGGTGCCACATTCTGCCGACAAATTGATGTGCTCACCGCGCAGCAAGAAGCCGAACTCGTATATTTTGCAGAGGACGATTACCTCTATTTGCCGGGGGCATTGGAACGCAGCGTGGATTTTATAAAAAAACACCCGGAAACCGAATTTCTCACGCTTTTCGATCACGCTGCCCATTACACGCAATACATTCACCAACTGGGTGGCGATACCATCAGCGAGGGCGAACATGTCTGGCGAAAAGTTGCCTCTACCTGCCTAACGTTCATGGCGCGACGGACGTCACTCGTGGAAACGGCGGATGTATTTCGGACCTTTGCGGCAGGTAATTCCGATCTGGCCATCTGGTTATCGCTCACAAAAAGAGGCGTGTTAAATCCGTGGTCGTTTATTCGAAGTTTGAATGACGGTCTGTTTGTAAGCGCTTCTCATGCGCTGGCGTGGCGGCATGCCACGCGGCAAATTCTCCGGGGCAAACGCCGGAGCATCTGGGCACCCCAGCCATCGCTAGCCACCCACATGGAAATGAACGGCCTTGCGCCTAATGTGGACTGGAATAAGATTTATGGCTCCCGTATTCAGATCAAGTAAAATGCCGCGGACGCACATCCATAATACCATCTCAAAAAGGCTCGCTGAAAGTGCGGACTTTGAATAAGGTTCCAAAATGATTTTAATCTGCGGTCAGGAACAAGCATGACACCGGAAATCAGTCTCATCATCCTCAACCACAACGGCGCAATCTGGCTGGACCGTTGTCTGGAATCCATCTGCGCCCAAACGGCAGCGGGTCGCTTTGAAGTCGTTATTTTTGACGCCGCATCCGGTGACAATTCATTGGTGATTTGCGAACGTTTCCGGCCGCGCCTACCGTCCCTGCGCATTGTCGCGGACAAACGGGATCTCTGGTATTGCGACGCCTGCAACGCGGCCGCCCGCGAAGCCCATTCGCCCCTGCTCCTGTTCCTGAACACGGATATATGGCTGGAGACCAATTGCATCCAAATGCTTTTGGAAGCGGCCGAGTCGGGTGCCGAGGTTCTGGCCGCGCGGATTTTGGATTATGACAGCGACAATTTTCAAACCTTTGGCGCAGCGGGCATTGACTGGCTAGGATGCACTGTTTTCATGTCGAATCATTCGACGGCGTGCGATTTTCTTGCCGGCATTGGTGGCGCGTTTGCCATCCGCAAGGATTGGTTTGAAAAAATCGGCGGCTATCCCGACGAATGGATTGCGTATGTGGATGAAATGGATTTGGGCTGGCGCGTGTGGGCGGCAGGCGGCAGGGTGGTCGGCGTGCCCCGGGCAATCGTGCATCATCGCGGCGCGGCCATGGCCAATCCCGCCGGGGGGACGAAGATAATCGAGTTGCGCACCACGGTAACCAAACGATTCTTGTCCACCCGCAATAATATTTTATTTCTGCTAAAAAATTGCCAGCACATCCTGCTGCTGTTGTTGATTCCGCATCTTTGTTTGCTGGTATGCGAGGCGTTGGTCTGGCTGGTGCTGACCAGGCAATGGCAGTTTGTAAAACAAGCCTACATTCGGGGAATTGTGGAGGCGTTTCGCATGCGCCGCCAAGTTCGCGAATGGCGCCGCCAGAGCGCACGGATTCGGCGGCACGGCGATTTCTGGATGCTGCGTTTCATCAAGCTGAAACCCGGCCGCTGGGGTGAAGTAAAGCATCTTTTCAAGCTGGGCATGCCGAAAGTTGATTACAAGTAGCGGACTGTCGAAACTAGCGAAATCCGGAAGCATAGATAAATTTTGGCTTTCATTTTGGCTGTCATTTTGGAATCTTACGCATTATGATTTCCACCAACAATAACAACTATTCCATTCAACTCGGAGGCGTTCCCGCGTTAAAACTAATCGTCAAAGCGGAACGTGAAATCGCCTTCGACTCGCCGGATCATTTGATGCCTTGGGGCACAAAACGGGACAATTCCACCAATTCCCGTTTCATCAGGAAGGTATGTAAGCTTTTCCCACAGCATGCGATTCCAAAAGTTTTGGACATGGGCTGTTCTGGGGGGGGCTTTGTAAAGGATTGCTTGGATGCGGGCTGCCTCGCCGTTGGATTGGAGGGAAGTGATTACTCAAAAAACTTCCGAAGAGCCGAATGGCGGATTATACCTGAATATCTTTTTACCTGTGACATCACGCGCAATTTTGAAATCCTGTCGGAAACCACAAAAACCCCCGCGCAACCCTTGCAGTTTGACATTGTAACAAGCTGGGAAGTGATGGAGCACATAACTGAATGCGATGTTCATCAGGTGATGGCCAATGTGAAAAAACATTTGGCTCCCAATGGATTATGGATCATGAGCATTGCCAACCAACAAGAAATCATCAA
>CAIOUK010000224.1 GCA_903861445.1 uncultured Verrucomicrobia subdivision 3 bacterium
CGCCGCTTCCATCAGCCGCAAGTCCGGGCGGTTTTCCACCCAGAACGCCGCCTCGGCCGTTTCGCTGTCGAAAATCGGCACGTCATCCCAGTTGGCAAAAGTTTGCACAGTTAAAAAATTCAATTTACTACGCGAGCGTCTGATCCAGTTTGCGCTGATAAAAAAAACGTTCTTCCGGCTCAAATGGCCGGGCCAGCAGCACTCGCACCTGTTTGCCGTTGGTGCGATAGACGCTGTAAATGCCAATGCCACCTGCCGACTGGCCAAGGTTAAAAAAACGCGCCTGCACCGCAAACCGGCGGGAGTCCGGCATCAGCCGCACCGCAAACGGATCTTCAAACGACTCTTCAATTTCCCGCTGGGTCAAAGAACCAAGCTCAAACGGCAAATTATTCCAATCGAACTCCATAATGGGTCAGTTGTAAATAGTTCGCCCATGCCATGTGTATACAATGTATTTACGCATTGAGTGGAGTTCCTGTCAAGCCGCGCTCTGCTTTACTGGCATTTTATTCGCGACGGCCACCGCCGCTATCGCCTTCACCGCTCATGGATTCGATCATTTTGATGAGCGGCAGGAACATGGCGATGACGATGCTACCCACCATGACCGCGAGAAAAATAATCATGATCGGTTCCAGCAGCGAGGTCATCGCGGAAACCGCGTTATCCACTTCCTCGTCGTAGTTGTCAGCGATGCGCAGCAGCATTTCCGGCAGGGCACCGGTCTGTTCGCCGACGTCCACCATGCTGACGACCATCGGCGGAAACACACGGGAAGCTTCGAGCGGCGAGGTGATGGTTTCGCCTTCCTTCACGCTTTCGTGAACCTGGCCGACGGCGTTGGCGATGATGACATTGCCCGCCGTCTCCTTGACGATGGTGAGCGCCTGCAAAATCGGCACCCCGCTGCTGACCAGCGT
Organism: uncultured Verrucomicrobia subdivision 3 bacterium; assembly: GCA_903861445.1. Taxonomy (GTDB): domain Bacteria; phylum Verrucomicrobiota; class Verrucomicrobiia; order Limisphaerales; family UBA11358; genus UBA11358. Next base: position 924 of record CAIOUK010000224.1, read on the forward strand.
GCCGAGCGTGCGCGTGAAACGCGAAATGGCCACCTTGCTGATGACCGGGCCGAGCACCGGCATTTTGAGCTTGAACGCGTCCCAGAGATGGCGGCCGAATTTGGTCTTGATGAACAGCAGAAATAAAACCACGACCACGGCCACCGCGCCCAGCGTGAGGAGAATGTTATCCTTGATAATCTCGCTGACTTTCAGCACAAACAACGTGAACTTGGGCATGGTGATGTTCATGCCGGCGAACACGTCCTTGAATTTCGGCACGACAAAAGTCATCAGCAAAATCATGATGCCGACCGCCACGATCAGCACCGCCACGGGATAAAACATCGCCGCCTTCACCTTGCCCTTGATCTTCTGCGCCTTCTCGGAAAATTCCGCGAGCCGTTTCAACACCACTTCCAGCACGCCGCCCAGCTCGCCGGCCTTGACCATGTTGACAAACAGCTTGTTGAAAACTTTCGGATGCTGTGCCAGCCCTTCCGAGAACGTGCTGCCGCCTTCGATCGAAGCGGCCAGCTGGCCGAGAATTTCCTTCAGGTTCATGTTGCGCTCCTGTTTTTCCAGCACGCGCAAACCGCGCAACAGCGGCAGGCCGGCGTCCACCAGCGTCGCGAGCTGGCGTGTAAAAGTAGTCAACACCTTCGGCTTCACCTTGCCGCCGAGGCCGGGAATCTTGATGTTGATGTTCAGCCCGCCTTTTTTGCCGCCGGCCTTCGCCTTGGCCGGAGTCTTCGCCTTGTCCTTCTTGGCTGCTTTTTCCTCCTTGTCCGCCTCGCCAATTTTGGTCGGGAACAAGCCCATTTCCTTTACGCGGCCAATGGCCTCGTTCTGGCTGCCGGCTTCGATGGCACCTTTGGTTTCATGGCCGCGGGCGTCGAGCGCCACATAAATATATCTAGGCATGGCGGGAAAAATTAGGTGTATTTGATGACTTCTTCGATGGTTGTATCACCATCAAAGATGCTGCGCAAGCCGTCTTCGCGCAAAGTGACCATGCCCAGCTCCACCGCTTTCTGGCGCAAAACGACCGTGGGCGCGCGGTCATTGATGAGATTGCGGATCGCATCGGAAATCACGAGCAATTCGTAAATACCCTTGCGACCCTTGTAACCGGTGTCATTACACGTCGAGCAGCCGCGGCCGTAATGGAAAACTTTGTCGCCCAAATCATGCGGCGAGAGTCCGAGCAACGCAAGCTGCTGTTCCGTCGGCTCGAACGGCGTGCGACAGTTCGAGCAAATTTTCCGCACGAGCCGCTGGCCCAGCACCGCCATCAGCGTCGAGGAAATCAAAAACGGTTCCACGCCCATGTCCACCAGCCGCGTCACCGCGCCGGGCGAATCGTTCGTGTGCAGCGTGCTCAAGACCAAGTGACCCGTGAGCGACGCCTGAATGGAAATCTGCGCGGTTTCCAGATCGCGCATTTCCCCGACCATGATGATGTCCGGGTCCTGGCGCAGAAATGACCGCAACGCCTTGCCGAACGTCATGCCTAGCACGTCGTTGATGGCCACTTGCATGATGCCGTCAATGTCGTATTCCACCGGGTCTTCCGCCGTGAGCAGTTTGGAGTCAATCGTGTTGACCCGGCGCAGGCAGGAATACAGCGTCGTCGTCTTGCCGCAACCCGTCGGACCGGTGACGATGAAAATGCCGTTGGGCCGCTGGATGACTTCCGTGACAAAATCGTAAAGGTATTTTGGAAAACCGAGCGACTCGATTTCCAGATTCACGGACGAACGGTCGAGCACGCGCAGCACAATGGATTCGCCAAACGCCGTCGGCAGCGTGCTCACGCGCAAATCCACCATCTTGTCGCCGACCTGAAGATTGATGCGCCCGTCCTGCGGCAAACGCATTTCGGAAATGTTCAGGTTCGCCATGATCTTGATGCGCGAGGCGACCGGCAGCGCGAGGTGCTTCGGCGGGGGCGACATTTCGTAGAGCGCACCGTCCACGCGGTAGCGGATGCGGAACTCCGTCTCGAACGGCTCGAAGTGGATGTCGCTCGCCCGATCCAGCACGGCCTGTTGCAACACCAGATTGACGAACTTGACGATGGGCACCTGGTTGGCCAGCTCTTCGTTGGTCTGGGCATTGTCGCCGGCCGCCGTAGCTCCGGCCGCGAGTTTTTCATCGCCCAATTCCTTGAGGATTTCCGCATAATCCTCGGTCTCCGCCTGCGCGTAAAACCGGTCCACGCCACGCCGGATTTCCGCCGGGTCGGCCACAACGATCTGCACATCGCGCTTGGCGGCAAACTGAATTTCATCCGCCATCTGCGGATTGAGCGGATCCGCCAGAGCGACTTGCAGCACCCCATTCTCCATACCGACGGGCAGACAGCAATACATTTGCGCCACCCGCGCTGGCAGCAGCTTCAGCAGTTCCGCCGAAAGCTCGCGATCCTTCAACGTCACCACGCTCGTGCCCAACGCCGAAGCGATGACGTGCAGGATGTCGTCCCGCTTCATGATGCCAAAATCCTGCAACAACTGGAGCGACGGCGTCGCGGTGCGCCGGAATTCGCCGGCCAATTCCTCGAACTGCAAATCATCGAGCATTCCCTGCCCGTGCAGCAGGTTCAGCAACGCATCTGAAATTTCCTCAGCCATGAAAATTTATTTTCCTCCCTTGTCCACCGCCTGCGCCAAATCCAGTTCCTGCAGCTTGGCCATGATGGTCGTCGGATCCTGCGACTTGTTGATGACCTCTTCGCGAGCAATCATGCCCTTGAGATATAAATCAATCAAATATGAGTCCAGCGTCACCATGCCCCACTTCGAGCCGGTCTGAATGTCCGACTGGATGCGGAATGTTTTGTTGTCGCGGATGAGCGCGGCGATGGACGGCGTGTTGATCATGATCTCGAAGGCCGCGATGCGGCCCGGCTTGTCAATGCGCGGAATCAGCAACTGCGAAATCACCGCCTGCAACACCGTCGAAAGCTGGATGCGCACCATTTCCTGCTGGTTGGACGGAAACGCGTTCGTCAACCGGTCAATCGTCTTCGCCGCACCCGTCGTGTGCAGCGTGCCGAACACCAAGTGGCCCGTTTCCGCCGCCGTGATCGCGGCCTCGATGGTTTCCAAGTCGCGCATTTCGCCGACCAGAATCATGTCCGGGTCTTGCCGCAGCGCGCGGCGCAAGGCTTCGGCAAAATTCGGCACGTCCACATGGACTTCGCGTTGCGTGACCAGCGCCCGTTTTTGTTTGTGATAATATTCAATCGGATCCTCCACCGTGATGAGGTGAACTTCCTCGCGGGTCTCGTTGACATAATTCAACATGGACGCCAGCGTGGTCGTCTTGCCGGAACCCGTCGGCCCAGTGACGAGCACCATGCCGCGCGGCTTGAACAACAGCTCCTTCACCGATTCCGGCAACCCGATTTGATCGAACGAGAACATCTTGTTCGGAATCTGCCGCAGCACCATGCCGAAATTGCCCTTCTCCTTGAACACGCTCACGCGGAAGCGCGCCGCCTCGCCGAACGCGAACGCGAAGTCCGCGCCGCCGCGCTCGCGCACCTGCTGGATGTGCTCCTCGGACGTGATGCTGCGCATCAATTCTTCCGAAGTTTCCGGCGTCAACGCCGGGCCTTCAATGCGGTGCAAAATGCCGTGGACACGGATGGTGGGCGACGTGCCCACGCGCGTATGCAAGTCCGAAGCATTTTCCGAAACCACCAACTGCAACAGATCTGACATCGAGTAAGACATAAATAAAATTAAGCATGGCGAATGGCGAATGGCGAATGGCTCATTCGCACCGCACCCGTTTTAATTTGAAATTTGAAATTCATCATTTGAAATTTTTTACGCTTCGTCGCCGACGGTGGCGCGGATGACTTCCTCCGGCGTGGTGAGGCCGGCCAGCACTTTGCGGATGCCGTCCTCGCGCAACGTCCGCATGCCCATCTCGCGAGCGCGGGCGCGCAGCACGTTCGTCGGCACGCGGTCGTAAATCAATTTCCGCGCCTCGTCATCCACTACAAAAATTTCAAAGATGCCCATCCGGCCGCGGTGGCCAGTGTTGTTGCAATTCGAGCAGCCCACGCCTTTTTGCGGCGTGGCATTTTTAATATCGTCGCGCCGGAGGCCAAGCGAACTCAATTCCGCATCGGTCGGCACATACGGCGCCACGCACTTTTTGCAGATTTTGCGGACGAGCCGTTGCGCCATCAAACAGCGCGTGGATGAGGCCACCAAGAACGGTTTCACGCCGATGTCCACCAAGCGCGTGACCGCGCCGGGCGCGTCGTTCGTGTGCAGCGTGGAAAAAACC
>CAIOUK010000225.1 GCA_903861445.1 uncultured Verrucomicrobia subdivision 3 bacterium
CTCCATTGCGCATCAGCCTCGGCGGTGGCGGCACGGATTTGCCGTCGTATTACGAGAAATTCGGCGGCTTCCTCATCGCGGCGGCGATTGACCGTTATGTTTACATCACGCTGCACGAGACCTTCGTGCCGGATCTGATCGTGAAGTATTCGGAACTGGAACGCGTTTCGGACGCTTCCAAGCTCAAGCACCCGATCATTCGCGAAGCATTCGCGCTGGTTGGACTTGGCGGGCAATCGCTCGAATTGACTTCCATGGCGGATATTCCTTCTGGCACGGGCCTCGGCTCGTCCGGAAGCTTCACGACGGCGCTGCTCAAAGCGCTCCACGCGCACAAAAAAAACCTCGTCCACCCCGCTGAACTCGCGGCGCAGGCGTGCGACATCGAATTGAACCGGTTGAAAGAGCCGATTGGCAAGCAGGATCAATACATCGCGGCTTACGGCGGCCTGACGTGTTTCAATTTTTTGCCGGACGGCAAAGTCGAGGCGTGGCCGCTGAAAGCGTCCGACGAAACGCGCGACAATCTCGAAGACAATTTGCTTTTGTTTTTCACCGGCTATTCGCGCAGCGCGTCGGCGATCTTGAAGGAGCAGGACGTAAAATCGAAGTCCGATGACAAGTCCATGATCGAGAATCTGCACTTCGTCAAAGACCTCGGCCTGCAAAGCCAGACCGCGCTCGAAAGCGGAAATCTCGCCGAGTTCGCGCGGCTGATGGATGTGCATTGGCAGCGCAAGAAACAGCGCAGCGGCGGCATGAGCAATCCCAAGATCAACGAGTGGTATGACCTCGCGCTGGCCAGCGGCGCGCTCGGCGGCAAGCTCATCGGCGCGGGCGGCGGCGGCTTCCTGATGTTTTACGCGGAGGACAAGGCCAAGCTGCGCCACGCCATGCGCATGGCGGGTCTGAAGGAAGTGCGCTTCCGTTTCGATTTCGAGGGAACGAAACTCGTTATCTCGTGAGAATAAATTTTCACAAGAGAGGCGATGGTGGTTTGCCTCCACAAAAGGACAAAAACAATTCTTTGGCCAAACTCTCAAGTGAACGACCAATCCAAGAGAAATTAGGAGACGGAAGGTTTTCGATTTCAATAGCAGACATTCCCGTAGCCATCCTTGCAGGCGGACTCGCCACGCGGTTGCGGCCTATCACGGAGAATATTCCTAAGTCGCTCGTGCCCGTCGCGGGCCGACCCATCCTCGCACATCAACTGGAAATGCTCCACGCGCAGGGCATCCGCCGCGCCGTGCTGTGCATCGGCTTTCTCGGCGAAATGATTCAGCGCGAATTTGGCGGCGAGGCCTGCGGCATCAAGCTGGAGTATTCCTTCGACGGCGAGAAGTTGCTTGGCACCGGCGGCGCGATCAAGCGCGCGTTGCCCAAGCTCGGCGAGGAATTTTTCATCCTCTACGGCGATTCGTATCTGCCGATTCCCTACGCGCCCGTCGCGGAATTTTTCCATCGCAGCGGCAAGCCCGGCCTGATGACGGTCTATCGCAACGAAGGTCTTTACGACACGAGCAACGTAGTTTTCGCCGCCGGCGAAATAAAAATTTACGACAAAAAATCAAAGTTGCCGGAGATGCGACATATTGATTACGGCTTGAGTTTGTTCAAGGCGAGCGTGTTTGAAAAATTTCCGGCGGAAGAAAAATTTGATCTCGCCGACGTGATGCAAAAACTCGTCCAAGAAAAACAGCTTGCCGGTTACGAAGTGCCGGAACGGTTTTACGAAATGGGTTCGCCTGCAGGCTTGGCGGAACTGGAAGCGCTATTGAAAAAATCTTGAATTGGTAAGGCGGCGCTGCTGCGCCGCCTTTTGGCAGACCGGCAGGTCTGCCCTACCACGATAAACTTTGCTTTCATTCGTCATTTGAAATTCGTAATTTGAATTCTCCATGAGTTTCACCAAACAATTTCTCGCCGAGGTCCAGGAGGTCACGGCGCAACTGAATGAAGCCGCCATTGAGAAATGCGCGGACGAACTCGCGGCGATCCGCACGCGCGGCGGACGCCTCTTCATTCTCGGCGTCGGCGGCAGCGCGGGCAATGCCGGTCATGCCGTGAATGATTTTCGAAAAATCTGCGGTTTCGAGGCTTACGCGCCGACGGACAATGTTTCCGAATTGACCGCGCGCACGAATGATGAAGGTTGGGCGACGGTTTTTTCCGAATGGCTGAAAGGCTCGCGCATCAACGCGAAGGACGGCCTGCTGATTTTCTCGGTCGGTGGCGGCAATCTCGAAAAAAACGTCAGCCCGAATCTCGTCAGCGCGATTCAAGTGGCCAAGTCGGTAGGGGCTTCGGTCGTCGGCATCGTTGGTCGCGACGGCGGTTACACGGCGCAGCAGGCGACGGCTTGCGTCATTGTTCCGACCGTGAACCCCACGCACGTCACGCCGCACAGCGAGGCATTTCAGGCGGTCATCTGGCATCTGTTAGTGTCGCATCCGAAATTGAAAGTCGCGCAGACTAAATGGGAATCCACGAAGTAAAAGCGGAAAGCGGAAAGCGGAAAGCGGAAATGCGCTACGCGGTGTTTCTTGACCGCGACGGTGTTATCAACCGTGCGTTGGAACGTGACGGCAAGCCCTATCCGCCGACCACTTTGGCCGAGTTTGAAATTCTGCCCGAAGTTTCTGCCGCGTGCGCGAAGTTGAAAGCCGCTGGCTTTTTGCTCGTCGTTGCCACCAATCAGCCGGATGTTGGCCGTGGAACTTTGGCGAAGAAAGTTGTCGAAAAAATCCACGCGCACATGCTGGCGCAACTGCCGATTGACCGCGTGGAAGTCTGTTTTCACGCTGGCAAAGGCTTGTCCAATTGCGATTGTCGCAAGCCCAAGCCGGGAATGTTGCTGCAAGCTGCGCGCGAGTTGAACCTTGATTTGTCGCAAAGCTGGATGGTCGGCGACCGCTGGCGCGATGTGGACTGCGGCCACGCCGCCGGCTGCTCAACGGTTTTTATTGATCGCGGTTACGCGGAGGCGTTGAAGCAGAAACCTGATTTTTCCGCTCGCCATTTGGGCGAGGCTGCGGACATTATCTTGGCGCAAACGAAAAAATAATTTATGAAGCGAACCCTGAAAGATTTGTCGGTAAAGATTTTTGCCGATGGCGCGGATAAAAAAGGCATGTTGGAACTCAACGCCAACCCGCTCATCCAAGGCCTGACCACGAACCCGACATTGATGCGCAAGGCCGGCCTGACGGATTTTGAGGCGTTCGCGCGCGACATTTTGCAGACCATCACGTCCAAGCCGCTGTCGCTCGAAGTTTTTTCCGACGATTTCCCCGAAATGAAGCGGCAGGCGCTCAAGATCAACGGCTGGGGCAAAAATGTTTACGTCAAGATTCCCATCACCAACACGCGCAACGAATCCTCGCTGCCGCTGATCAAGGAACTCGCGAGCGAAGGCGTGAAGCTGAATGTCACGGCGATTCTCACTTTAGCACAGGTGGAAGGCGTGACGACGGCGTTGAATCCGAAAGTGCCCGCCGTGGTTTCCGTTTTTGCCGGGCGCATCGCGGACACAGGTGTGGATCCAGTCGGCATCATGACGCAAAGCAAAAATGTTTTGAAAGATTTGCCGCAGGCAGAATTACTCTGGGCCAGCGTCCGCGAAGTGCTAAACATTTTTCAGGCGAACGATTGCGGCTCCCACATCGTCACCGTGCCCCACGACATTCTCGGGAAGGCGATCAAGATGGCCAGCATGGACTTGGGCGAACTCTCGCTCGATACGGTGAAGATGTTTGCCGCCGATGCGAAGGCGGCGGGCTTTTCACTTTGAAGCTTTGCCGGTGGCCAGCGCTTCCAGCCAGTCGCACGCGGGACCGAGCACCTGATTCCATTGCAGCGTCTTAGCGCGGTTCCAGGCGTTGACGCGCAGGTGGGCGTATTTTTTCGGTGTCCGGCAAATTTCTCCGATGGCTTCCGCCAGTGCTTCCGGCGTCTCGGTGTGTGTCACCCAGCCGGTTTCGTCATGCAAAGTTGAATCTACCAGTCCGTCCACTGGATATACCACCGCCGGCGTGCCCATGGCGTTCGCTTCGATGACGTTCAGTCCCCAACCTTCGCGGACGGAGGTGTGCACCAGCAAATGCGCGTGGCGCAGGCAGGCGTCTTTTGCCACCTCATCCAGCCGGCCGGCGAAACGCACTTGTTCGTTCAGTGCCAGATCGTGCGCCAGTTGTTTCAAGGAGTTTTCCACTTCGCCAGTGCCGATGATGGTCAGCCGCACGGGGATGTTATTTTCATGGAGGATTCTTGTGGCGCGAATCGCGTGCTCCACGCGCTTGTTTGGTGCCAGCCGACACACGACGACAAGTTCAAGCGGCGCATGCAACGGTTTCGGTTCCAACTCGGGAAGCGGTTTCGCGTCCGTCCCATTCAGAAAAACATTGACGTTCTTTACGCCGTGTTGCTGCAGAATTTGCATTGTGGAATCCGACGGAGTCCAGAACGGCACGTCGCGGTAAAACCAGTGCGTCCAGCGTTCCTGCACCTGTCCGATGGCACTTAACGGCCACGGATAAAAAGAATTCCAGATTGGCCCGAGCACTTCATGGATGTAGGCCACGCAGTTGGTTTGGCACCACCACGGCGCATACCACGGGATGCCGTGATGCTGGTCAATCACGAGGTCAAAGCGCTTTTGCCGGCGATACCAATTTTTCGCCTTTAAGACGGACGAGCCTTTGCCGCCGCCGCGCACGATGTGGATACCTTCAAAAATCTCTTCGTGCCCGCCGCCGGGAAAATCGTTGGCAAACCAGAAAACTTCGTGGCCGCGCCGCACCAGCTCCTGAAGATAGGCCTGCGAGACGCGCTCCGCGCCGCCGGCCAGCGGATTGCGCGGATCGCGCCAGTTGAGCATCAGGAAACGCATGGGCAAAATCACAGCCGCGAAATCTTTTCCAGCAACGAAGTCGTGGACTTGCCAGGAACGAACGGCACCAAAATAATTTTTCCGCCGGCCGACTCCACCGCGCGGCGCTCGTCTTGGTTCAAAGTTTCCAAAGTGTAATCGCCACCTTTCACATAAATGTCCGGCAGCGCGGTGGCGAGAAATTTTGTCGCCATCGTGTCCGTAAAAATGCAGACACCATCCACGCTTTGCAGCGCGGCGAGCACGGCGGCACGATCCGTTTCCGAATTCACCGGTCGACCCGCACCTTTCAGTCCGCGCACCGCCGCGTCGCTGTTGACGCCAAGCAGCAGCGCGTCGCCGAAATTGCGCGCATTTTCCAGATAAGTGACGTGGCCAAGATGCAGCAGGTCAAAGCAACCATTGGTGACGACCAGCTTTTTGCCGGCGGCGCGCATTTTGTTTCGCCATGCCGGCAAATCGTCCCACGCGATGATTTTGTCGCGGAAATTCACACCGCCATTTTGCCCGTGCCGGGAATGAATTCAATCATTTACCGCGCCTTTCCAAGCCGCACTTGTCAGCGACGGGTTTAAGTGAGAACTTGGCGCGCATAAATTGTGACAGCCGCCGACAAATCTAATTTCATTCGCAATGCCATTCCACCGGGAGGACTTTTTGCCGGTCTGGAATGGAAGACCGCACCCGCGCCATTTCCGCTCGGCGAAAATCTGGCGCAGGAAATCGAGTCGTTGGGGCGCGTGCTGCTGCAGTTTTATCGCGCGACCAATCTGCTCTACCGCAAAAGCGTCGAAGGCAAGCAGCCGGAATGGGTTGCGCGCTGGCTCGACCTCGGCAAACCGCGCGAGTTGATCGAGCTTCAGCGTTCGGCGGCCTTCAAAAATGAAATTCCGCGCGTTATCCGCCCGGACATTTTGCTGACGGAAAATGGTTTCAGCATCACGGAACTGGATTCGGTGCCGGGCGGAATCGGACTGACGGCATGGCTGAATCAGACCTACTCGGAAACGGGTGCGCCAGTTCTCGGTGGCGCGGAGGGAATGCTGCGCGGTTTTGAATCCATCTTCGGAGAGGCGAACCAGATTCACTTGGTCGTTTCGGAAGAGGCAAAAACCTACCGGCCGGAGATGGAGTGGCTCGTGGCACAACTGGGTGGCCGATTCACGGTTCACGACTCACAATTCAACGCTTTTGCAAAGGACTCGGCCGTTTATCGTTTTTTTGAGTTGTTTGATTTGCCCAATGTTGCCAATGCAAAAATGATTTTTGAACTTGCCGCCGAAAAGAAAATTCGACTGACGCCGCCGCCGAAGCCGCTGTTCGAGGAAAAAATGCTGTTTGCGCTGCTGTGGAACCGCAACCTGCAACATTTCTGGCGACAGGAACTGGGCGAAAGTTTTCTAGCACGGTTAAAAAAAAATATTCCTTACACCTGGCTCGTGGATCCAACGCCGCTGCCGCCGCACGCGGCGATTCCCGGATTGGAACTCACGGACTGGGCGCAACTCAAGGCGCTATCGCAGAAAGACCGCGACTTGATTTTGAAGGTCTCCGGTTTCTCCGAAAATGCGTGGGGCGCGCGCGGCGTGTTTCTCGGCAGCGATTTGTCACAGGCAGACTGGAGCGCGGCAGTGGATGCGGCGTTGAAAAACTTCGATGCGACGCCGAGTGTCTTGCAGCGGTTCCACAAGCCTTCGCTGGTAGAATCAAGCTGGTTTGATTTTGCGAAGAAGGAAGTAATTCCCATGAAGGGGCGGGCGCGGCTATGTCCGTATTATTTTGTCAGCGGCGAAGGTGACGCAGCCCGCCCGACGCTTGGCGGCGTGTTGGCGACGATTGTTCCCGCCGACAAAAAAATCGTCCACGGCATGACGGACGCGGTGCTGGCACCGTGTTCGGTCTGAAAATAAAAACGGCGCGGACAGCAAACTCCGCGCCGCGTGAGACCGTAATAATTATTTTTGCTTCGCAACCTTGGCCACTGGGTCGGCAATTTCCAGACAAACGACGGAGGCGATTTTATCCGGTGCTTGGTCAGGCAAGGCGAGCGAAACACCGGATGTGGTTTGATTCACGCCAACTTTTTGATGACCAGCGAGCAGATACGCTTTTTTCACCTTGCCCTCCAGGCCCGGGACTTCAAATTTTCCATCCGCCGGCCAATGGAAAATTTCGAGGTAGATTTTTGGATGGGTCACGCAAATTCCCAAAAATGATTTGCCGGGCTTGGTGGTCGCGCGCCAGTCCCAGCTGGCGATAAACTTCGGTTTGCCCTTCCGATCCTTTTCCGTCTCGCTGAACTTGCCGGCTTCCGCGCCAAAGGGCGTCGGGCCGGTGCCGTAGATGGCTTCGCCGTTGACCTTCATCCATTGGCCAATTTCGGCCAGCCGGTCGAGACTGGGTTGCGGAATGAGACCTTCGCTGGTCGGGCCGACATTGAGCAGATAGTTTCCGCCTTTACTGGCGATATCACAAAGGTTGCGGATGATTTTCTCGGTGGACTTCCAATTATTATCATCGCGCTTGAAGCCCCAAGTGTCGTTCATGGTCATGCAGGTTTCCCAGTCGCGTCCGGGAAAACCGCCGGCGGGGATGAACTGCTCGGGTGTCTCGGTGTCGCCCTTGAATCCGCCGCCGAGCCGGTTGTTCAGAATGATATTTGGCCGCAGTGCTTGAACTGCGTCGTAAAGTTTCTTCGCGCGCGGGAAATTCATGTCAAACGACGTGTCCCACCAGATGACGGCGGGAAACTCGCCGTAGTTTGAACAAATCTCCTTCACCTGCGGCAAGGCCACTTTATCAATGTAATCGTCCATGTCGTGTTCCTGCGCCTTGTCCCACTTCTTGCCCTGATAGGCCGAGCCGCCATTGTTCCAATCCTGCGCCTGCGAATAATAGAATCCGAGCTTGATGCCGTATTTGCGGCATGCCGCAGCGAGGTCTTTCAATGGGTCTTTGCCGTAGGGCGAGGCTTGCATAATGTTCCAGGGGCTGGCTTTTGTGTCAAACATCGCAAAACCGTCGTGGTGTTTGGAGGTGATGACGATGTATTTCATGCCGGCTTCCTTCGCGGCCTTCACCCACGCGTCGGCGTCGAATTTAACCGGATTAAATTCTTTGGCGAACTGCTGGTATTCCGCCATCGGAATTTTGGCATCATACATGATCCACTCGCCGCCGCCCCAGATGGGCTTGCCCTTCCATTGGCCTGCCGGCACAGAATAAACGCCCCAATGAATGAACAAACCGAACTTGGCTTCGCGCCACCAACCCATGCGGGCATCGCGCTGTTCTTTGGTTTCAACCTTGTCGCTCAGGTTGGTCTGCGCGGTGACGGCCGGAGCCATGGTCGCCAGCGCCCATGCGACGGCGAGGAGGAATGTTTTCAATTTCATTTGATTTCTCGGTGAGGTGAAGGCGTAGTTAAACAAAAGCGGCGCGGACAGTAAAGTCCGCGCCGCAGCCTGAGACTGTTATAATTATTTTTGCTTGGCAATCTTGGCAACTGAGTCGGCAATTTCCAGGCAAACAACCGAGGCGATTTTATCCGGCGCTTCGGCGGGCAGTGAAACCGTCACGCCGGCGTCGGTCTGATCCATCTTCAAATCCTTGCGGTCGGCGAGCAGGTAAGCTTGGGTGACCTTGCTTTGCAAACCGGCCAGTTCAAATTTCTGGCTGGTCGGCCATTTGAAAATGATGAGATAGATTTTCCCCGGCTTGGTTGTGCAGCGCCAATCGTTGGCGGAGGAGACCATCGTGTCGTGGCCGTAGCCGTCCTTGGCTTTGACCGCTTCGCCAAGTTCACCACCAAACGCCGTGGCGGTGGAACCGTGGATGGCCTCGCCATTGACCTTCATCCAGCGACCGACTTCGGCCAGCCGGTCGAGGCTCGGCTGCGGAATCAGACCTTCGCTGGTCGGCCCGACATTCAGGAGATAATTGCCGCCCTTGCTCGCGATATCGCAGAGGTTGCGAATGAGCAACTCGGTGGACTTCCAGTTGTTGTCATCCTTTTTAAAGCCCCAGGTTTTATTCATCGTCATGCAGCTTTCCCAGTCCCGGCCAGGGTAACCTTTCGCCGGGATGTGCTGCTCGGGCGTCTCGGTGTCGCCCTTGAAACTGCGCTCGAGGCGATTGTTCAGAATAATGTTTGGCTTCAGCGCATGGACGGCGTCATAAAGTTTTTGCGCGCGTTCGGGATTCATATTCTGCGGCGTATCCCACCAGAGCACGGCGGGGAATTCGCCGTAGTTCGAGCAAATCTCCTTCACCTGTGGCACCGCGATTTTGTCAATGTATTCGTCCATGGTCACGTCCGGCTTGGGATCCCATTTGTTGCCCGCGCCGCCATTGTTCCAATCCTGCGCCTGCGAATAATAAAAACCCAGCTTGATGCCGTATTTGCGGCACGCGGCGGCGAGGTCTTTCAACGGGTCTTTGCCGTAAGGCGAGGCTCGCATGATGTTCCAAGGGCTGGCCTTGGTGTCGAACATCGCAAAACCGTCATGATGCTTGGAAGTGATGACGATGTATTTCATGCCGGCGTCACTGGCAGCCTTGACCCAGTCGTCGGCGTTGAACTTGACTGGATTGAACTGCTTGGCGAAATCCTGATATTCCGCTCGCGGAATTTTGCCTTTGTTCATGATCCACTCGCCGATGCCGCCAACCGGCTTGTCGTGGTAAAAACCGGCGGGCACGGAATAGACGCCCCAGTGAATGAACATTCCGAACTTCGCCTCGCGCCACCACGCCATGCGCGCGTCGCGTTGTTCCTTGGTTTCAGTAGCCTCACCGGCGGAGCTGCGCAACGGCAGCACGATGGCACAAATGAGAGTGAGTAGAAGCAGTGTTTTCTTCATAAATTTCAAGACGGAGGATGCGGTCAATTGGTTAAAGGAATTCGCGTCAGATGAAAAACAATTTCCTGCCAGCCGTAAAGGTCATTTTGCGTGAACCAACGTTTGACCTGTAATTATTGAAAGGCGAACCAAACCGATTGCGCTTCAAGCTCTGACTTGTCCGTTGCCAATGCCCAGCCACTTGTAACTGGTCAATTCTTCCAACCCCATCGGGCCGCGCGCGCCGATTTTGTCTGTGCTGATGCCGATTTCCGCGCCCATGCCAAACTCGCCGCCGTCGGTGAACCGCGTGCTGGCGTTCCAATACACCGCCGCCGAATCCACCTCGGCCAGAAACTGCCGCGCGTGCGCCTCGTTGCGCGTCACGATGCTGTCCGAGTGCGCCGAGCCGTAGTGATTGATGTGGTCAATCGCGCCGCGCACACCGTCCACCACACGGATGTTGAGAATGTAGTCGTTGTATTCCGTGAACCAGTTTTGCTCCGCCGCCAATTGCAGATTGAACGAACCATCTTTCAACAATTCTTGTGTCGCGGCGTCGGTGAAAAATTTCACATTCTTCGCTGCGAGCTTTTGCGCGACGGCGGGCAAAAAAGTTTTCGCCACCGTTTTATCCACGAGCAAAGTTTCCGCCGCATTGCAAACGCCGGGGCGCTGCACCTTGGCGTTCAGCACAATTTCCTCGGCCATCTTCAAATCCGCGTCGGCATCCACGAAGACGTGACAGACGCCTTTGTAATGTTTGATGACCGGCACTTTCGAGCATTCTGCGACCGCGCGAATCAAGCTTTCGCCGCCGCGCGGCATGCAAAGATCAACGTATTGCGTGAGCGACAGCAAAATCGGAATCGCCTCGCGGTCGGGCGTCGGCACCACCTGAATGGCATGTTCGGGAAAGCCGCGATGCGCGATTTTTCCCGCGTCAATCATGGTTCGGGCGATGATTTGGTTGGAATTCAGTGCCTCTTTGCCGCCGCGCAGAATCGTGGCGTTGCCAGACTTGAAACACAGGCTCGCCGCGTCCGCCGTCACGTTCGGGCGCGATTCGTAAATGATAACGACAACGCCGATGGGTGTGGAAATTTTCTGGAGCTTGAGGCCATTGGGGCGGACACGTTCGTCCAAAATTTTTCCAACCGGATCAGCAAGTGCCGCGACTTCGCGCAAACCTTTCGCCATGCCGGCGATGCGTTTGTCGTCCAGTTTGAGCCGGTCGAGCATCGCGGCGGAAAGTCCGTGGCTCGCGCCAAATTCCATGTCGAGCGCGTTGGCTTTTTTGATGACCTCCGCGTTTTGCTCCAGCGCCGTGGCCATCGTGAGCAGACAGGCGTTTTTCTCCGCCGTAGTCAGCTTGGCGAGTTCGCGCGACGCAACCTTGGCATTTTTGGCCAACTGCGTCATCTGTTCCGTCAAAGTCATGGCTGCCAAGTTAAACGAAATTGGCCGCAAGTCAAAACGCCGGTCAGGGCGCAGACGGTTTGTCCGCCGCGCGCATCGCTTCCGCCAGTTGCGCCGGCGTCCAGTCGTTGCCATCGAATTGCTTGGCAATTTTTCCCGTGCCGTCCAAAACTACCGTGCGCAGGTTGTGTGTGATGGAGCCGTTCTCGCGCCAGAAATTCAAATCCACCTTGGGTGCCAGACTCGTCAGCGTGTTCGTGGCGGCGACGGCGAACAGCCACCGGTCGGCATTGGTGCCACGATAAATCCCGGCGTAGCTGTAAAGGATCTGCGGCGTGTCAAAACTGGCATCGAACGAGATAGAAAGAAATTGCCAGTTCGTCGGCGCAGAAGAATCCGCTAATAACAACTCCCGCGCCTCAGAAAAATTGTGGTTCATGCGCGGGCAATATTCCGGCAGCGGACAACTCGTGAAGAAAAAAGTAAATGCCACCGCGCGTCCGCGAAAATCCGAAAACTTCACCGTGCGGCCGGTTTCACTGGTGAATTCATAATCCGGCAGCGTGTCGCCCACGGCCAGTTCCGGTTCCACCGCGTGCCAGCCGGGCGGACCGGAAAGGCCGCCGACCTTGCCGGTGCGCTTGAGATTTTCAATCCAGTCGTCGTCCGCCGTCACGACGAGTGTGAATGTGATTTCATCGCCGGGCGCGAAGCCGGTCAGCGCATTCGTATCGCGCACGGAAAAATCCATGGTCATCGCCGCCATGTAACCGGAAATTTTTTCGTGCTTGATGCTGACGTGCCGGTGGTCGGATGGAATCTGCTGGATGACGCCGCGCACGGCAAAGGTTTGGTTGGTGGCCGCAACGGCGGGCGGAGCGGATGCCGCCGGTTTGCACCCGGCCACCATCAGCAACAGCCCGCAAAGTAAAACTATGGTCTTCATTTTTCCTTTCGCAGCGATTCTATTTCCGCCACCACCGCTGCCGGCGTTTCGACGCGCAAACCGTCAAAAAAAACGCGGACGTTGCCGTGCTTATCCACGACGGCGATACGTTCCGTGCCGGCGAAATTTCCCGGCATGGAGTTAAACGGGTTATTGGTTTCCGTCGCCAAAAAACTCGTGCCGATGAGCCGGTGCAACTGCGCCTTGTCACCAGTGAGCAGATACCAGCGGTTGGTATCCGCACCGAACTGCGCGCCCCATCTGGCCAGCACCGGCGGTGTGTCTGTGCGCGGATCAACGGTCAGCGAGAGCAGACGCACGTCGGTGTTTGTGGTGGTGAGATTCTGAATTTCCGCCATGCGTCGGCTGACTTCCGGACAGGTCAGCGAGCAGCTCGTGAACAGGAAGCTGACGGCGAGAATTTTTCCGCGCACGTTATCGCGTGTGACCGTGCGACCGGCGCTGTCGGTCAAAGAAAAGGTTTCGAGCTGACGCGGTTTGTCCGGCGCGATGAGGTGGGTTGCATCATGCCGCCTCAAAGCACCGGCGGCAAACCAACTGCCGCCGCCGGCAATGGCTGCCAGCGCGAGGACGATGACCAGAAATAATTTCTCGTCCCCGCGCGGGCAGGATGATTTTTCTTCGTCGGCTGCCGGTGGCATCTTCAGAACATATAGCTCACGCTGAATTTGAACAACACCGGAGCGACGAGCTGGTTGCCAGTCATATTTTGATAGACCGGAATTTCCACATCCGCATAAACCTTCACCGGATGCAGATGGAATTCGATGCCGGGCGACAGCAGCACGCGCTGGTAGCCGGAATCCTCCGGCGCGGCAGCGGCTCCGTTGTCGCGCCCGCGCCACGAGCCGATGACTTGTGCGACGGGCGAAATTTTCGCACGGCCCAGCGAAAGGCCATCGTAATAAATACCCGCTGCCGCATCCACTTCCAAGCCGGGGCGATAGTCGCCTTGCTTCAGCGTCGGCAAATCGAGTTCTACCTGTGCAAACCAGTTCCAGTGCGACGCGCCAAAGCGGTCGCGGTGAAAACCGCCGAGCAAAAGATCCGTGCTGCCGGTGCCGATTTGCGAATCACGATCCACCACGTCGCCGTCGCGGTTGTCGCTGCCGGTCGGCAGTTTCAGGCCGAAGGTCAGGCCGCTGGACAAATCCTCGGAGAAGCCGGTGTAGATACCCTTGAGGCGGATGTCGCCAAGACCGGTCCAGTTGAGCGACGCGGCGTTGCCGGCGGAATCGAACGTGCGGTTGACCACCGGAATTTCCACCTGCGCGCCCCAACTGCGGTTGAACATATATTGCAAACCGGCGGTGACAAAGTGCGTCTCGATTTTTTTGTCATCATTGTTCGCGGCGGGTGCGGAGGACGTGCCGCTCCAATTCTGGTTTTGATCCTGATAATCGTAATTCAGGAACGCCATGCCGCCCTCGCCCGCAGGGAACATCGAACTGGTGGCCACATCAAACACGCCGCAGCCGCACGCGCAGGCAAACGCCGCGCCCGGCACCAAAACTCCCGCCAACAAACCGGCCCCGACTTTTTTCATCTGTGAATTCAAATTTTTATTTTTCATTTTCAAAGTTAAAGATTGCGAGCCCGCCGCATGGCGCGCTCAAGTTAAGGAAATTAATTTTGCCCACGTCTCACGACGTTGGCCGGGAAAAACGGGTGGAATCAGGCGGGGAAATTGCGTGGCGGCGGCAGCGGCGGTTTGGAAGGCAACGCGCTCGAAAAATTATTTTCCAGCGGCAAAACGGTGAACTGACTCGGTGGAAACAAGACCGGCGTTTCCGCCGTCGGCGGGAATTCCATTTTCAGCATGGGCGAAACGGCTTCCGATTTTTTCTCGGATTTCTTGGCGGCGGCGATGGCTTTGCACAGGCAGCAGGGATGGTCGCCGTCGAAGGTTTTGGAAACGGCCTGCGCTAAGGAATCGCTGCGCAGGTTGTTCGCGAGCATCGTTGTCCACGCGACGGTTTGCAGCGCAGCCCAGTGAGCGCCGGTTGCCAGAACCAGCGTGAGCACGATTAGCAATTTTCCGAAGCGAACAAACACGGCGGCAAGTTAAACCGGAAACCGCAAATTGCAATTTGAAATCAATTCTCCGAAATCCACACGAGCGTGCCGGACGGCAGCAAGTCGAAGAGCGGAATCAAATCCGCATCGGCCAGATGAATGCAGCCGCAGGAGGAGGGATGGCCGATGCTTTTTTGGTTGGCTGTGCCGTGGATGTAGATGTAACGCTGGTGCGAATCCACATTGCCCCCACGGTTGAAGCCGGGCTCCATCCCGTCGAGCCACAGGATACGCGTCGTGATTTTGGCGTCAGTGTAATCCGCGTGTGACGTGTGGCCGACTTCTTCCCGCGCTTCAAAAACCGTTCCCGTCGGTTTGCCCGCACCAATTTTTTCCGCGATGCGATGGAGGCCGAGCGGCGTGCGGTTGGAGCCTTCAATCTGTCCGACGCCAAAACGCGAGGTGGAGCAGGAAAACTTCTTCACAAACTTGCCGTCTTCAAACAGCGAAACGGTTTGCCGGGCGACGCTGACGGTCAAAACATATTTTGTCGGCACGATGTTCAAACGCGCGCACGTCGCGAGACAGGCTTCGGGAATTTTATTTTGAGAATTCATAAAACGCAGGCTGGCACAGCCGGAAGTCAGAGCAATCGTTAGACACAATGCTGAAATCAGAAAACTTTGTTTCATTTTTTTGCATGAAACAACACCAGTTCCAAAATTCTTAAATCACTTGCTGTTTCCAGATGAGGAAGCTTTTTCCGTAAACTGCTAATTTGATTTGAGATTTTTTTACTGGATCCTTTGTCTGTAAGCCAAAAATTTAATGCGTCATTATATTTTACATATTCTTTCGACCGCACATAACAAGAAGGTGGGCTCGCTTTGGATGAATACCAAACTTTAGCAACGCGCTTATCCCAAATGGCGTATTTTTTCGGTGCAAGCAAATGTAAAAACTTTGAAGTGCCGACGACTGAATTATTGATGAGTTTCTCTTTCAGTTCGTCAATTTCATCCGCCGTTAATTTTTTACAACGAGCCAAATTAAAAAGCCTCTCAACCTTTTTCTGCTCGATGCGTGACTTGGTCACCTTCTTAAATTTTGGAATAGTTGGCATCCAGCCATAAACAATATGAAGTCCAACCACGGCATTATCCCAATTCACACGCTTCCAATTAGCGAATTGCTTTTTGACGGAGCCATATAGCGGAAGGAGATCATCGGTTTTAATTCTCTTTTGAACTCCCTTTTTGCGAGCTAGCTTTAGCCATTCATTTGAATTCATAAAAGAATTCACGCCTTCACCAGTTTTTTCACCAGCACCTTCGAGTTGCGGCCGCTCTGGTCGTATTTCTCGCGGCGCGCGGGCGGCAGATCGTCCGGCGTGCCTTCGCTGAAGCCGCCCTTCGACTGGAAATAGGTGAACGCCTGCGTCGAGAGCGTAAGCAGCTCGGTCAGATTCATCTCCTTCGCCTTGTTCTCGACAAACTGGATCAGCTTGCGCCCGATGCCGCGATTTTCATGCAGCGGATTGACGTAGAGGCACGCCAGCTCGCCCTTTTTCTGTTCGGGAAAAACATGGAGCGCCACGCAGGCCACCGGATTTTTATCAATTTCAAAAATGAAATAATCGGCCAGACTTTTTTCAATCATCGGCCGCGTGCGTTTCATCAACTCGGCGGATTCGACCGCCGCCTTGGTCAGCAGCTGGATGGCCCGCACGTCTTTTTTCAGCGCGCGGCGAATCTGCTGGTATTCGTTGGCGTAAATCAGCGTGCCGATGCCTTCGTTGGAAAACACCTCGGCCAGCAGGCCTTCGTCCACCTTGCCGTTGATGACGTGGACGCGCGGAATGCCCGCCTTGCACGCGGCGACCGTGTGCAGCGCCTTGGAAAGCTGTTCGGGCGGGATGTCGTTCTTTTGCAGCGCCAGCACGGATTCCAAATCCGCCAGCAACATCTGCCGGATGAGCCGGCCCTGCACCAAAATGCCGTCCTGCGGCGTGATAAACATCAGCTTCACCGCCTTCAACGCCTCGGCCACTGCGACGGCGACGCTGTCAGAATTCACCCGATACGTTTTGCCGTCGCCGTCGAAACCAAGCGGTGGGATGATAGGAATAATTCCCTGTGCGAGCAGCGTCTGGAGCAAATCAACATCCACCCGCTCCACCTTGCCGGTGAACAGATGATCCACGCCACCGATGATGCCGAGCGGATGCGCGATGATGGCGTTCGGACAAACCGCCCGCAAATCGTTGGCTGAAAGCCCTTCGAGAATTTCGTGCGTCAACCGGTTCGCCGCGTCCATCGCCACCTGCAACGTCGCCGCGTCCGTGATTCCGGAGCCGTCGCAGTTGGACGGTTTGAGATTATGTTTTTCCGCCAGCAGCTTGATTTGCGCCGAAGCGCCGTGCACCAGCACCACGCGGATGTTCAACGACCGCAGCACCGCCACGTCCAACAGGAGCGTGGCGAAGTTTTCGTCGGTGACAATCGCGCCGTCAATCGCGAGGACAAACGTCTTCTCGCGGAATTGCGGAATGTATTGCAGGATGCCCCGCAGGTCGGTTGGTTTCATTTCAACGGAGAATAACTAGCTGGTTTCACCGGTGATTAAAACAATTATTTTGAACGGATTGAGATTCTCCCGGCTGGTAATACTACTGCCGCCGTCGGGCGTGTGAGTATTGGACTAGACATCGGGTTACGAGCTGGGCAACCCTGTTCGCGACGCATGATGTCATCAACCGAATCTTTATGGGCCTGACCAAACTGGGCTGGAACGCCGCGCGCGACGAACAGTTCGCGCCGTATCTTGCCAAAGGTTTTATTCCCGCGCGCGTCGCGGTGGAAAATAAACATTTTTACCGCGTGTGGACGATGGATGCGGAAATTACCGCGCAAGTCACCGGAAAATTTGTCCACGAAACGCGCCGCAATCACGCGCAGCTTCCCAAGGTCGGCGATTGGGTGGCCATCAAGCTCGTGCCGAATGAAGAGAAGGCCACCATTCACGCCATCCTCCCGCGCACCACGCAAATCACGCGCAAGACGAGCGGCCGCAATACCGCCTCGCAAATTCTCGCAACGAACATCGAAACCGTTTTTCTCGTCACCGCCGCCGACCCGACATTTAACTCCGCGCGACTGGAACGGATGCTTCTCATGGGACACGAAAGCGGCGCGCGTCCCGTGGTCGTGCTGAACAAAATTGATTTGTGCGACGACCTTGAAGCCAAGCTCGCCGAAGCCACGCGCGCGGCGGGCGATGCGCTCGTGCTCGCCGTCTGCGCGCTCACCGGACGCGGCATGAAAAAATTGGCCGCGCTCATCAAGCCCGGCGACACTGTCGCGTTCATCGGCACTTCCGGCGTTGGCAAGTCGAGTCTCATCAATCAGCTTTACGGTGAAGATTTGATGCCGACCATTGAAGTCCGCACGCAAGATTCCAAAGGCCGCCACACGACTTCGTGGCGTGAAATGATTTTTTTGCCGAAAGGCGGCGTGGTCATTGACACGCCCGGCATGAGGGAATTTCATCTTTGGGGCGCGAGCGAAGGCGCGAAGGAAACGTTCCCCGAAATCGAAGCGCTTGCGTCCGGCTGCCATTTCCGCGATTGCACACACACGAAGGAAAAAGACTGCGCCGTCCTAGCCGCCGTTGCCGCTGGCACGCTCCCGCGTGACCGTCACGACAGCTTCGTCAAACTTCAGGGGGAAATCAGCCACCTCCGCGAATCTGAAAAACAAGCCGGCTGGCAAACCCGCCGCAAAAGCGACCGCGTGGCGCACCGCGCCTTCAATAAAGCTGTTACCTACCACAAGACCCACCGCTAAATGAGGTGTGAGATTTCCATCAAGTTCAGCATGCTTTCGACCCTACGAATTCAGGTGCTTCGTCATGCCGCCCATGATTTTTCCCATGATGCGGACACGAAGGCCGCGCGGCGCGGTCATCAGCGACCAAGTTAAAAACTTTGAAAGCGCGCCAGGCGTGACGGTCATTTTCTTTCCGAGCGCAGCCAGCGTGACGCGCGCAACGGTTTCGGGCTTTTCCGCCGCGCCCATTTTCATGTCGGCACGCGCACCGAATCCGCTGTTGACCGGGCCTGGCGCGGAAGACAAAACATCCACGCCACGCGGCGCGAGTTCGACGTGCAATGCCTCGGCTAAAGTTTGGATGTAAGCTTTCGTCGCCGCATAATGCGCGGCGCGCGGCGTGCCTTGATAACCGACGAGCGAACTGAACAAAATCAATCCGCCGCGCCCGCGTTCGGCAAATTGCTTTCCGAAATGCAGGCTCAATTGCATCACCGCGCGGCAGTTCACATCCATCATCGCGAGTTCGTCTTCCAGCTTGGCGTCGAGAAAATTGCCCGCCGTGCCAAACCCCGCCGCCGCGACAAGCAAACCTACGTCGAGATACTTGGTCTCGTCTTCAATTTGAGTTAATGACGGTGCGTTCGCCAAATCTACTGCGAGCACTCGCGTCTCTACACCATACCGAGCCGACAAATACTTGGCGACTTGCTCCAGTTCGGCCTGTCGTCGTGCTACTAACACGAGGTTGAGTCCTGCGGCTGCCAGCTCGTTAGCTAGCGCGCGGCCAATGCCCGAAGATGCGCCGGTGATGACTGCCCATTTCCCATATTTGGTTTTGAAGAGTTCAGCTTTTGGTTGGTTCATGATTTGTGATGGTTGATTTTGATGATGGTTTAGCTTGGAAAACATTTACCAAAGGCCAGCAGCCATTTGGGATTGCCGCGCAGTTTGATACGCCGAGTGAGCAGCGCCCACGGCAGGCTTTTTTCCTTCGCCAGAAATCCCAGCCACGTCGCGGTGTCGGCGGTGACGCAGAGATTTGGCTCGTCTTGCAGGCCGGCGCTGACTTTGATTTTGCCATCGCGGATGACGATGGTCGCCGTGGCCGATTCGCTGCCGGTGAAGGTGAAATGATACGTCGCATTCAGGTCGCCCGCCGCGAGTCTTTGAAATGAAATTGGGATGCCTTCCAAAAAGCTCTTGGCGGTTCGCGGACGAAACGAGCCGGAAACTAAACGCAGCGACTTGTTCGGGTATCTTTTTTTGGCATGAGTTTCGGCATCCGATCCCCGAATCACATAAAGACTTTCTTCTTTGGCCTGCAAGGGGCGGAGAAATTCGTCGGCGAATTCCTTCTTCGATGCGAGATAGGGCGCGATGACATCCTCGCCCGCCGGGCAGACCGCTAGGCAATACGCCGCCTTGTAGTTCGGCCCGAACGCGAGGCTTTGCCACATGGAAACTGTTTCCGAATCTTTCACGCGCCGCCGGTAATCCTTGCCGTTGCGGCTGTCCGCGATGGTTTCGATCCAGCCGGAAAAGCCGCCCATGAATTCATGGTAATTGTGGGTGTAGCACGCCGAGAAATTGAAGTGTCCATCCGCGCCAATCGCCCCGACCGGGCACGCCGCCACACACAACTTGCAGGTCAGGCAGGGATTGTAATCAAGTTCCTTCCCATACTCGCTGACTTCCGCGCCGAGCAGAATCGTGCCGAGCAAAATGAAATTTCCAAATTTCGGATGAATCACATTGCGATGAATACCCATGCGCCCCAGACCCGCCGCCACGGCGATGGGTTTGTGCGACACCAGCCACATGCGCTCCGTCATCCAGCGGTCGGCCTCCATCGGAAAGGCCATGGGCGGATTGAGCACCCGGATATTTTTTCGCTCCAGCGCGGTGACAATCTTGCGGATGACGATATTTACTTCGTCGCCCGTGTGATGAAATTCGGAATTCGCGACCGAGCGCGCCGGGCTGCGGACATTGTCGCGATTCATCCGCAGGACTATGCTGATCAAAGTCTGCGTGCGCGGAAAGGCGTGCTCAATGTGCGGCCGCTCATCCACCAACGCAGCCCGCCCCACCTCAACAAAACCCGCGTCGTCCGCGCCGGCGCCGAGGCAAAGCTGCCGCAGCCAAGCCGCGTCGAGCACGGCGGTTTTAGAGTGTATATGCACACCTGATTCAGTGTTTGTATTCATTATATTCTCCATGCCGAAATGGGATTAATTCAGAGCCAGCGCGGCGCGTTCAAGATCGCGCAAGATTTCGGTCCAGCGTTCTTTGCCAAGCGTGCGGATGACTTTCTGCTGGGCGACCCGCCAGTCCGGCAGGAATTTTTCCAAGGTTTTCCGGCCTTTCGGCGTGAGCGCCAGGCTCACCTTGTTGCCACGGCCTTTGCCCGTCGCCTTGACCAGCCCGTCGCGCTCCAGCGGACGCAGATTGCGCACGAGCGTCGTGCGATCCATGGCGAGCCAGTCGCTCACCTCCGCCATGCTCGCTTCCGGCTTGGCGTAGAGCAAACCGAGGATGGGCGTCTGTGTGGGCAACAGGCCATGATGGTTCAACTCCCCGACAAAAAACTGCGAAAAAGCACGCGATACCCAGCGTAGGTTGAAACACACGCAGTTTTCCATCGAATTCAAATCCAACTCTTTAGTCATGCCGGTGTGTATATGCACAACAACAGGCGCAACGTCAATTGCTTTTTTAGGCTTTTGGTTAAAGCTGCGATGATCTAAATAATTTTTCCACCTTCGCCTTCACCGCTTCATCCATCTTGATGAGCGGCGGCCAGGCGCGTTTGAAACCTTCGCCGGGAATTTTCTTCGTCGCGTCAAAACCCATTTTACTACCAACAGCGATCTCGCCCGTCGCGTGGTCGAGCACGTCGGACGGGCCTTTGGTGAAGATGCTGTCGCGCTGCGGATCGGTGTTGGCCGTGAGATGGAACAGCACTTCGCTGGTGTTGTGGACGTTCACGCCGGCGTCCACCACCACGATGTATTTCGTGAACATCATCTGCCCCATGCCCCA
>CAIOUK010000226.1 GCA_903861445.1 uncultured Verrucomicrobia subdivision 3 bacterium
ACGGAAATCATTTTGATTTCACCCAGCGCACCGGACTGGATCAGCCGCCGCGCCGCGAGACCGTGGCGCGTGAAATGCCACGGACAACTGATGACGAGCTGAAGATTTTTCTGCGCCGCCAATTCCACGAGTGCGCGCGCTTCGGCGGCGGTGAACGTCATGGGCTTCTCGATTAAAACGTGCCGTCCGCTGGCCAGTGCGGCCTGGGCTTGCGCGAAGTGAACATTCGGCGTCGAGGCGACGATGACGGCATCCAGCTCCGGCAGCGCGAGCATTTCCTCCAAGGTGGTGCAGGCGTGCGGCGCGCCGAAGTCGCGGGCGATTTTTTCCGCCTTGGCGCGTTCGCGGCTTTGCACGGCGACCAGCGCCGCGTGCGGATGCGAGCGGACGGCGGGGAGGTGGGCGAACGTCGCCCACCAGCCTGCGCCCATCACGCCAATGCGAACTTTTTTCATGGGTTCAATCCTGGCTGGCGCTGATTTTCATGACATCGTTTGACCACAGATTTACAAGCTTTCGATGGGCGGGCAAGGGATATAGCAAATCACAATGACCTTGGCGTATTCATATCCAGTGGTGTGGTAGGGCGCGTCATTCCGTGCGCGCCGCCCTACCAACGCAGCCGTGTGTCAACGTCATTGTGATTTGCCATGCCCTGACTTTTTTCAGCCAGACGATTGTGACCGACGGCACGCGCGGCGAGGCGGGCGAAGCCAGACCGATAAAAAAAGAGACCGCCTTGCGGCGGTCTCTACGTGAGCTGGCGGGTGGCCAGCGGGTTAATAGTTGAAATAAGGCTGGGCCACGGAATTGGTGCCGTTTTGCATAAAGGTTTGCAGACCGCTGATCGTGGTGCTCTGCACGCTGCCGTCGGTCAAGGCAAGATTGCCGGAACCCTGATGCACATCTTTAGGCGTCCAATACCACAATGCGCCAGTGTATTGTTGTGATTTGCCCGCAACAACCCCACTGCCACCAGACGTGGTGGTAGTATTCCAGTCGCCCGCCAAGATCATTTGCGGGTCCGATTCCACAGCATCGCCGCCGATGAAATAGCTGTAGTTGGCCGAGCCAAAACCCGGCCAAGAGGTGAGTTGGACGGTGGTGCGGGTGCTGGTAACGGTGTCCGACGGGCAATACGCCACCTTGGGCGTAGTCAATTGGTTCGAGATGCACAGAAACACTGTGTATGTTAATGGACTGTTGTTGGCGTTTCCATTGTAAGCCATATTCGCCTGACAGCCGCCATTGGTAACCGTGACCGCCCAGGGAAATTTATCGCCATTGTCACCTTCCCACAAGCGGCAGGAGAGGCTGACCTGTTTGAGATTGCTGGCGCAGTTGATTTTGCGCGCCTTGTTTTTGGCCTGCGAGAGCGCGGGCAAAAGCATGGCGGCCAGAATCGCGATGATCGCGATGACGACGAGGAGTTCAATAAGCGTGAAGGCTTTTTTCGGTTGTAGTTTCATAGTTTAGTTTTGGTTGTTCCGTGGACAGTCGGGCTAATTTAGTGGAACCAAAGCCTCTGTCAACACGGATGTTGATTTTTATTTAGCACAGGCAATGCCAAGTGAAAATTCCAGAAAAGCCCATGAAATCGCAGCTTTAATTTGTTGGCTGGGAGGTTCGGCGTGAAATATTCACGCTTTCCGCGTGAGTTTCACGCAAGCCGGAAAAGTGGTTCGCTAAAGCGGTGGGGTAGGGCGCGTCACTCCGTGCGCGCCGGACTTGG
>CAIOUK010000227.1 GCA_903861445.1 uncultured Verrucomicrobia subdivision 3 bacterium
ATCCAGCCCAAGCGGCCGGCGTCATCGGAGGGGAGGTAGTAGGATTTTGGCATAATCAGTTTTTAGTGTTGAGTGTTTAGTTTTGAGTTTCGGAAAGGTGATGAACCGCGAAAGACGCGAACCACGCGAAAGCTGGTGGGGCGAGCGTCCGCGCGAACTGGCTCGTCAGTAGCCCCGCCCCACCGAATCGGTTTTCGCGTATTTCGTGTGGTTCGCGGTTGATTGAAAAACAGCAGCTTTTGGCCGTTTTCAGCCAAAATGCTGGTTTTTAGCGGTTTGCAACGGTTCGGCAGCCGTGGGGAATGATTCAACATGGCTGTGGAATTATCCAACAGCTCTGTGCCATCATTCAACAGGTCTGCGGAACGGCGGCACAGGGATGGAGAATTATGGGATAGGCGTGTGGAATCGTCGCCCAAGGCTGGGCGGTCAGCCAACAAGTCCGTGGCATCATTCGACACACTTGGGCGATGAGCCAACCGGCTTGGGGAAGCATCAGACAGGAATGAGCGGCAATCGGAGAGAGCTATCGGACGACAAGTGGTTTCCCGCTGCTTATTGCGCGTTGCGCGTTGCGCGTTGCCGAGATTCACCGCCTGTAGTGAATTGTCCATGCCGTTGAGCATTTAACTTTGGAGAAGGTCTTTAGGGAGTCAAGGGAAAATTAAAAAATTCTAATTTTGGCGGCAAAACCTAAGTTCCACCTTCACGCCTTCTTCCAAACCACCCGCCGGCCTTGCACCAAAATCTCCCCGCACGCCAAGGCCGCGACGCAGCGCGGATACAATTCATGCTCCGCCGCGTGGATGCGCTGATGCAAAGTTTCCGGCGTGTCGTCATCCAGCACCGGCACCGCCGATTGACCGATGATCGCGCCGGAATCCACGCCCGCATCCACAAAATGCACCGTGCAGCCGGCCACTTTCACGCCATGGTCGAGCGCCTGCTTCCACGATTGCAACCCAGGGAAACACGGCAACAGCGACGGATGGATGTTGACGATGCGCCCCGCGAACGCGCGGAGAAAATCACCTTTCAACACCCGCATGAAACCCGCCAACACAATCAAATCCACCTGGGCATTTTGCAGCGTGGCGACGAATGCGCGTTCCGCATCCTCGTCTAGCTTGGTGCGGAATTGGCCGGGCGCGATGAATTGCGCGGGAATTTTCCGTTCGCGCGCGTGCGCGAGAATGCCCGCATCGGCCACATCGCTCAACACCACGGCGATTTCAGCCGGAATTTTCCCGGCGGCCACCGCATCGGCAATCGCCACAAAATTTGAGCCTTTGCCGGAGCCGAGCACGCCCAGTCGAAATTTATTTTTGTCAGCCATTGGCCCATTCTTGCAAGCTCCGTCGCCACAACAAAGATTTTTTTGATGACACCGACGCTTTTCGCGTGGAAAATGTCGCTTCGTAACAATGACCGTCACGCTTTTTATCCCCTGCTTCGTGGATGCGCTATTTCCGCGCGCCGGCATCAGCATGGTCGAAGTCCTCGAACGCCTTGGTCACAAGGTCATTTGCCCCGAGGAAATCGCCTGCTGCGGTCAGCCGCCCTTCAACTCCGGCTATTGGGACGAAGCCCGCACCATCGCCGCGCCCATTGTGGAGAAACTACATGACGCCGAGGTCGTAGTCATCGGCTCCGGTTCCTGCGGCGCGATGATCAAAAAGTTTTACCTGGAACTCTTCGCCGGCACGCGTCACGAGGCGATGGCAAAACAACTTTCCGAGCGCACTTGGGAATTCTCCGAGTTTCTCGTCCGCAAGCTCGGCGTGACCGACCTCGGCGCGAAATTTCCGCACAAGATCACTTACCACGACGGCTGCCACGGTTTGCGCGAATTGAACATCAAGCTCTCGCCGCGCGCGCTACTTGGCAAGGTTGCCGGATTGGAACTGGTGGAAATGAAAGAGGATGTCTGCTGCGGCTTCGGTGGGACGTTCGCTGCGAAGTTTCCGATGATTTCCACCGCGATGGGCGAGGTCAAAATCGGCAATGCCGTTGAGACCGGCGCGGAATACATCGTGTCGGGCGATTCGAGTTGCCTGATGCACATTCAGGGTTTGCTGTCGCGTCAGGGCAAGCCGCTTAAAACCATTCACCTCGCGGAAGTGTTGAACCAGCGATGAGCACCTTCGTTTCCGATTTCAAAGAGCGCGCCGCCGAAAAGACCGGCGACTTGCGGTTGCGTCAATTCATCCGCACGGCGTTGCGCGGCTACGAGGTTTCGCGCGACAAGCGCAAGGGCGCATTTCAGAGCTGGGAATCCGCGCGGCAGGCCGCCGCCGAGACGAAGTGGGAAGCCATCAATCACCTCGACACGCATCTCGAATCACTCGTCGCCAAACTGGAAGCACGCGGCACAAAGGTGCATTGGGCGAGCAACGCCCAACAGGCGCGCGAAATTATTCTCAAGATTGTCACGGACAAAAAGGCGCGCTCCATCATCAAGTCCAAAGCGATGACGAGCGAAGAGATTCACCTGAATCATGCGCTGGAGGAAAAAGGTTTTACGGTCATCGAATCCGACCTCGGCGAATTCATCGTGCAACTCCGCCACGAAGCGCCGTATCACATCGTCTTTCCGTCGATGCACCTGACGCGCGACGAAATCCGCGATTTGTTCCAGAAGGAACTCGGCGATGCGCCGTCCAATTCACCGGAAGATTTGACGATGGTCGCCCGCCGCGTGATGCGGCAGAAATACATCCAGGCGGACATCGGATTCACCGGCGGAAATTTTGCCATCGCCGAGACCGGAATGATTTCCATCACGGAAAACGAGGGCAACGCGCGCCTCACCGCCGCGCTGCCGAAAACGATGATCACGCTGATGGGCATCGAGAAAGTTTTGCCGCGCTTCAGCGACCTCGCGCTGTTTTTGCCGATGCTCGCGACCGCCGGCGCCGGCCAGCCGATGACGTGCTACAACACGATGTATTCAGGCCCGCGCCAAGCCGGCGAAGCTGACGGCCCGGAGGAATGGCACGTCGTGCTGCTCGACAACCGCCGCACCGAACTGCTCGCCGATGCCGAGCAGCGCGACTCGCTCTCGTGCATCCGCTGCGGCGCGTGCCTGAACGTCTGCCCAATTTTCCGCAACGTCGGCGGCCACACCTACGGCACGACTTACAGCGGGCCGGTCGGCTCCGTCATCACGCCGCATCTGCGCGGCTTGCAGGATTGGAAACATCTCTCCAACGCGAGTTCACTGTGCGGCGCCTGCACAGAAGCGTGTCCGGTGAAAATTGATTTGCATCATCACCTGCTGCAAAACCGGCGCAATGCTTCCGCCAGCCAGCCAAGTTTCTTCGAGCGGCTCGCATATAAACTTTTTGGCATCGTCGCCAACGAACCTAGATTCTGGTGGCTCGCTAAAAAAATCGGCTGGCTCACGCAACCGTTGCAGCACGCCATAAAAAGTTCGGCACTCGATCCCGCGAAGGCGTGGACGAAGACGCGCGACCTGCCGCCGCAGCCGCGTGAATCTTTCAAAGACTGGTGGAGGAACCGGAAATGAGCGAACGCGAAAATATTTTAGGCCGCATCCGCGAAGCGCTGAAAGTCAGCGCTCCCCTGCCCGGCACGCATGGCGAACCTGTCGCCACTCACACGGTTGCAGAATCGCCGACAAGTCATGCGCGTGAATGGCTGCCGCTCGTCGGCCCCAGCGTTGAGGCGCAATTTGATTTGTTCGCTAGAAATTGCGCCGACCTAAAAGCGGGTTTTCAACTGCTCGCCAACCGCGACGAACTGAAAGCCACGCTCGCAAAAATTGCCACCGCCGAAAAATGGTCGCGCATCGCCAGCCACGACGGCGAGTTGAGCCACTTCGCCAGCCAATCACTCGGGTTGCCGGTTTTGCTGACGGACAAGGGCTACGACGTGCAGGCGCTCGAAAAATGCGACGCCGCCATCACCGAATGCGACGCGCTCATCGCCCAGACCGGCGGCGTGGTCGTGACCAGCCGCAGCACCGGTGGTCGGGCTTTGACCATTCTCCCGCCGCATCATGTCGTGGTTGCGCGCCGCGAACAACTCGTCGCGGATTTGCCCGCCGCCTTCGCGCTGTTGCAGAAGAAATACGCGCCGGATTATCCGAGCATGATTTCATTCATCACCGGCCCCAGCCGCACGGGCGACATTGAGCGCATTCTTGTCCTCGGCGCGCACGGGCCGAAGAAGTTGACGATTCTGTGTTTTTGACAACGCGCTTTACCCGCAACAGATATTAAGAATGAAAAAAATCATTTTGATTCTGCTGTTTGGACTGGCTGCCATTCAGGTCATGGCGGGAACGACCGACAATCTCCTCAAGATTTATGCCGTGTTGACTGATAAAACTGTTCTGCGCCCCAGTTCGCTCCCCGAATTGCCCGCCACAATTATCTCGCAGATTCCAAAAGATAAAACCAACGCAGTAATTTTTATCGAAGACCAACTGATAACAAACCAGCTCGACGTGGTTCGCGACGGCGCAAAATTTGTGATGATCTTGCCAGCAGGTTGGCAATCCCTCCCGCTGGCCAAAGAGCTTGACCAGTCGGTAACCCCGCCGACCAATGATGTGCCTGCATCAAAAATCCCGCCTGGCACGGTTCCGCCTGGCACGATTAATTTTCAGGGCGTGCGGCTGGATGTGTTCCTCGAAATTTATTCAAAACTGCGCGGACGCACCGTTGTCCAGCCAAGTCCTTTGCCAGATGTCGTCATTGATTTTCAAACCCAAACGCCGCTGACCAAGAACGAGTTGATTCACGCCTTCGACGTCATTCTGGCGCTGAACGGCATTGCCACCGTTGACGATGGTGACAAATTTGTGAAGGTGGTTCCGGTCAAATCTGCCAATCGAACCCAGTGAAATCTGATTTCCTGATTTGAAACCGCCGCCCATCGCGCTAGAATCTTCACGATGAAAGGTAAATTCATTCTGCCGGTGATATTCGTGGCGACGTTTGCGTTGTCGCGGATTCCCGGTCTGCTGCCGCCGAATTTTAGCGCGGCCTACGCCTTTGCGTTCTGCGCCGGCGTCTGCTTCACCGGCGTGATGGCCTGGTGGTTGCCGCTGGGTGTGATGCTGGTCACCGACATCGGCCTGAATTTTTACTATCAGCAAAGCGGAGTTGATCCGGATGTCTGGAGCGCGGCGAACGTGGCCAATCTCGTCATCAATTACGGTGCCTACGCAGTTTTAATCCTGCTCGGACGCAGGTTCTCCGGGCAAAAATCATTTTTCAAATTGTTGGGCGGCGGCCTGTTGGGCGCGGTCTTGTTTTATTTTATCACCAACACCGCCTCGTGGCTGTTTAATCCGTTTGGAAACGCCGAATATACCAAAAACCTCGCCGGTTGGATTCTCGCTTTGACCAAAGGCCACGCCGGCTTTCCGCCCACTTGGGAATTTTTCCGTAATACGCTCCTGAGCGGCGGTCTGTTCACTGCGCTGTTTGCCGCCTCGGCCAAATTGACCGCCGAATCGCCCGCCGAAAAAACCGCCGGCCAACGCGCACCGGAAATGGAAGCCGAAGGGGAAAACGAGGCCGAACCGGCGGAGGCGAAGGCTTGAAAATCGGCGTCATTTCCGACACGCATGGTTTTCTTGACCCGCGCGTGGAAAAAATTTTTACCGGCGTAGATCATATCCTGCACGCCGGCGATGTCGGCTATGCCTCCATCATTCTCGAACTCCGCCTCATCGCGCCGGTGACGGTTGTGCTGGGTAATACCGACAGCGACCTCGACTACCGCCTCACGGAAACCGTCGAGCTGGCGCAGAAAAAAATTCTCGTCCATCACATCGTCAACCCGTGGGCGCTGTCCGAACCCGTCGCATCACTCATCGCCAAACAGCAGCCGAACGCGGTGGTGTTTGGCCACACGCACAAAAAATTTGCGGAGATGGTGAACGATGTTTTCTTTTTCAACCCCGGCTACGCGGGCAAACCCCGGTTCGGCACGGAACGCAGCGTGGCGATTTTGCATCTGGACGGCCAAGAAATCCGGCACAAGTTTGTCCCACTGTGACCCCTGTATACCGACTCGTTGCCGCCCATGAATTGCTCCTCACCGCCACCAAGCCGCCACCGCCAATGCTGGCGGGCGTTGGGATTGGTGATTTTACTCGTGGGTGTCAGCGCGTCTGGCTGGGTTTGGTGGCAAGGCCAAGACGCGGCAGCCTTGCAGGATGACCCCGCCATGCTGGGTTTTGACCGCGCCAGCCAACGGCAAATGGGTGTGCTCTATGGCAAATCCGGCTACTTGATGGAAGACTTGGGGAACGCCCTGAAACAACCCAACACCTGCGCCATAGTCATTCTGATGGCAACTGCATTACTCACAGGCGGCTGCCTCTTCCTTTCGCGCCTGCCGGAACTGCCTGCCGAACCGGATTTCTTCAAACCTTCGTTGCCGACCAAAATTACGGACAACCGGAAATGAACCAACTGACTGGCTGCTTGGCTTAACGCCCGCTCCTACTTGCAGCTTCTGTCCAGCTACCGTTGCAAAAATTTTGCCACCGCCTCCGTGCGCGTCCGCACCTGAAGTTTTTCGTAGATGCGCCGGATGTAGGTATGCACCGTCTCGTAGGCGATGTTGAGTTTTTCGGCGATTTCCTTGTAGATCAAACCCTGCGCCAGCAAATCCAGCACCTGCTGTTCGCGCGCGGAAAGTTCCGCCAAACCGCCGTCGTCCGCCGACGCTGGCGCGGACGGCTTTTGAAATGACTGCACCACCAGCCGCGCGATGTGTGCCGTCATCGGCGAACCGCCGCGCTGCATCTCGCGGATGGCTTCAATTAATTCCTTCGTCGGCGTGCGCTTGAGCATATAACCGTTGGCACCAGCGGCCAGGGCGTTGAAAATATTTTCTGTGTCCTCGTAAACCGTGAGCATCATCACCTGCGTCTGCGGCAACAAAGTTTTCAGCTTGCGGACGCATTCCACGCCGTTGATGCCGGGCAGGTTGATGTCCATCAACACCACATCCGGCTTCACCTTCGGCAAACCGGCGAGCGCATCCTCGGCACTAGCGTAATCACTGACGAACTTAAAACCTTCCGCGCGACTAATCACCTTGGCCAGCGTGCCACGCAGTTGGTTGTTATCTTCGACAATGGAAACAGAAATAGGCATTTTTCTTAAAGGCAGAATGATGAATTATGAATTTAGAAACAAGCGCCAAACAAAGTCGCAGCAAATCAAATTACTCGTCACAACCAGAAAACATATCCTTCAAATTTGTTGGTTTCATTTCCCTAAACATCTTCCAATCCAAAGGAAAACTGTCCTCGTTTTTAAAACGGACTCGTGTGATTTTCCAACCTACATGATCACATCCATTATCAACACCAGACCTAACCGCCTTCACAAAATAAACGGCTTTCGCCTCTGATTTTAGCATCTCAACATTTGAATAAACCTGAATTGCTTTACCGAAAGGATCATAATCAAAGCCCCCTTTGGCATCCGGCTCCCACCTCAAGGAACCAACGGATAGGCAAACATCGGCATCAGAAATCGAAAGCCTCCTTATTGATTCTGATTTTAGAGTGCCGACAACTTTCCCGTTAATCAGAATTTCACAAGGAATCAAGCTCATGAAACCGTTCTCTGTATCTTTGAAAATAATAATTTCTCGCTGCGCAAGTGGGTGATGCTGGCAGCCAGCCAAAAATATGACGGCAATAACACTCAACAAGGCTTTCAACGCTGGATTCATGCACGATTCAATTAGCGGAGTAATTACGCTCGAGGCAGCGGCACGGTTAATTTTACCACCGTCCCGCCATTCGCGCCCGCTGTGATTTCAAAATCGCCATGAATTTCAGCGAGGCGTTTGCGCATATTTTTCAGACCGTTCCGCAATTCCTTGCCAGCTAGGTCGCCCAGTCCACAACCGTTGTCGGTCACGGACAAAATAAATTTATCCGGCGCAAGTTCTAAAATCACATGCGCTTCGGTGGCCTGTGCATGCTTGACCACATTGTTCACGGCCTCCTTGAACGCGAGGAAAACATTGTGCCGCACCTCGGGTAAAATCGGCGTGGCCGGCACCGCCGGCAGTTCGGCGCGGAAACTCACGCCGGCCAGCGCAAAATAATCCTGCGCATATTTGCACGCGTAATTCGCGAGGCTTTCCAGCGTGTCGTTCGAGGAATTCAGCGCCCACACGATTTCATCCAGCGACCGCGTGGTGTCGCGCGCCGTGGCGCAAATCTGCCGCGCATGCTGTTCCACTTCGTCGGGCAAAGTTTTGTCCGCCTCGGCCAGCTCGCCGAGCAGCGCGACCTGCGTGAGGTTCGCGCCGAGCTGGTCGTGCAAATCCCGCGCAATCCGGCCGCGCTCTTTTTCCAGCAATTCCTTCTGCCGCGCCGCGCGCAACTGGCGCTTCAATTTCGCGGTGGAAACCAGGTAAATGATTCCCGCCAGCATGCCGACGAAAAATAATATGCTGACGGTGACAAATCCCGGTTTGCGCCAGAACGGTGGCTGCACGTTGACGCCGAATGCCGCGCCGGTGTCGTTCCAAATACCGTCCTCATTGCAGGCGGCGACGTGGAAAACGTAGTTGCCCGGCGGCAATCTATTGAAATGCGCCACGCGCTCGCCGCCGGCGTCCGTCCATTTTTCGTCGCGGCCTTCGAGCCGGAATTTGAACCGCGCGCCGAACTGCGCGCCCTTCGGTGCGGAAAAGTTCAGGCAGGTGAAACGGATTTCCAACTGCTCATTTTCCGGGGTCAGCGTGATGACTGCGCGCGTCGCACCGCTGAAATCCAATTTCTGCGCCGCGCCGTCCACGAGCACGGATTCGATAACGACCGGCGGCGGATTGGTGTTCGGCTTCAAGTCCGCCGGGTTGACCGCCACAAGACCTTGCACGGTCGGAAACCATAATTTTCCATCCCGCGTGCGGACAGCGGCAGGTTGCGCGCCGGCAGAACATTCGCGCGTCAGAAAAGTGCGACCGGAAACCGTTTTGACCGTGCCCGCCGCAAAATCAGCGAGTGATTTTTTCCCGACGCGCAGCAAACCTTCATACGAACCGATCCAGAGATTGCCCGCGTCATCATTAATCAAATAGCCGATATTGTCGCTCGCCAGCCCGCCGTGCAATGTCGAGCACAAGCTCCAACTGCCGTTTTGAAACCGCGCCAAGCCGTGACCGGAAGTCCCCGCCCACAACACGCCATCACAATCCGCAGTCAGACAGGAAATATCTTTCACCGGCGCGTTGGTATCGGAAATTTTTCCGGCGCGCAGTTGGCACAAGCCGCCGCCCTCGGTGCCAATCCAGAGATTTCCCGCCGGATCCTCAGCCAACGCGCGCACGGCATTTGGCGGCAAACCGTCGGCGGTAGAAAATATTTTCCACTGCACGCCATCGAAGCTGGCGAGACCGTGGTCGCCGCCCACCCAGATTTTTCCATCGTGAGCCTCGAACAGCGCGTAAATCTGCGCGCCGATTTTCTCCAAGCTAGTGACGGGCTGAAAATATTGCGACGTGAACCGGAACAAACCTTCACCGCGCGAACCTGCCCAAACCTGCTGCCGCCGGTCCACGAGCACCGACCACGCGTTATTTCGGCCGCCGAGGCGAAAATCCGAAGCCACATTGGTGCGCCAGTAAGAAAGCCCCTGACCATTAAACGTCACCCACAAGCCGCCCGCCGCATCTTCGGCGGCAGATTGCGCCACCCACGGATGCAGCGCGGCGGGTGCGGAAAAAGTTTTGCGCTTGATACGGTTCAACCCGCCGCCGTCGGTGCCGACCCACAAATTGCCTTCCGCGTCAAAGGTCAGCGACAGCACAGTCTTGTGCGACAAACCCTGCTCCGTCGAAATTTGCCGCCAGCCGCCGTCCGCGCCGAGCCAGAACACGCCGGCGTCGCGCGTGCCGACAGCAGGATTGCCGTCGCGATCCACGGCGACGGCGGTGATGTCCGCGTCAAAGGTGAAACTGGGGCGGCCTTGCAGCACGGCGGTGACCAGCGCGCTGGGCCACGGACACAAACCAAAATCTTTTTCTGGACGATTGCCGCGAAAGCGCGCGAGTCGCCCGTTTTGCAGCCGCCAGTTCGTGTCGGCCGGACCGGGAATCAGCAGGTGAAACGCGCGGAGGAAAAGCGGTTCGGGCAGACTGGCCGGCTGTAAATTTAATTTTCCGCCTTGCCAGCAAAAGAATTTTCCGTCCGTCGTGCCGAACCACACCACGCCTTTTTCGTCTTCGTAGGCAAACGTTGTTTTGCCCACGTCCGTGCCATCCGCGATTTTTTTCATCACGCCGTTTTTCAAAGCACACAAACCGGCGGTTTCCGTGCCCACCCACAACGTCTGCCGGCTGTCGGCAAACAGAAAAATCACGCGGTTGTCCGGCAATCCCGGGGTGTTGTTGACATTGAAACGCGTGAAGGAATTGCCGTCGAAACGCACGAGGCCGTTGAGCGTGCCGAGCCAGAGATAGCCGTCGCACGTCTGCGCGAGCGCGATGACGGAGCTTTGCGGCAGACCGTCGGCGGTGTTCCACACGTCCACGTTGAACGAAGATTCTGCCGCCACCGCGCGCGGGCCATAAACCAGCGCCAGCGCGAGAACGAGGCAGAAAATATGGATTTGCCGATTCAAGCTTGGCGGCAAGATACGCGCTAGCAGAGTGCGGCAAAAGAATTTTCAAAAGGCGTCACACGGTTTAGAAATGTGTCTTCAACTCGCGCTTGCACCGCAGATGCTTTGCCGCAAAACTTCCGCGATGCGCTGGCTGACTCTTTTGGAACATTTCTGGCCGCACTTGATGGCCGGGTTCGACCTCGCCGCCGTGCTGCTCGCCTCCGGCCATGCGTTGTTGCACAAACGCGAACCGCGCGCAGCGACACTCTGGATTGGCGTCATCTGGTTACTGCCCGCAGTTGGCCCCCTGCTCTACCTTGCGTTCGGCGTCAACCGTCTCCGCCGCCGTGCCCGCGCACTGGGCGTCCGCAAAACTTTCAGTCGCGCGATTCCCGATGACCTCGGTGAACCTGCCTCGGCTAGCGCCGAACACTTGCAACATCTGGCGCGCGTCGTCAGCCGCGTGGTCGCGCTGCCGCTCACCGCCGGAAATAAAATTGAACCGCTCGTCAATGGCGACGCCGCGTTTCCGGCCATGCTCGCCGCGATTGAAGCCGCGAAAAAATCCGTGGCGCTCGCCAGCTATATTTTTGACAACGACGCGACCGGCAAAAAATTTGTGGCCGCGCTCGCGTGCGCCGTCCAGCGCGGCGTAGCCGTGCGCGTGCTGGTGGATGCCGCTGGCGCGCGGTATTCGTGGCCGCCGATCACCTGGAGTTTGCGGCGGGAGAAAATTCCGTTCGCCAAATTTCTGCCGGCGTCGCTGTTCACGCCGTGGCGCGTGGCGACGATTAATTTGCGCAACCACCGCAAATCGCTTGTCGTTGACGGTGAGATAGCCTTCAGCGGCGGTATGAATATCCGGCAAGGAAATCTCCTCGCGGAAAAACCGGCGCAGCCGGTGCAAGACCTGCATTTCCGCATCACCGGCCCCGTCGTCATGGAATTGCAGGAGGCGTTTGCGAACGATTGGGCGTTCACCACCGGGGAAATTCTGGCGGGCGACACCTGGTTCCCGCACTCCGAAACCAGTTTTGTGCGGGCGGGATGGCAGACCGCCGGCAACGTCATCGCCCGGGTTGTGACCGACGGGCCGGACGAGGATTTTGATAAATTGCGCCTGACGCTGCTCGCCGCGCTGGCCGAGGCGCAGGAATCCGTGCAGATTCTTACGCCGTATTTTTTGCCGGACACCGCGCTGATTTCCGCGCTCAACCTCGCGGCCCTGCGCGGTGTGCGCGTGGATATCGTGCTGCCGGCCAAAAATAATCTGCCCTTCGTCCACTGGGCTTCGCGCGCGATGTGGTGGCAGGTGCTGGAACGCGGCTGCAAAATCTGGCTCACGCCGCCGCCCTTCGATCATTCCAAGCTGATGATTGTGGACGGGCATTGGGTGCTGCTCGGCTCGGCCAATTGGGACGCGCGCAGTCTGCGGCTGAATTTTGAATTGAACGTGGAGTGCTATGGCCGCGAGTTTGCCGGTGCGATGCAGCAGGTTTTCCAGCAAAAAATCGCCGCCGCCCGCGAGGTCACTTTGGCCGAGGCTGACAGTCGTTCCCTGCCCGCGAAATTGCGCGATGCGACGGCGCGGCTGTTTTCGCCTTATCTTTAGCGGGGCGCACTGCAATCTTGCCAACGTGCGCGGGGTTTTGTTCAATTTGGTGTGCTCAATCAGCAGACTCTCAAAAATCCGGCCAGTTTTTCCGGCATCGGCCTGCACAGTGGCAATCGCGTCAACATGACGATTCTGCCCGCGCCCGCCAACAGCGGCGTGCGTTTCCGCCGCGTGGATCTCGACGGCAAACCGGAAATCGAGGCGCGCGTGGAAAATGTTTCCGAGACGAACCGCTCGACAACGCTCGCCAAGGGCAATGTCAAAGTCCACACCGTCGAACACGTTCTCGCCGCGCTCGCGGGCTACGGCATTGATAACGCCGTCATCGAACTCGACGCCAACGAGCCGCCCATCGCCGACGGCAGCTCGCGCGAATTCTGCAAAATCATCCAGACGGCGGGCATCGCCACGTTGCCCGAGAAAAAGGAATTTTACACGCCGACGGAGCCGATTGAAGTCCGGCACGGTGAATCGGTGATGACGCTGTTCCCTGACGAAAATTTCAAAATCACCTGCACCAGCTCGGACAAACAAGGTCGCTTCACGCAATTTTATTCCACCGAAGTCACGCCAAAGACGTGGGAGAAGGAGCTGGCGCACGCGCGGACATTTTGTTTCCACGAGGAGCTGGAATTTTTGTTCAAGAACGGCCTTATCAAAGGCGGTAGTCTCGAAAATGCCGTGGTCATCCGCGACGACGCGGTGTTGACGGCGGAGCCGATGCGCTATCGCGAAGAATTCGTGCGGCACAAAATGCTCGATATCGTCGGCGACCTGTCGCTACTCGGCAAACCGATCCGCGGCCACATCATCGCCGTGCGCCCCGGCCACGCGGCCAACGCCGAGTTGGTGAAAAAAATTATCGAGCAAATCAATAAACCGATCCGCGCGCAGCAAACCTTCGCGCCGCCGCCGGCGAAAGACGCACCCGCGCCACCGCCCGTTGCCGAAGGCGCGATGAACATCGAGGAGTTGATGAAATTTCTGCCGCACCGGCCGCCGTTTTTGCTGGTGGACAAGATTGTGAAAATTGACGGCATGACCATCACCGGCCT
The DNA here is from genome assembly GCA_903861445.1 of uncultured Verrucomicrobia subdivision 3 bacterium. Classification (GTDB taxonomy): domain Bacteria; phylum Verrucomicrobiota; class Verrucomicrobiia; order Limisphaerales; family UBA11358; genus UBA11358. Next base: position 13,284 of record CAIOUK010000227.1, read on the forward strand.
TAAATGCGTGACGATGAACGAGCCGTTTTTTGTCGGCCATTTTCCCGGTCATCCGATCATGCCGGGCGTGTTGCAACTGGAAGCGATGGCGCAGGTCGCCGGGGTTTTGCTGCTAAAAATCATTAAGGCGGCGAATCAGGTGGCGTATTTCATGGCCGCCGACAATGTGAAATGGCGCCGTCCGGTTGGTCCCGGCGATGTGCTGATCATCGAATGTGAACTGACCAAGGCGCGCGGCAAAATCGGCAAAGCCAGAGCCGTCTGCAAGGTGGACGGCGAAGTTGTGAGCGAAGCCGAAATCACCTTCATGCTCCGCGACGCATGATTCATCCCACCGCCATTATTCATCCCAAGGCGAACGTTGCGCCGAGTTGTGACATTGGACCGTATTGCGTCATCGGCGAACACGTCACGCTCGGCGAACAATGCCAATTGCATTCGCACATCGTCGTGGACGGCCACACGGTGCTCGGCCGGGAGAATGAAATTTTTCCCTTCGCCGCCATTGGTCTCAAGACGCAGGATTTGAAATGGCGCGGCGGCACCACACACCTGCGCATCGGCGACAAAAATGTTTTCCGCGAAGGCGTGACGGTTCACAGCGGCACGAAGGACGGCGAGGCGACGGTGCTCGGCTCGCACAATCTTTTGCTGGCCCAAGCGCACGTTGCGCACGACTGCTTGCTTGGTAATCACATCATCATGTCCAGCTTCGCCGGTCTGGCCGGCCATGTGGTGGTGGAAGACCATGCGATTCTTTCTGGCTACGCCGCCGTGCACCAGTTCTGCCGCATCGGGAAACTGTCCATCTTGGGCGGTTGCACAAAGGTCGTGCAGGACGTTCCGCCGTTCATGATCGCGGACGGCAACCCCGGCGTGACCCGTGCCCTCAACAAAATCGGCCTCGAACGCAACGGCGTTTCCACCGAGGCACAGGCTGCGCTGAAACAGGCTTACAAGATTTATTTCCGCGAGGAACTGGGCGGCACCGACGCTCTCGCCAAGATTGAAAAAGAGGTGCCTGCGCTGCCAGAAGTGCAGCATCTCGTCCAGTTCATCCGCGCCAGCGAACGCGGCATCTGTAAGTAGTCACCGCAGATTCCACTCGTTTAACAATCCCTTCGGAATCTCGGAAAGAAAACGCGACGGCGACTGATAAGTGTCCATGCCAGAACTGCCAAAACCGGCGCGCAGGTTCGGATAGCACAGATAAAGCTCGTTCTTCGCCCGCGTGATGCTGACGTAAAAAAGCCGCCGCTCCTCCTCTTCGCCGTCGTTGGATTCCGTCGAGCGTGCGGACGGAAACAAGCCGTCGCACAGCATGATGACGAACACAACCTCGAACTCCAAACCCTTCGCCTGATGAATCGTGGAGAGCTTGATTTTTTCCGTGTCGTCCTGCGGATCTTCCTCGGCCTCGACGTTCGTGAGCAGCGCGAGTTGCGTGAGAAATTCTTCCACCGTGCCGAACTGGAATGCAAACTCGGCGAGCTGCTGGATTTCGTCCAGCCGCCGCTCGTAGTTGTCGTAAGTCTCCTTGAGATAATCGTCGTAGCCGGCGTCCATCACCAGCCGCAGCATCTTCGCCGCGCTCCGACGCGTCTCTTCGGCTTCGAGCTGGGAAATGGTGGCGACAAATTGCGCCCACGCCACGGCGGCTTTCTTCGGCACTGCCTTGACGCAGGTTTGCAACGCCGTAGCGAGCTTGGTCTCTATTTTTAATTCTCCATTCACCATTCTCGCCGTGAAACTTTGAAACAGTTTCTCCGCGCCTTTGCCGCCGATGCCGGGAATCAACTGCACCAGCCGCTTGAAGGAAACTTCGTCTTTCGGATTGGCGACAAATTTCAGATACGCCGTCGCGTCCTTGATGTGCGCCTGTTCGAAGAACCGGATGCCGCTGGTGATGCTGAACGGTATCTGCCGCCGCGTGAGTTCCAACTGTAATTCCAGCGCGTGAAAATGTGAGCGATACAACACGCAAATGTTGTTCAAGTTCGTGCCTTCCTCGCGCAACTCCAGCGCGCGCTGCGCGATGAAGGCCGCCTGTTGACCGGCGTCATGGCATTGCACGAGCGCGGGTTTGACGCCGGATTTGCGCGCAGGTGAAAGTTCCTTCGCAAACTGATTCACGTTCGCGGCAATCGCCGCGTTGGCCACCGCCAAGATTTCCGGCGTGCTGCGGTAATTCGTTTCGATCTTGAAAACTTTCGCGCCCGGATAGCGCTTGGGAAAATCCAAAATGTTCGCGAAGTTCGCGCCGCGCCACGCGTAGATGCTTTGCGCATCGTCGCCCACGACCGTCACGTTTTTATGCCGCGCGGCGAGCAGGTCAATCAGGTCGCCCTGGAGCTTGTTCGTATCCTGATATTCGTCCACGAGAATGAACTGGAAGCGCCGCTGATAATGCTCACAAATATCCGGATGTTCCTGCATCAACTTCAGCCAAAGCGCGAGCAGGTCGTCAAAATCCATGCCGTTGGTCGCGCGTTTGCGGGCGAGGTAACGCTTCTGCTGATCGGCAATTTCGGCGATGAATTGTGAGAAATAGCTGAACTGCCCATCCACCAGTTCCTCGACGGTTTTGTGTGTGTTGGCGGCCAGCGAAAAAATTTCGTTCAGCACGTCCGGCTTCGGAAAATGTTTATCCTTCTTGTCGATTTTCGCGTCCGCCATGCACGCCTTGATCAAATCTTTCGCGTCGTCGCGGTCGAGGATGGTGAAATCTTTCTGATAGCCGAGCGTGTCGGCGTGCAGTCGCAAAATCCGCGCGCCGATGCTGTGAAACGTGCCACCCCAGAGCGCGCGCAGCTCGTGGCCGAGCAAATCTGAAACGCGCCTCATCATTTCACCGGCGGCCTTGTTGGTGAAAGTCAGTAGCAGAATGCGGTCGGCGGGAATGCCCTGCTCCAAAAGATACGCGACGCGATAGGTCAGCGTGCGCGTCTTGCCGGATCCCGCGCCGGCGATGACGAGCGCAGGACCGGGCGGCGCGGTGACAGCGGCAAGCTGTTGTTCGTTGAGTTCGCGCGGATAGTCAATGTTCAACCGGATCTCCGGCGTGAACGGCTTCAAGACGTATTCGTGCGACATGGCAAAAATTTTGCCACAGATTCACACAGATGGAACACAGATTTTTCTGCGACCTTCCTTCCACGATAAAAGCATCAACACCATCGCTACGATGCCAGTGATTCCGGTGCAAATTGGCGCGAGATAGCGGTCGAGCGGAATGAAGCCTTGGCGCGGCAGGCTGAGTTGTGCGGAGAAGATTTCGCCGTAGCCGCCAACGGAAGTTTGCGCGACGACCTCGCCACCGCCGGTGACGGCCTGCGAAATGCCGGAGCTGGCGACGCGGAAAATCGGGATGCCGTATTCCGCCGCGCGCACGGGCGCGACGCGGGAATGTAGTTCGTGCTGATGTTTGCCCCAGAATTCCACGTCCATCGTCGGCACGATGAGCAGTTGCGCCCCTTGCCGCACGAGTTCGTCGGTGACGCGGGTGTAGCTCAAATCGTAGCAGATGCAGATCCCGATTTTGCCCCACGGCGAATTCCAGACTGCCTGTTTCGGCGCGGGCAAGCCGTCGTGGAAAAACTGGATGGGCACGCTTTTGGCCTGCTGGAAAACAATCCCGCCGTTCGTGCCAATGACGAAGGCGGTGTTGTAATAAATGTCGTTCGTGACGAAATCTTTGCCGCCGATGATGACGTAGCGTGAATGTTCGCGGCACCAATTTTTCAGCGAATCCGGCACGCCGCCGTCGAGGGTGTATTCGCTCAAGACGAAAATTTCGGCGTTTGTGTTTTTGGCGAGGGCTTGGGTCAGGATTTTGGGGATAATGTTTTCCGGTGGAAATTCCATTTGGATGCCGACGAATGTTACTGGTTTTGGCAATTTCCTTTTTGAAGATGCGAGATCTGGAAGAAACATCGCAGCAATAAAAATGATTGTGAATATCCAAATCGTAACTGTTATCCAACGGCCAACAAAATACGCGGCGGCTATTGCGAGCAATATAAAACCTACGCCATACATTCCCAAAAGTGGAAAGGGAAAGGCGTAACCAATATTCATCCACGAAAATTTCAGGAAATAGAGTTCGCTGCGGAAGTATTCGAGGCCCGTCCAGATGATCGGAATCAACCACGCGGATTTGACTTTGCCCCAGCGCCGCGTTGCACCGCAGACAAGCGCCGCGAACAGCCCGACCCAAAACGCCAGCACCAGCCACAGCACCACCGAAGCAACGCTGAAGATGCGCCAGAAGAAAAACAGTTGCGGCGCGTAGCAGAGAAAGCCCGTCGCCAGCCCGAAATAAAACGCGCGCCGGACATTCGGCTGGTCGGTCAGCTTGACGAGGCCGAACGCGTAGCCAAAAATTAGCAGCCCGACGGCGGGATAATGGATGGAAGTGTAAGCCGCATGAAAACACGCCACCGCGAACGCGAGCCAGAGCAGGGATTTTGTCCAACTCAACGGCTCGGTGGTTGATGGTGAAGTGGTAGTCATGTTTCCGTGGTGTCCGGATTTTGCTTTGAGGTGACTTTAGCCGAACTGTGGCGGACGCGGAAATTGAAAATAATGTTCCGACCATTGATTGTTTTAATGCCCAACATCATTGCGGCTTGTGTCGAAGGCGACTTTCGAGAAAGAATCAGCCATGCAAAAGAACAAAACCGTGCTCGCGTTTCTGGACGACGTTTACGAAGACCTTGAATTGTGGTATCCCAAGCTGCGTTTGGAGGAAGCTGGCTACGCGTTGAAATGCGCCGCGCCGGAAATCAAAACTTACGCCGGTAAGCATGGTTATCCCGCCGCGTCGGATTTGCTTTTGAAGGACGTGCGCAGCGAAGATTTTTGCGGACTGCTCGTGCCCGGCGGCTTCATGCCGGACAAACTGCGTCGCGATGCGAAAGTGCTTTCACTCACGCGCGAGTTTTTTGAACAGGGCAAACTCGTCGCCTTCATCTGCCACGGTGGCTGGATTCCGATTTCTGCCAAGATTCTCAAAGGAAAGCGCGTCACCGGTTCGCTCGGCATCAAGGACGACTTGGAAAACGCCGGCGGCATCTGGGTGAACGAACCGGTCGTCGTGGACGGCAATCTGATTTCCAGTCGCACGCCGAAAGATTGTGCGCCCTTCGCGGCGGCAATGGTAAAACTCCTCGACGCCAGCGTGAAATGAGTTGTTTTCGGCATTGAATTTTCCAGCGCAATTCTTAAACTTTCCGCCATGGAACAAACGTCGCCATCCCAATTAGCGCAATACATCCCGGTTTTGTTTTTGCTCGCCGCCGCCGTCGGCTTTGCGGGCGGAACGCTGTTGGTTTCCATTTTGCTCGGCAAATACGCCAAGTCCAACAAGGCGAAAGACGCGGCCTACGAATGCGGCAAAGACCCCATCGGCAGCAACACAGGTCGCTTCTCGGTGAAGTTTTATCTCGTGGCGATGCTGTTCATCCTGTTCGATATCGAAGTGGTGTTCATGTATCCGTGGGCGGTGGTCTATCGCGATTTGCTGGCCGAACACGCCACGCGCAACCTCGTCCTCGGCTCGATGATTTCCTTCTTGGGCATTTTGTTTCTCGGCTACATCTACGCCGTGAACAAAAAGGCGTTTGACTGGAAAACCTGACTTTGCAGAACCAAAAATGCGAAAGGCGCTGAAGCGGATTCCTCTTCAGCGCCTTTCGCTTCCAGACAATCTCACTTGCTCGCGAGTGACGCCGATACAATCGCCTGCGCTTCGGCAATGATGGTGTCGAGATGCGCCTCACCTTTGAAACTCTCGGCATAAACCTTGTAGATATTTTCCGTGCCGGACGGACGCGCGGCGAACCAGCCGTTGGCCGTCTCCACTTTTAATCCGCCGATGTCCGCGTGGTTGCCGGGCGCGCGGGTGAGTTTCTGCGTGATGGCGTCGCCGGCGAGAGTCTTGGCGGTCACGGCTTCGGGCGTGAGTTTCTTGAACGCGGCTTTTTGTTCCGGCGTGGCGGCGGCGTCAACCCGCTTGTAGCTGGGCGCGCCGAACTTTGCGGTCAGTTCCGCGTAATGCTGGCCGGGGTCTTTGCCGGTCGTCGCGCAAATCTCCGCCGCGAGCAGCCCGAGAATCAAACCATCTTTGTCCGTGCTCCACACGCTGCCGTCGCGCCGCAGGAAACTCGCCCCGGCGCTTTCTTCGCCACCAAAACAAACCGAGCCGGCAAACAAACCCGGCGTGAACCATTTGAAACCCACCGGCACTTCCATGAGCTTGCGGCCGTGCGAACCGACCACGCGGTCAATGATACTGCTGCTCACGAGCGTTTTGCCGACGGCGGAATTCTGGTTCCACTGCGGCCGATGCGTCAGCAGATAATTAATGGCGACGGCGAGATAATGATTCGGGTTCAGCAAACCCGCTGACGGCGTGACGATGCCGTGACGATCCGCGTCAGGATCGTTGGCGAACGCGACGCTAAACTTGTCTTTCAACCCGACGAGACTCGCCATCGCATACGGACTGGAGCAGTCCATGCGAATTTTGCCGTCGTGATCCACCGTCATGAAACCGAACTGCGAATCCACTTTGCTGTTCACCACGGTGATGTCCAAGCCGTAGCGTTCCTTGATCGGCTGCCAGTATTGCAACGACGCGCCACCGAGCGGATCAATACCGAGGCGCACGCCGGCAGCTTTGATGGCCGCCATGTCAATCACCTCGCCCAGCGTCGCGACGTAAGGTGTGATGAAATCGTGCAGGTGCGTGTTGCTTGCCTTAAGCGCGGATTCGTAGCTCATGCGTTTTACCTCATGGTGGCCGCTACGCAGTAGCTCGTTCGCGCGATTCTGCACCCAGTTGGTGATGTCCGTATCTGCCGGGCCGCCGTTGGTGGAATTGTATTTGAACCCGCCGTCCGAAGGCGGATTGTGCGACGGCGTGATGACGATGCCATCGGCGAGACCGCTCGTGCGACCGCGATTGTAAGTCAGGATGGCATGTGAAATCGAAGGCGTTGGCGTGAAACCGTCGTTCTGTTGGATAAATGTTTCAACGCCGTTGGCCGCGAGCACTTCGAGCGCGGTGCGCTGCGCGGGTGCGGAGGCGGCGTGCGTATCCTTGCCCATGAACAGCGGGCCGCTGATGCCCCTGCCCTGGCGAAATTCGCAGATGGCCTGCGTGATGGCGAGAATGTGCGCTTCCGTGAAAGTGCCGTTGAATGGCGTGCCACGATGACCGCTCGTGCCGAAGCTGACGAGCTGGTTGGAATTCGCGACATCCGGTTTGAGCGCGTAATAATCGCGTTCGAGTTTGCTGACATCAATCAGCAGGCTGGCGGGTGCGGGTTTTCCAGCGAGAGGATTTAGGCTCATAAATAAATTAAGGGTGACGCATTTTGGTTCAGACCCGGCCAGCGTGCAAGACAGCTTTCCTGTGTGCGCAAAATCAGGCGGAAACAATCACAAATTCACCACCGCCGGGTCGCCGTAAAGCGTGAAGGAACCGGTGCGCTCGATCTTCACGTCCATGAGCTGTCCCTGATGCCGGACGCTGCCGTCGAACAGCACGATGCGGTTGCAGCGGGTGCGGCCGGTGTAGCGCGCCGCGTTTTTCTTGCTCGGTCCCTCGACGAGAATTTGCACCTGCTGGCCGATAAACGAATCGTATTTCTTCGCGGCGATTTCATTGACGAGGTTCAGCAGACGCTCGTTGCGTTCCTCTCGGACGGATTGCGGCAACTGGTCGGGCATGGTCGCCGCCGGCGTGTCGCGGCGTTCGGAGTATTTGAAAATGTAGGCGTTGTCGAACTGCACTTCGCGGCAGAGCGACAGCGTCTGCTCGAAATCCTCCTCCGTCTCGCCGGGAAACCCGACGATGATGTCGGTGTAGATGCCAATGTTCGGCTTCGCGGCACGCAGTTTTTGGATGATGCCGAGAAATTTTTCGCGCGTGTAGCCGCGATGCATCAGCTTGAGAATGCGGTCGCTGCCGCTTTGCAGCGGGATGTGCGCACTTTCGCACAGCTTGGGCAGCCGCGCGTAGGCTTCCACCAAATCATCACCGTAACCTTTGGGATGCGGCGAGGTGAAACGGATGCGTTCCAAACCTTCGATTTCGTGAACGGCGGCGAGCAACTGGACGAAAGCAGATTTACCGTCGAGCGCAGGAATGTCGCGTTTGCCAAAACTCGTTACAATCTGGCCGAGCAAAGTGATTTCCTTCACGCCGCGCGAAACAAGTTCGCGGCATTCGGCAACGATGTCGGGAATCGTGCGGCTGCGCTCTTCGCCGCGCGTCGCCGGCACGATGCAAAAGGTGCAATGCTGGTTGCAGCCTTGCATGATGCTAACGAAAGCGGACACGGAAGTCTTGGCACTGCCGTTCACCAGATGCTCGCGGATGGCGGCCTCGCTCTTGGCCTCGGCGGCGGTGTCCACAATTTTTTTGCGCGTGCCGGCAAGGAGTTCGTCAAGATATTCGGCCGCGCGATGAAATTTCTGCGTGCCGAGCACCAAATCCACATCCGGCAATTTGTCTATCAGTTCTTGGCCGCGACTTTGCGCCATACAGCCCATGAATCCGACAATCTGCTCACGCTTCTCGCTCCGCGCGGTGCCGACCAAATTTTTCATCTTGTTGATGGCTTTTTGCTCGGCCAAATCGCGCACGCTGCAGGTGTTCAGCAAAACGACATCGGCGGCGGACTCGGATTTGGCCAGCGAATAACCCTTGGCGACGAGCTGCGCGGCGACGGCTTCGCTGTCGCGCTCGTTCATCTGGCAACCGTAAGTTTTGATGAAAACACTGGGCATGAGGCGGCGGTCAAGATAGCACGGATCAGCGCGATGAAAAGTTGAAACGCCAACTGCTCGCGCAACGCGCGCTTGCGGGTTGGCGCGGAAACGGTATTTTCAACAGACGGAAACGGCATGGAAAACAGCCCACTCAAAATTTTGCTGATCAGCGGCGATACGGAATTGAAGCAACGCATCAGCGAGCTGTTGCTTTGCGCTGCCAACGATGTCGAGTTGACGGCGGAACCCTCGGCTGACGCAGGGCTGGCAATGGTGGCCACCAATAATTTCCACGCCATCCTCTTTGAGATTACCAGTGCCAACACCGCCGCGCTGTTCCAGATCACTTCCCTCACCACCAAGGCGCCGCGCCAGCCGGTCATTGTCATTGGGCCGAGCGAAGATGAGCAATTTTTGGCGGAAGCGGTATTCAGCGGAGCGCAGGATTATCTGGGACGCAACCATTTGTCCGCTGAAACCCTGCGACACACCATCCATTGCTCCATCGCCCGCCAACAGGAGCGGATCGAACTCGTCGAGGAAAAAAATAATTACTACGGCCTGTTCGACCATCTCGTGGAAGGTATTTTCCGCACCACGGTGAACGGGCATTATCTGCTGGCGAACATCGCGCTGGCGCGGATTTACGGCTACAGCTCGCCGGTGGAATTGATGGCGAGCATCAAGGACATCGCCGGCAGCCTTTACGTCGAGCACGGTCGCCGCGAGGAATTTGTCCGGCTCATGCAGGAGAACGACACGCTGAGCGGCTTCGAATCACGCATCTACCGCAAGGACGGCACGATCATTTGGATAGCCGAAAATTGCCGCGCCGTCCGCGACGGCCAGGGCAAACTGCTTTACTACGAAGGCACCGTCGAGGACATCACCGAACGCAAACGCGCCGAGGAACAAATTCGCCGTGCCACCAGCGAACTCTCCCGCAGCCGCGAGGAGCTGCGCACCAAGAACGCGCTCATGGAGGAAAATCTCCGCACCGCGCGCGAAATCCAGCTCACCATGCTGCCGCAGCAATATCCGGCTTTTCCACCAAGCGTGCCAATCGAGCAAAGCGCGTTTCAATTCGTGCACCGTTACGAACCGGCGGAATCCGTCAGCGGCGACTTCTTCAGCGTCTCGGCGATTTCCGAAACCGAGGTCGGCGTGTTCATCTGCGACGTTACCGGCCATGGCGTGCGTGCCGCGCTGGTGACGGCGATGATTCGCGCGCTTTCAGAAGAACTCAAGCCGCTCGCGCGCGACCCCGGCAGTTTTCTCCGCAAGCTGAATTACGATTTGTGCAGCATCCTCAAAAACACCGGTTCGCCGATGTTGACGACGGGATTTTATGCCGTGGCCGATTGCCGCACCGGCCTGCTTCGCTTTGCGAATGCCGGGCACCCGAAGCCGCTGGTCATCCGACGTTCGCTCAACCGGGTCGAACCGCTCATCAATGCCTCGGGCCGCAGCCAGCCCGCGCTCGGACTGTTTGAAGACCCGCCCTACGCGACCAGCGAAACCACGCTGTCCCCCGGCGATTTCCTGATGCTGTTCACCGATGGCCTCTACGAAGTCCAGGGTGAAAACGAGGAACTTTATTCGCAAGAACGCCTGACGCTCGATGTGAAAAATCTCATCAATCATCCGCCGGGCATCCTGTTTGATGAACTGCTTCAGGTGATTCGCGGCTTTGCCGTGAGCGGTGAATTTGACGATGATGTCTGCCTGATCGGCATGGACTTCATCGGCATGCCGGTGGTGAAATCCTGAAAATTTCCGCCACCGTTTTAATTTCTGCGTGTCCATCCGGTTGAATTCGTGATTTAATTTAAAAAATGAAATTGTCCCTGTCATTGCTGTCCATCGTGCTCGGTGCCGGATTGAGCGTAGCGCAGATTTACGGTCTGATGAACCCCAAAGGGTTCACCGCCTTCTTCCGCAAATTTCCGCGCAATTATCCCGCTGGCATTGTGCTGATGCTGATTGCGACCGGCTGGTTTGCGTGGAACGTGAATAACGAGCCGATCGCAGATTTCTCGGCCTACAAGTCGGCAATGCTCGTCGGCTTCGCGGCGGTCGGCGTGGGCGCGTGCATTTTTGTCCGCGACTTTCTCGCCGTCCGCGCGCTGGCGGTGATTTTTATGCTGCTGGCAAGACTGATGGTGGACACTGGCCGGCCGCATCTCGGCGAATCGCCGTTCGTGCTGGTCAACCAAGTCCTCGCCTACGCCTTCGTCCTCGCGGGCATCTGGTTCACCATCACGCCGTGGAAATTGCGCGACTGGCTGGAATTTTTCACCGCCAACGACAAGATTGTCCGAATCGGCTGCACGGTGCGGCTGGCGTTCGACTTGTTTTTGATCGTGCTTGGGCTGACTGCTTTCCGGGGGATGTAAAATGAACCTTGGTGATTTCCGTGAAGATTATCGGCGCGGCGCGCTCGACCGGGCGGCGCTGGACGCGAATCCCCTGACGCAGTTTGCAGCTTGGTTCCGCGAGGCGACAGGCGAAAAGTCTTTGAGCCGCGGGCGCAAAATCGGCATAGCGCTCTACAAACTGTGGAGCGCCATCTGCAATCATCGTCCTGCCGATATCAACGCAATGACCCTCGCGACGGTGGATAAAGATGGCAAGCCTTCAACTCGCACCGTGCTGCTCAAAACGGTGGATGAACGCGGCTTCATATTTTTCACCAATTATGACAGCCGCAAAGGCCGCGAACTGGCGGAGAATCCCAACGCCGCGCTGACTTTTTTCTGGCCGGAACTGGAACGACAAGTTTGCGTAGCGGGCCGTGTCGCCAAGCTGCCCACCACCGAATCGGAGGCATATTTCAAATCGCGCCCACGCGGCAGCCAAATTGGGGCCTGGGCTTCCGACCAAAGCAAGCCGGTGCCAGACCAAACGTGGCTCGAGTCACGGTGGCAAGAATTGGAGAAAAAATTTCCCAACGACATTCCCCTGCCGCCGAATTGGGGCGGATTTATTTTGCAGCCGGAACGGATTGAATTCTGGCAAGGCCGGCCGAGCCGGTTGCACGATCGTTTCAGTTATTCCCGCCAGCCGGACGGCACTTGGAAAATCGAGCGGCTGGCACCGTGATTTATTTTAGAATTTGTAGGCGACGCCAGCGACCAATTTGGCGTCGTTTTTCAAACGACCGGCCGCCGGGCGGTTGGCGTAAGTGTCGTCGAAATACGTTTTCAGACTGAAGGATTTGGTAATGGCCGCTTCCGCCCCGATTTCAAAATTGATGACGTAGTTTTCCAATTTGTCCACCTGCGGCAAAATTTCCACGGACTGCCATAGCCGGGCGCGGTCGCTGATCTTGTGCTCAAACCGGTCGGCCAGCCGCGCGGTGACAAACGTCTGATCTTCACCACCCAACCGTTGAAATTCAAACGCGCTACCGGCTTCCAACGCCAGCGTGGTGTTCGTCCCTTTGATTAAATAATAGCCGACACCCGGCCCCAGCGTCAGCCGGTAATCCAAATTGGCAATCGAATCGCGCAACCCCTCCGTGCGCAGGTAGCCGAAAAAGCGCGGCGTGAACAAATGGTTCCACTGGCCAAACACTTTGTAGTTATTGACGGTCTCAACCGAGTTTTGTTCCCCATAAGCCGCGCCCAGGCCAAGGTGATACTCGTCGAACGGCGTTTTTTTCTGCGTCTGAAAATCTGCCGTGAACATCGTCGCGTTTTTATTGCCGCGCGCCAGCGTCAAGCCGGCGGACACGGAGCTTTTCCACGGATACTTCGACGATTCCGGCATGACCGCCGATGACATTGTCACTGAAGAAAGCGCAGCATTGGGCGGCGGCGTGACGGAAACAATATTAGTGACGGTCACCACATTGGTAATCACAACGGTCACAAAATTGGTGACGGTGACGACCTTGGTTTGGGCGGCAGAATTTATAATGCCCGCCACAACCATTGCGACGGACAGAACGGCTGTTTTGATCGCGTTCATAAATCGTCAGACGACGGCGTTGGACTTCCCGCCCAGCCCGTTCAAATTACGGCACCACCGGATTTTCGCTAACAACACTTTCGCTGTCTTCACTGATGACCTGTGCAATGGCTTGGAGTTTGTCACCCGCGTCGAGGTTGACGAGTTTCACGCCCATCGTGTTACGGCCGGCTTCGCGGATGCCACCGACACCAATGCGCACCATTTGGCCGCCGACGGTGATCAACATGATTTCATCCGTGTCCTTCACCGTGAGCGCGCCGACCACTCCGCCGGTTTTGTCACCGGTTTTCATGGTGATGATGCCTTTGCCACCGCGCGATTGAATGCGGTATTCGTCAAAGCCGGTGCGCTTGCCGATGCCGTTTTCGCCGGCGACGAGCAACGCCGAATCGGGAACAACAATGGCCGCCGCGACGAGCGCGTCGGTTTTTTCCAACATGATGCCGCGCACACCGCCCGCCGCGCGTCCCATTGAGCGCACATCTGTCTCGTGGAAGCGGATGCTCATGCCTTCTTTGGTAATGAGGATAACATCGTCGCCGGGGTCGCTCTCGTCCGCGCTGCCGCGCGTGAGCTTCACGTCAATCAGCGTGTCGCCCGGCTCGATGCCGATGGCGATAATGCCACCTTTGCGAACGTTGGAAAAATCGCTCAACGACGTTTTTTTCACCGTGCCCTGCTGTGTCGCGAAGAACAATTCTCCGGGCTGCGACCACGTCACGTCTTTCTTATCCGCGTCGGTCTTCGACAAAATGCGGATGAGCGCGGCAACTTTCTCGCCTTCCTTGAGTTCAAGCAGGTTCGCGATGCTTTTACCCTTCGCGGCGCGACCCATGTCGGGAATTTCATGCACACGCTCGACATACACGCGACCGCTGTTGGTGAAAAACATCAGGTAGTCGTGCGTGCTCGCGGTGAACAGATGCTCGACAAAATCATTGTCCGCCTCGGTCTCGCCTTCCTTCGTCGTCATGCCGATGACGCCTTTGCCGCCGCGACGTTGCGCGCGATATTGCGAAACGTTCGTGCGCTTGAGCAGGCCGTTGTGCGTGAGCGTGATGATGACACCTTCGTTCGCGATTAAATCTTCGATGGCGATTTCGCCTTCGTCCGGCACGATTTCCGTTTTGCGCGGCGTGGCGTGTTTTTCCTTGATGGCCTGAAGCTCGGCTTTGATGATCGCCATCACGCGCGATTCCTTCGCAAGAATGTCGAGCAAGTCTTTGATGACTTCGATCAACGCCTTGTATTCGCGGTCAATCTTGTCGATTTCCAAACCGGTCAACTGATACAGGCGCAGATCCAGAATCGCGTCCACCTGCCGCTCGGTCAGCGCGTAGCGGCCCGCCTCCAGCCGGCTTTCTGACCGGATGAGCACGCCCCACTTCTCAACCTGCGCGCGACTCCATTCGAACGCGAGCAATTTGATTTTCGCCTCGTCACGCGTTTTGCTCGAACGGATGATGTGAATGAACTCGTCAAGGTTCGATAGCGCGAGAATGTAGCCTTCCAGCAGTTCAGCGCGCTCCTCGGCCTTCTTCAATTCAAAGCGCGTGCGGCGCAAAATCACTTCGCGACGATGCTCGATGTAGCACTGGATGATTTCTTTGAGATTGAGCGTCTTCGGCCGGCCATGATCAATCGCCAGCGCATTGACGCTGAACGAAACCTCCAGTTGTGTGTGTTGAAAAAGCTTGGCGATGACGACCTTCGGCACGCCGTCGCGCTTCAATTCGATGACGAGGCGGCAATGTTCGTCCGACTCGTTCCGCATCGCGGAGATTTCCGTGATGATCTTTTCGTTGACCAAATTAGCGATTTGTTCTTCGAGCGCGGCACGGTTAACGTTGAACGGAATTTCCGTGATGACCAACTGCTCGCGGTTGCCCTTCATTTCCTCGACGCCGATGCGGCCACGCAATTTCAAACTGCCTTTGCCGGTCGTGAAATAATTTTTGATGCCCTCGACGCCGCACAAAAATCCGCCCGTCGGAAAATCCGGCCCTTTGATGAATTTCATCAATTCGGGAATCGTAATCTCCGGCTTGTCAATCTGCGCGCAGATGCCATCCACGACTTCGCCGAGATTGTGCGGAGCCATGTTCGTGGCCATGCCGACCGCGATACCGGTGCCGCCGTTGACGAGCAGGTTCGGAAACGCCGCCGGAAACACCTTCGGCTCGGTGAGACGCTCGTCGTAATTCGGAACGAAATCCACCGTATCCTTCTCCATGTCCTGCATCAGCGCCGCGCCCAGATGCGTCAGCCGCGCCTCGGTATAACGCATTGCCGCCGGCGGATCGTTTTCCACGGAACCAAAATTCCCTTTGCCATCCACGAGTTTCTCGCGCATCGCCCAGGGCTGCGCCATGTGGACAAGCGTCGGATAAATCACCGCTTCGCCGTGCGGATGATAGTTACCGGAGGTGTCGCCGCAGATTTTCGCGCACTTGATGTGCTTGCGCCCCGGAAACAGCGACAGGTTTTCCATCGCATATAAAATGCGGCGCTGCGAAGGCTTGAGCCCGTCGCGCACATCGGGCAACGCGCGCGAAATGATGACGGACATCGAATAGTCGAGGAACGAGTTCTTGATCTCGTCGGCGACGTTGATCTTGGAAATCTTTTCGCCCTGTGTGTAAGCGCCGCCGCTCGGTTTTTGTTCCGGCGTTTGTGGCGGTTGATTCGGTTCAATTTCGTCTGGCATGATACGGTTTCGGGAAAAGTTAAAGTAAATTAAACGTCGAGATTGCGGACGTTCAGCGCGTTGTCTTCGATGAACTGGCGGCGCGGCTCGACTTCATCGCCCATGAGCCGCACGAACATTTCTTCGGCCTCAATCGCGTCGGTCAGTTCGATGCGCAGCAGCTTGCGGTTGACCGGATTCATCGTCGTCTCGAAAAGTTCCTTCGCGTCCATTTCGCCGAGACCTTTGAAGCGATACATCTGGATGCCTTTTTTGCCGACGTTTTTCACGCCGTTGAGAATTTCAGGAATGGAGAACAACGGCGTCACCGTCGCGCGCTCGCCTTCACCCTCGGTCAGCTCAAACAACGGCTTGTCCTGCGCGGCGTAGTGATCCACCGCGAGACCTTTTTTGGAAAGCTTACCAAGCAAATCCGCAATGGCCTTGCCTTCGAGATGCAGGCTGGAAATTTTCGCGCGGCGCGTCGGACCGTCCTTCTTGCGCACCTCGGTGTCGCTGCTGAACAGGTCGCTGTTGGCCAGCTTGAATTCCTCCAACTCCTCGTTGGTGATGAAATAATGCACGGTGTCGCTGTTGCCATCGCGCACCTTGACCATGAACTGCGGTAGCGTGCCGTCCTTCGCGCGCTTCTCGACATAATCGGCAAAGTCACCACCGAGCCGCTTGATGTAGGTTGCGTGCTTGTCCAGCGATTCGAGCAGCGCCAAAATTTCCTCGAGCTGCTTTGGATTAAATTCTTTTCCGTCGGCGAGATTTTTCAACTTCACTTCTTCCACGCCGTTCTGCAAAAGAATCCGATTCAACTGCACATCGTCGTCAATGTAATCGGTCTTTTTCTTGCGCGTGATGGAGTAGAGCGGCGGTTGCGCAATATAAACAAATCCCTGCTTCACAAGCTGCGGCATCTGGCGATAGAAAAACGTCAGGAGCAGCGTGCGGATGTGCGAACCGTCCACGTCGGCGTCCGTCATGATGATGATCTTGTGGTAGCGCAGCTTTTCCAGATTGAACGCGCCTTCGCCTTCGCCATCGCCGATGCCCGTGCCGATGGCGGTGATCATCGTGCGAATTTCATTATTCTGAAGCACCTTGTCCAACCGCGCTTTCTCCACGTTGATGAGCTTGCCGCGAATCGGCAGAATCGCCTGAAACTTACGGTCGCGTCCCTGTTTCGCGGAGCCACCGGCGGAGTCGCCTTCGACGATGTAAAGCTCGGTGTTCTCCGGGTCGCGGTCTGAACAATCCGCCAGCTTGCCCGGCAGACCACCGCCGGTCAGCGCGGATTTACGGACGGCTTCGCGCGCCTTGCGCGCGGCCTCGCGGGCACGCGCGGCCGTGAGCCCCTTATCAATGATGCGCTTGGCAATCGGCGGATTCGCATCGAAATAACTCATCAAACCTTCGTAGCTGATCGAGCCGACGATGCGTTCCACTTCCGGCGACAGCAGTTTCACCTTCGTCTGCGATTCAAATTTCGGATCGCTGTGCTTCACGGAAATCACCGCCGTCAAACCTTCGCGCACGTCGTCGCCGGTAATCTGCGGGTCTTTCTCCTTCAGAATCTCATTCGCCTTGGCGTATTGATTGATGGCGCGCGTTACCGCGCTGCGGAAGCCGGAAAGATGCGTGCCACCATCGGGATTGTGAATCGTGTTGGTGTAGCACAGCACCTGGTCGTTGTAGCTGTCGTTGTATTGCAGCACGACCTCGACGTGAACCTCGATCTCCTTATCATCCAGCTTTTCCTTCATTTCCTTGCGGAACGAAATCGGCTTGGGATGCAGCGGCTCCTTGCTCTTGTTGAGCTGCTTGACGAATTCCTCGACGCCGTTCTTGTAGTAAAACGTTTCCGGCTCCGCTGCCGTCTGCCGTTCATCGGCGAAAACAATTTCCAAACCCGAATTCAAAAACGCCAGTTCGCGCAGACGTTGCGCGATGATGTTGGTCTTGAACTCCACCGTCTCGCGGAAGATTTCCTTGTCTGGCAGAAACGTGATCAACGTGCCGGTCTTTTTGGATTTGCCGATGACTTCGAGCTTTTTCACCGTCTTGCCGCGCTCGAACTCCATGTGATACACCTGCTCGTTGCGCGAGACTTCGACTTCAAACCATTCGCTGACGGCGTTCACGCATTTCGCGCCGACGCCGTGTGTGCCGCCGGAAAATTTGTAGCCGCCCTGACCATACTTGCCGCCGGAATGCAGCGTCGTCAGCACCAGCTCCACGCCGGGCAGGCCGGAATCCTTGTTGATGTCCACCGGAATGCCGCGCCCGTCGTCGCGGATGGAAATCGAGCCATCCACATGAATCGTTACTTCGATGCGCGAGCAATGCCCCGCGAGATGCTCGTCCACGGAATTGTCCAAAACTTCCGAGACACAATGGTGCAACGCTCGCTCGTCCGTGCCGCCGATATACATGCCGGGTTTTTTGCGGACGGCTTCGAGTCCCTTCAGCGAAGACAGTTTAGAAGCGTCGTAATTGCCATCGGCAATCTTGTCCGGCGACACGTTTTTTTCTTCAGGCAA
Source organism: uncultured Verrucomicrobia subdivision 3 bacterium (assembly GCA_903861445.1). Lineage (GTDB taxonomy): Bacteria > Verrucomicrobiota > Verrucomicrobiia > Limisphaerales > UBA11358 > UBA11358. Next base: position 31,272 of record CAIOUK010000227.1, read on the forward strand.
TTCAGAAATACTGGACATAGTTATAGTGCAATTCCGGGTAAAATGTGGTGCGGCAACGAATGCCAAAAATGTATGAAAACCCCCTGATTTTCACAATGCGAAACTACGGTTTTTTCAGCACAAAAACACCATTAGTTGTGGCAGTTTAGACTTGCCAACCAAACCCGTTGTGCCAGCAAAAAATCCGAGCCGACCATTTTGCGAACAAATCCAACTCGCTTTTTTTCATTGCCTTCTCTAATTTTACCAAATGACTTTGAACGCCAAATCTCTCGAACATCCCGATCAATTTGCCCGCCGCCACATCGGCCCGAACGCCACCGAAACCGCCGCCATGCTCAAAGC
>CAIOUK010000228.1 GCA_903861445.1 uncultured Verrucomicrobia subdivision 3 bacterium
AGGAACGCATTACCTCGACCAAGAAGGGTTCCATCACGAGCTTCCAGGCCGTGTATGTGCCGGCGGACGACTTGACCGACCCCGCGCCGGCCACGACCTTCGCGCATTTGGACGCGACCATCGTGCTCGAACGATCCATCGCGGAACTCGGCATTTTCCCCGCCGTGGATCCGCTGTCGTCCAGCTCCCGCGCGCTCGCGCCGGAATTTGTCGGCCAGGAACATTACGACGTGGCGCGTGGCGTGCAGAAGGTTTTGCAGCGCTACAAAGATTTGCAGGACATCATCGCGATTCTCGGCATGGACGAACTTTCCGCCGAAGACAAGACGTCCGTCTATCGCGCCCGCAAAATCCAGCGTTTTCTGTCCCAGCCATTCACTGTCGCGCAGGTTTTCACCGGCCGCGAAGGCAAGCAGGTTCCCGTCGCGGAAACCGTGCGCGCGTTCAAGGAAATCCTCGAAGGCAAGCACGACGACGTGCCGGAACAGAATTTCTACATGAAGGGCGGCATTGACGAGATCAAAGAAAGCTAATGGCTGCCACGCTCCAACTTGAAATCGTCACGCCGGAGGCGAAAGTCTTTTCCGCCGACGTGGAGATGGTGACGCTCACCGGCGTGGACGGCGAGATGGGCATTTATCCGCAGCATATGCCGGTGATGACGCAGCTCGCCGCCGGTGAAATCACCGCACGCAAGAACGGTCAAAATATCTACCTCGCCGTCGGCGAAGGTTTCGTGCAGATCACGGGCGAAAAGGTTTCGGTGCTGACGGACATGGCCATCAAGGCCGACGAGATTGACGAGGCGCGCGCGGCGGACGCGCAGCGAGCGGCCGAGACGCGGCTCGCGCAGAAGCTGACCGACGAGGAATCCGCGACGGTTCATGCCGCGCTCATCCACGCCACGACGCAGCTCAACGTGAAGCGCCGGCACAAGCACTAATCCTTTACGAAAACAACGAACGGCGCGGAACTTTTTCCACGCCGTTTCGCTTTTGCCGGCGAATTGCCTCCGCCCGCCGCAACGACACGACGGGATTATTTGCGGGCGATGACCAGCAGTCCGGCCACCATCAGGGCCGCGCCCGCCAGAGTGCGGAGGGTCAGCTGTTCCTTGAGGATGACGGCGGCGAGCAAAACGGCGACCACCATGCTGCCCTTGTCAATGAGCGCGACGGTGGAAACCTGCCCCTCCTTGATGGCCTTGTAATAGAAGACCCACGAAAAAGCCGTGGTGAGGCCGGAGAGTCCGAGCCAGAGAAAATGGCTGCGGCCCAACGCCGCCAACTGGCTGCCGGGGACGGTAACCGCCGCGAAGGCGAGCACAAAGACGAAGACAAAGCAGGTGCGCACGGCCAGCCCCAGTTCGCTGGAAATGCCCGCCAATCCCAGCTTGGCGATCACCGAGGTGAACCCGGCAAACACCATGGAAATCAAGGCGTAGAGCATCCAAGTCTTCATGCTTGATTATGGTTAATGCAACCATTTTGTCGCACTACAAATGTGAAACTAAACATACGGCTATAATCTAAATGCTTCACGCCTGCCTCCGACGCCAGCTATAAATACAAAACGAATAAATCAGACCCAATGGCATGCTGGCAATCAAAAATAGATACAGCCCGCTATAAAGATAAAACCCAACCACATGACCAACAGACGAATCAAAAAAAGTAGCTCGGAACTTCTCGCCAGATGGTATGAAGTCAAATATGAGACAGATGAAACAAATCGCAAACCACAAAGCTAAAAAAACAGCGCCCAAAATCCCGCCAGCCTTCAGGCCAACTGCAAGCAGATGTAAAAATCGGCGCATGACGTAGTATGCCTAACAGAGTATTGAAGTTTTGCAGCCTATCCGATGGCGGTTGAGCTTGCGGACGTTGGCAATGGCTGAATCCGCATTGGCTCGGCCGTTGGATCGCTGGCTGTTTTTCCCGAGTGGCACCATGGGTTTGACGTTATTTTCTGCCGGCATCGTTGTCGAGCAATAAAAAGCCGGAAGCTTTTTGCCGCCGGTAGAAGGAGACCGCTGTCTGTTGCCGTCAAAAATTGACACCGCCGCCGCGCGTCTTTAGGCTTAAACAATGTCTCGACTGCCGTTTGAACTTTTCCTGGCGCTGCGTTATCTGCGGCCCAAACGGACTTTCGTCTCGGTCATCACGCTCATTTCCGTCCTCGGCGTGGCGCTTGGCGTGGCGGTGCTCATCATCGTGATCAGCGTGATGAGCGGGTTTGATCACGATTTGCGGGACAAAATTCTTGGCTTCAACGCGCACCTCACGGTTTCGCAGGCTGGCAGCACGCTGAAAAATTATGCCGCCGTGGCCGATAAAATTGCGCTGCATCCGGCGGTGAAAGGCGTTTCGCCCTTTGTTTTCGGGCCGGTGCTGGTGGAAACGGAAGGCGATACGAATCGTCCCGCCCTGCAAGACGCACCGATGCTGCGCGGGATTGACCCGGTCGCCGAGAGTCGGGAGGGCCGCCTGTCGTCGAACATCATTTCCGGAAAATTTGATTTGAGCGGCCGCGGTCTGATTGTCGGCGTGGATTTTGCGAGCGCTTTGCATTTGCGGGTGGGTGATCATCTTTCGGTTTATTCCGCCCGTCAGATCAAGAAGATGAAGGCGGCGCACGACGCGAAAAAAGATGAGGCCATTCTGCCGGACGATTACGAAGTGCGCGGCATTTTTGATGCCGGCTATTACGAATACAACGCCCGCGTCATCGTCACCGCGCTCGATAACGCGCAGGATCTGTATGATTTGAACGACTCGGTTCACGGCCTGTTCGTGGTGTTGAACGATCCCTATCAGGCCGGCGTGGTGAAGGCGGAATTGAAATCCACGCTCGGCGAAAATTATTTCGTGACGACGTGGATGGAGCAGAGTTCCGGCATTCTCAACGCGCTGGTGGTGGAGAAGAATGTGATGTTTTACCTGCTGTTTTTCATCGTGCTGGTGGCGGCGTTGTGCATTTTGAGCGCGCAAATCACGTTCGTCATCCAGAAGACACGCGAGATCGGGATGCTCAAGGCGCTCGGCGCATCGAAGCTGCAAATCTCCAGCATTTTTCTAGGCCAGAGCGCCATCATCGGTGTCATCGGCGTGGCATCCGGTTACGGCTTGGGCATGCTGGCGGTGACGTATCGGAATGAATTTTTGCACTTCATGCGCAGCTCGACCGGCTGGGAATTGTTTCCGGCGTCCGTCTATGGTTTCGGCGAATTGCCCGCGCTCATCACGACGAGCGATGTGGCGGTGATTTGTATCGGCTCCTTTGTTATCTGTATTTTAGGCGGTCTGCTGCCGGCGGTGCGTGCCGGCAGCCTGAAACCTGTGGAGGCGCTACGTTATGAGTGAACCGCTACTGTCCGCGCGCGGACTCAAGAAAACCTACGTCATGGGCAAGCGCTCGCTCGAAGTCCTGCGCGGCGTGGATGTGACGATTGCGCGCGGCGATTTCGTGGCCTTGCGCGGCGCGTCTGGCACCGGTAAAAGCACGCTGCTGCATCTTATCGGTGGCCTCGACACGCCAAACGCGGGCGAAATTATTTTCGACGGCCGGAACCTGGCGACTTTTTCAGACCGGCAACTCACCGATTTCCGCAACCATCGTGTCGGTTTTGTTTTTCAAGCCTATCATCTGTTACCGGAACTGACGGCGCTGGAAAATGTCTGTTTGCCGGCACGCGTCGCCCGGATCAATGCCGGTCAGGCGGCGAAGCGGGCAGGGGAGTTGCTCGCTCGCGTCGGCCTGGCGGGGCGGCTGGACCACAAGTCGTCTGAACTTTCCGGCGGCGAGCAGCAGCGCGTCGCCATTGCCCGCGCACTCATCAATGAGCCGGAGTTATTGCTGGCCGATGAGCCAACCGGCAATCTGGATTCGCACACCGGCGCTGAAATCATGGAGCTACTCCAATCGCTGCGCACGGAAAAGCAAACCACATTAGTCATCGCCACTCACGATGCGAAGGTCGCCGCCGCTGCGCCGCGCGTGATTCAACTGATAGACGGCTTGGTGGCCGGTTGACTTATGTCACGCGATTACTGGGAGCACCGTTACCAAACCGGCGATATGCAATGGGAGAAGGGCGCGCCATCGCCCGGCTTGGTGGATTTTTTGGCGGCTCACCCAAACATCAGTGGCGGCGATGCCTCCGTCGCCACACCATCTTTTGCGACGGGGGCGTCGCAGCCACGCTGCAGCGTTTGCGTGCCCGGCTGCGGCACCGGACATGATGTCCGCGCCTTTGCCGCGGCTGGATTTGAGGCTTTTGGTTTCGACCTGGCGCCGAGTGCCATCCAGTTAGCCGAGGAAAAGACGAAAGCCGCCGGGCTATCTGCCAAGTTTCAACTGGCTGATTTTTTGCGCGACGAACCGCCGCGCAAGTTTGACTGGCTTTTTGAACACACCTTGTTCTGCGCCATTCATCCAGCCGAGCGCGATGATTATGTCCGCGCCGTGTTGCGCTGGCTCAAGCCGGGCGGAAATTATCTGGCGGTGAATTATCTTGATTGTGAGGGCGAACCGCCGTTTCCCGTCACGCGGGAAGAATTGCTGGCGCGCTTTTCGCTGCACTGCGAACTGCTGGCGGATTGGGTGCCGCGTTCGTATCCGAATCGCGAAGGCCGGGAACGGATGTTCTGGTGGTGCTTGCGCACGGCCACCCAGCGGACGGCCAACATTGATTAAACCGATTTGACGGTTATTATTTTGCCATGCTTGAAGATCGCGACTATATGCGGCAGCCAGAATATAATGACTCCGGCTGGCGACCGCGTTTCCAGCCGCGCTGGTCGGGGACGGTGGTGTTACTAGTAGTCAACCTGTTGGTTTTCGTTTTGTTGGAAATTAATAAGGCCTACAATTTGGAAGGCTTCTTAAAAGTCTTTAAATTTTGTGCGCTAAGCGACGAAGGGCTATCTCACGGATATATCTGGCAGTTTATTACCTTTCAGTTCTTACATATAGGCCGGTGGCATTTTGTGGGCAACATGCTGGCTCTGTTTTTTCTCGGCCGGGCGGTTGAGGGATTGATTGGCCGCAAGCGGTTCTTTTTGCTTTATATTACAAGCGGTATGATTGGTGGAGTTTTTCAGACCTTATTAGGTTTAATCTTTCCAAATATATTTGGCATACCTGTGGTGGGGTCTTCAGCAGGGGTATTTGGACTACTCGCGGCACTTGCAGTATTAGAGCCGACTGCTGAAATGCTGATGTTTTTCATCATACCAGTCAAAACAAAGCACCTTGTGTGGGTCGCCGTGGTTGTTGCTTTATTTTATATCATTGTTCCTGCTGAACCTGGTGTTGCGCACGCCGCGCACCTTGGCGGTATGGCAATGGGTTGGTTCTTCGTGCGGAAAATAATGCAAGGTGACTGGACACATTTGAGCGGCGCACTGCGTCCGGCAAAAAATAAATTATCGCGCCGCCCCAAGTTGGAACCGTTGGAGGAAAATCCGGTCGCCGATTTTGTGGTCAGCGAAGTGGATCCGATTCTCGACAAAATTTCCGCGAACGGCATCCAAAGCCTGACGGCGCGGGAACGCGCGGTGCTCGAGGCTGCGCGAAAAAAAATGGCTTCGCGCTAAAGCCGCAATCACCTCATGCCCAATCCCTCTCTTCGCCGCCGAGCCTTGCAAATGCTGGTGCTCTGCGCCCTGTTTTGGAGCTTCAGCTTTCCGGGTATGAAGGCGTTGCTGCTGATTCAACAGCAAATCCTGCCGGACGCCGGCAGTTGGTTTATTAGTTCGTTGAGCGTCGTGTCCCGGTTTTTGATCGCCGGCACCTTGATGTTCTGCCTGTCCTGGACGGCGGTCAGAACCGTCAATCGTCTGGAAGTGGAGCAGGGGCTCTGGCTGGGATTGTTCACTGCCGGCGGGATTCTTTTGCAGATGGATGGTCTGGCCTACACCTCGGCCTCGACGTCTGCCTTTTTGACCCAATTATATTGCGTCCTGATTCCGGTGTGGTTGGCGCTGCGCCGGAAACATTTTCCATCGCAAAAGATTTTCATCTGCGGCGCACTGGTGCTCATCGGCATGGCGGTGCTGGTGCGGTTGGACTTTCGCGATCTGAAGCTCGGGCGCGGCGAACTGGAGACGGTGGCCGCCTCGGTGGTGTTTGTGGCGCAAATTCTTTGCCTGGAACATCCCCGCTTCCGAGGAAACCGTCCGCAATGCCTCACCACCATCATGCTCTTTGCTTCCGGCCTATTCACGCTGCCCGTGCTGGCGCTGACGGCTCCCAGTGTGTCCGCATGTTTCCGGCTTTACACCTCGCTGCCGGCGTGCGGCTTGCTGGCGATGATTGTTCTTTTTTGCACGCTGGGGGCTTTCATTCTGATGAACCGCTGGCAGCATCACATTTCCGCCACCGAAGCCGGGTTGGTTTACACCGCAGAACCGGTGTTTGCCAGCGTGCTGGCGCTGTTTCTGCCGGGAATCATTTCCGCGTGGGCCGGCATCAACTATCCAAACGAGACGTTGAGCGTGCCGCTGCTGGTGGGCGGCGGATTGATCACGGTGGCGAATGTGCTGCTGCAATCCCACTGGTTGGAAAAGAAATAGCCTTTGCTCTCGCCGGAAGGGACGCACTTCCTGCTTTTTAATTCTTCGTTTTTCATTTTTAATGGACGGCATGATTACGCGTTATTCGCGCCCCGAGATGCGGGCCATCTGGACCGACGAAAACAAACTCAAAATCTGGCTTCAGATCGAACTCCTCGCCAGCGAAGCGTTGGTCAAAGAAGGCGTCGTCCCCGCCAAGGATTTTAAGAAGATCAAAGTCGGTTGCGACAAATGGTTCGCCGACCTCCCCGGTCTCGTTGCCCGCCAGCGCGAGTTGGAAAAAGTTCTCAACCACGACGTCATCGGCTTCACCACTGCCGTCGCCGAAGTCATCAACGACAACGCGAGCCGCTGGTTTCATTTCGGCCTCACCAGCAGCGACGTGGGCGACACCTGCTACGCCGTGCAGATGATGCAATCGGCGGACATCCTCATCGCCGACGTGAAGTCGTTGTTACCTGTCATCGCCCGGCGGGCGAAGGAACACAAGTTCACACCCTGCATGGGCCGCAGCCACGGCATCCACGGCGAACCCACGACTTTCGGCCTCAAGCTCGCGTTGATGCACGATGAATTCACCCGCGCACTCCGCCGCTTGGAATCCGTCCGCGATGTCGTAGCCGTCGGGAAAATTTCCGGCGCGGTCGGCACGAGCGCACATTTGTCGCCGCGCGTCGAGGCTTACGTGTGCAAGAAGCTTGGCATTCAACCCGCGCCCATCGCCACGCAAGTCGTGCAGCGCGACATCCACGCCGAATTTCAACTCGCGATGGCGCTTGTCGGCGCGAGCATCGAACGCTGGGCGGTCGAGTTCCGCCATTTGCAACGCACGGAAGTTTTGGAGGCGGAAGAGCCGTTCACCAAAGGTCAGAAGGGCAGCAGCGCCATGCCGCACAAGCGTAATCCCATCACCTGGGAACGGCTCACCGGCCTCGCGCGCGTATTGCGCGGCAACGCGATGGCGTCGCTGGAAAACGTCGCCCTCTGGCACGAGCGCGACATCAGCCACAGCAGCGTCGAGCGTATCATCTTCCCGGATAGTTGCACGCTGCTCGATTACATGTTCGGCCTGCTCACGCGCCTGATGGACGGCATCGTCGTCTATCCCGCGAACATGAAGAAGAATCTCGGCTTGAGTTTGGGGATGTGGAATTCGCAAACCATTTTGCTCGCGCTCATCAAGAAAGGCCTCACGCGCGAGGCCGCCTACAAGATTTGTCAGGACGCCGCGATGAAAACCTGGGAAGTCAAACACGCTGGCCGCGACGACGCGGATTTCGTCGAGCAACTCAAGCTCGACGCCCAAGTGCAAAAGCTGTTCAAGGCTGGTGAACTGGAAAAACTTTGCTCGCTCGACTTCCATTTCAAGGAAGTGAACAACCGGTTCAAAAAACTGGGTCTTTAAGCTCATAACATGGCTGCCACCACTCCCGCCAATACCCCCTGTTTAGCCCGCACGATGCTGAACACGCTGGCCGAGGAGCCAACGCTTGAGGCGGTGACGATTGACCGCGCCCACAAAAAAATTTCCGTGGCCACGCTGGGCCGGCCGGATGTCGAGAAAATCACCGCCCGCGTCAGCGCGGAGCTTTCGGCTACCCAGTCCCACGCCGCAGCACTGCGCTGCGGTTTGCTGCTCGAGGGTAAAAGCGACTGCGCCACCTGTGCAATTCCGCTCGCGGCCGCCGACCGGAAAAATCTCGTTATCCGCACCGAAGGCAACGCGACGACCATCGCTCGCGTCACCTGTCCCACCGCGCCGAAGTTCTGGCGCTGGCGCGATCTGCCGTTTCCGAAAATCGTCCAGCGCGACGTCGAGTTTCTCGAACACGCGGACGAACACGATCATGCTGACGAATGGAAGTGGCAGCTTGCCCTCGCATTCGCCTGCGGTGTGTTTGGCTTGCTGGCGGCGTTCGTTTTTCCGGCGGCGCGGATTCCGCTGTTCATCGCCAGTTATCTGGCGGGCGCGTGGTTTCCCGCCGAGGAAGTCTGGGAGCGTTTGCAGAAACGCACGCTGGACGTGCATTTTCTCATGTTGGCCGTCGCCGCCGGTAGCGCGAGTATCGGCGCTTGGGGCGAAGGTGCGACGCTGCTTTTTCTGTTTTCGTTTTCCGGCGCATTGGAACATTACGCACTGGGCCGGACGCAAAAGGAGATTCGCTCGCTGTTCCGCGACGCACCGAAGACGGCTACGGCGATTGATGCAAACGGAAATGAATCCGAAGTTCCGGTGGAAGATTTGCGCGGCGGCACGCGGTTGGTCATCAAGCCCGGCTCACAGTTTCCGGTGGATGTGGAAATTGTCAAAGGCGCTACCGCCGCCGACGAATCCAATTTGACCGGCGAAGCCGAACCGGTGGGGAAAAAAATCGGCGATCTGGCCCTGGCTGGAACCATCAACCTCTGGGGCGCGGTCGAAGTCGTGGTTGCCCGGCCCGCCGCCGAGAGTGCGCTGCAAAAAATCATCACGCTCATCCGCGAGGCGCAGCAGCAAAAGGCGCCCGCGCAGATGTTCGCCGACAAGTTCAGCACGTTTTACACCTACGGCATCCTGGCGCTCTCGCTGGCGATGTTTTTTATCTGGTGGCTGGGTTTCGGCCTGGTGGCGTTCAAGTCCACGGTCGAGTCGCACAGCGCATTCTACCGCACGATGACGTTGCTGGTCGTCTCGTCGCCGTGCGCGCTGGTGCTGTCCATTCCGAGCGCGGTGCTGGCGGCCATCGCGTTTGGCGCGCGGCACGGCATTTTGTTTCGCGGCGGCGCGGCGGTGGAAAAACTGGCCGAGGTCAACACGGTTTGCCTCGACAAAACCGGCACACTGACGACCGGCGAACTGCGGGTGGAAACTGTCGAAAGTTTTCCGGCGGGTTGCGAAAAAGAAATCGCGCAACTGGCTTACTCGCTGGAAAAATTATCCACCCATCCGCTGGCCCGCGCCATCATGCGCCACGGCAAACAGCAAAATCTGGCGGCGCTTGATTTTGACAGTTTTGAATCCGTCACCGGCCAGGGCTTGAAGGCCAGCCGCGCCGGCAAGGCGATTTTTCTCGGCAAACGCGAGTGGGTTGAAGCCCAGATTGGACGGGGCGGATTAGCCGCGCCGCCATCGGACGTGGGCACTTCGGAAGTATGGATTGCTGGTGGCGATTTGCTGGGGCGGGTCATTCTGCGCGATGACATCCGGCCGCAGGCCGCGTTGGTAATCCGGGAATTGCGCGACGAAGGTTTACAATCCGTGGTGCTGACCGGCGACAACCAAGTTGCGGCCGATTTTCTCCGCAGCAAATTAAATCTGGATGACGTTCGTGCCGGATTAAAACCAGAGGACAAGGTTTTTCAAATCATGGCGTTGAGCGGGCGGGGCAAGGTTGCCATGGTCGGCGATGGTGTGAACGATGCGCCCAGCCTGGCCGCCGCGCACATCGGCGTGGCGATGGGCGCGCGCGGTTCCGATGCGGCATTGGAGCAGGCGGATGTGGTGCTGATGCACGACCGGCTGGAAAATTTTCTCGCCGCCTTCCGTTTGAGCCAGCGGGCGCGGCGAATCATCCGACAAAATTTATTCATCTCGCTCGGCACGGTGGTGGTGCTGGTGTGCTTTGCGCTGGCGGGGAAGATTCCGTTGACTATCGGCGTGGTTGGCCACGAAGGCAGCACGGTAATCGTGGTGATGAACAGCCTGCGGTTGTTGTTTGGCCGCGGGAAGAAATAGCGCGATTATTCGTGCTGCCTGCGGCCACTCGTCAACTGTTTTTGAACTGCGACGCCTTCTAAAATTCTTTACACAATTTTTGCCAGACCGCAAATTGTGCGCGTGTTGACAGACAGCAATTCTCGCACAATCGCGCCGGCCGAAAGTGCCCGCGCCCAAGTGCCAGAAAAATCTATCGCCAATTGGGAGGCCGCGCTCAAGCGGTCGCAGAATTACCTTTTGTCCGAGCAAAAACCGGAAGGTTACTGGGTTGGTGAATTGATGGTGGATTCCACGCTCGCGTCCGACATGGTGGCTTATCATCACTGGGACGGCAGCGTGGACAAGGAATGGCAACGTAAAGCAGTCAATCATATCTTCGCGATGCAGTTGCCGGACGGTGGCTGGAATATCTACTACGGCGGCCCGTCGGAAGTGAATGCCACCATCAAGGCTTATCTCGCGCTCAAACTTGCCGGTGTGCCGGTGATGGATCCGCGTATGCTCAAGGCGCGCGAAGTGGCGCTACACCTCGGCGGTGTGCCGCGCATGAACACCTTTTCCAAGCTGTATCTCGCGCTCATCGGCCTGTATCCGTGGGAATATGTCCCGACGATTCCGTGCGAAGTGCTGCTCATCGGCAAATGGTTCCATGTGAATTTCTGGGACATGAGCAACTGGTCGCGCGCGATGATCGTGCCGCTGGCCATCATCAATCATTTCAAGCCGACGCGGCCGGTGACAGTGACGCTGGACGAACTCTATCCCGACGGTTATCACGAACGCGATCTGGCGCTCGCGCCCGACCCGGAGAAAATTTCGCTCCGCAATTTTTTCCTGTGGCTCGACCGATTGCACAAGCTGGCCGAATGGTTTGCGGAACACAGCATCCATCCGTTCCGCAAAATCGCGCTGAAAAAATGCGAAGAATGGATGCTCGAACGATTCAAAGGCAGCGACGGTCTCGCCGCGATTTTCCCGGCGATGCTTAATTCCGTCATCGCACTCAAGGCGCTTGGCTACAAAAACGACAATCCGATTCTCCAACGGGAGTTGCACGAACTGAAACGGCTGGAACATCAAGAAACGGACACGCTGCGCATCGAGCCGTGCTTCTCGCCGGTGTGGGACACCGCCATCGTGACGATTTGCCTGCGCGAATCCGGCGTGCCTGCCGATCACCCCCAGATGCAGCGCGCCGCCGACTGGCTGATGGAAAAAGAAATCCGTGTCTATGGCGACTGGATTCACAAAAATCCCGCGAAGGTCGAACCGAGCGGCTGGGTGTTTGAATACCAGAACACCTGGAACCCCGACGTGGACGATACCGCGATGGTGCTGCTCGCGCTCCGACAAATTCCGACGGACAACCCGGCGCGACGCGACGAATGCTTCCAACGCGGCATGAAATGGATGATGGCGTTCCAGTGCAAAGACGGTGGCTGGGCCGCGTTCGACAAAGATTGCACCAAAAATATTCTCGAAAAAGTTCCATTCGCCGACCACAACGCGATGCTCGATCCCGAATGCGCCGACATCACCGCACGCATTTTGGAATTGCTCGGTTACGAAAAGTGGGACAACGCTCATCCGCAGATTCACGACGCCATTGATTACGTTCGCCGCCAGCAGGAAACCGACGGCTCGTGGTATGGCCGCTGGGGTGTGAATTACATTTACGGCACCTGGCAAGTGTTGCGCGGGATGCGCGCCTTGAACTACAACATGAACGAAGACTGGCTCCAGCGCGGCAAAGCCTGGCTGGAAAGCGTTCAACTCGCCGACGGCGGCTGGGGCGAACGCTGCAACACCTACGACGATCCGATTTACAAAGGGCAGGGGCCCAGCACCGCCTCGCAAACCGCGTGGGCGGTCATGGGCTTGTGCGCGTTCGACGACCCGGAAAATCCCGTGCTCAAACGCGGCATCGAATATCTCGCGCGCACGCAAAATGCCGACGGCTCATGGAGCGAGGCCGAAACGACCGGCACCGGTTTCCCGAAGGTGTTCTATCTGAAATACGATATGTATCGCAACGCCTGGCCGCTGCTCGCTCTGGCCACTTATAAACAAATCTGCGAACGCGCGGCGGCAAAGAAAAATGGAGCCGATAAATAATCATGGGCTGGCTCCACAAAAAACTCATTCGTCCGCTGCTGTTCCGGCAGGATTCGGAAGTGGCGCATAACAAGGCTGTAAATACATTAGCCCGAGTCAGCCGCAATTCCTTTGCACTGGGAGTGATGAAGTCTATTTACGGTTCGCCGGCCTTGCCCTCGGAAGTATTCGGACTGAAATTTCCCAATCCCGTCGGCCTCGCAGCCGGCATGGACAAACACGCGACCGCCGTGCCGGGTTGGGCGGCCATGGGCTTCGGTCATGTGGAACTGGGCGGCGTGACCTGGCACGCGCAGCCGGGAAACCCGCCGCCGCGGATGTTTCGCGCCATTCCCGACGAGGCGGTCATCAACCGCATGGGCTTCAATAATTCCGGCGCGGAAGCGGTGGCGCAAAAACTTCGCGATTGGAAAAACTCTGGTCTTTGGCCGCAGCATCCCGTCGGCATCAACCTCGGCAAATCCAAAATCACGCCGCTCGAAAAAGCTGCCGAGGATTACACCAATTCCTTCCGCGCGCTGCGCGACCTTGCGGATTTTTTTGTCGTCAATGTCAGTTCGCCCAACACGCCAAACTTGCGGCAGCTTCAAGACAAGACAGCGCTCGACGAAATCTTTATCGCGTTGCAGGCGGAAAACTTTACGCGCAAACCGATTCTCGTCAAAGTGGCACCCGACCTGTCGTTCGCGGCGTTGGATGAAATTTTAGAACTGGTCGTGCCACGTCAGATTGCCGGCATCGTGGCGACCAATACGACAATCACGCGACCACAGACGGACAATGTGGCATTGCAAAAGATTTACGCCGAGACCGGCGGTTTAAGCGGTAAACCGCTCCGCACCCGCAGCACGGAAGTCGTCCGTCATCTTTACAAACAGACGAATGGCAAATTGCCCATCATCGGCGTCGGCGGCATTTTCAACGCGGACGATGCGTGGGAGAAAATTACCGCTGGCGCGTCGCTGGTGCAATGTTACACCGGGTTGGTCTATGAAGGACCGGGACTGGCCAAACACATTGTCGCCGGTTTGCGCGCCAAGCTGAATGCCTCCGGCTTCAAAAATCTGCGGGAGGCGGTTGGTTCCGCCGCTTAAAACGCCATGTTCGAACACCACACCAAACCACTTCTTCCGCGCAAAGAATTTTACCGGCGCATCGCGCGCAACGCCGGTCTTGGCGCCATCGTCATCGCCGTTTCGCTGGGCATTGGCATGACCGGCTATCACGGTTTTGAAAAGCTGCCGTGGCTGGACGCTTTTTTGAATGCCGCGATGATTCTTTCCGGCATGGGGCCGGTCGCCACGCTCCAGACCGATGCCGGCAAACTTTTTGCCGGCTGTTACGCGCTCTACAGCGGCATCGCGTTGATCAGCATCGTGGGCATCATCTTCGCGCCCATCGTTCACCGCTTCCTGCACAAGTTCCACTTGGAAGACGAAGGTAAATAAATCTTGTCGCACGAAGAACGCGAAGGCAGCGAAGGTGAAAAACTTAATCTTTCGCCAACTTCGCGTTCTTCGCGCGACATCTACTTCTGTTTTTACACCGCGCCCGCCAATTGCTAGTTTGGAGAGATGCAAATTACTTTCACCAAATACCACGCGCTCGGCAACGACTACATCGTCATCCACCCAAAAGATTTGTCCGCACAACTCACGACCGAACAAGTCAAAACGATTTGCCATCGCAACTTCGGCGTCGGTTCGGACGGCATTTTGCTGGGGCCGCTGCCATCCACCACGGCGAAGTGTGCGCTGAAGATTTACAATCCCGACGGCAGCATCGCCGAGAAAAGCGGCAACGGCGTCCGCATTTTTTCGCGCTATCTCTGGGACATCAAGTTTGTCGGTAACGAAGAATTTGCGTTGCAGACCGACGGCGGCATCGTGCGTTCGACGGTTTTTGACGGCGGCAAAATGGTGCGCGTGGAAATGGGCAAGGTCAGTTTTGACAGCGAGAAAATTCCCGTGACCGGCGCCAGGCGCGAAGTCATCAACGAAAAGATTTCCGCCGGCGGGCGTGAATTTACCTTCTGCGCGGCGACGATTGGCAATCCGCATTGCGTCCTGCCGCTGCCGGAAATCAGCGCGAAGCTCGCGCATGAATTTGGCCCGCTGTTGGAAGTGCATCCAAACTTTCCGCGCAAGACCAACGTGCAGTTTCTAAAAGTGCTCGACCGGGCGAACATCCAGATTGAAATCTGGGAACGCGGCGCGGGTTACACGCTGGCCAGCGGCAGCAGCAGCAGCGCGAGCGCGGCGGTGGCGCACAAACTTGGACTGGTGGACAAAAAAGTGACCGTGCATTGTCCGGGTGGTGACATCCAGATCGAGATTCGAGACGGCTTCGATATTTTGATGACCGGCAGCGTGACGCGCGTGGCTGAAGGCATGACTTCGCCGGAGATGTTTCAGTAAAAGTTTAATTCCTGCGACTAAAAACCCCGCACAAGCGTGCGGGGTTTTGCTTTCTAAATATTCGGACTTTCAGAGCGCTTCATCGCGTGGCGTAATATTTGTTCGCGTATTCCTTGACCATACGGTCGGTGGTGAATTGCGAGACCAGCGTGGCCATGGAATGCCGCATCCGCTTGATCCATTCGCGCGGGATGCCGTTGACATCGCGGTTGAAGTAGAGCGGCACGACTTGTTCGGTGAGCGTCTGGTAAAGGTTGGCGCTGTCCACGCGATCCTGTTCCTCGATGTTGTTGGGATGCGAGTCGGGGCCGATGGAAAATCCATTTTTGCCGTCGTAACCTTCGCGCCACCAGCCGTCCATGATGCTGAAACCCATACAGCCGTGGCAACTCGCCTTCATGCCGCTGGTGCCGGAGGCTTCGAGCGGCCGGCGCGGATTGTTCAACCAGATGTCACAGCCGGAAACCATCTGGCGGGCGACGTGGATGTCATAGTTTTCAATAAAGATGAGGTGGCCAGCGAGTTCGCTGTGCTTGCTCAAATGAATGATTTGCTGGATGAAACGCTTGCCGTCATCGTCGCGCGGATGGGCTTTGCCGGCAAAAACAAATTGCACGGGACGCTGCTTGTCGCGGACGAGCTTCACGATGTTATCGAACTGCTGAAAAATCAGCGGCGCGCGTTTGTAGGTCGCAAACCGGCGAGCGAAACCGATGGTCAGCGCGTCGGGATTGAGCAGGTGGTCGAAGCGGATGAAATCGCCGGGCGTGGCGCGCTGGTTTTGCAGGAGCAGACGGCGGCGGGCAAACTCAATGAGTTCGCGGCGCAGCTTGTAACGGAGCGCCCAAAGTTCTTCGTCGGAAACAAAGGTCGGGTCGGTCATCTTTTCCCAGAAATCCGCGTGGTTGATAGCGGAAGACCAGTCACCGGCGAATTTTTCATGGAAGTATTTGCTGTGGCCGTTGCCATTTTCCGTCAACTTGCGCCGCCAGAAAGTGCGGACAGAACCTTTCATCCAGCCCAACAGATGAATGCCGTTGGTGATGTGACCAATCGGAACTTTGTCTTCGGGAACATTGTAAAGCGACTGCCACATATGGCGGCTGACCTGACCGTGCAGTTCGCTGACGGCATTGGCGGCGCGGCAAAGTTTCAGCGCAAGCACGGTCATGCAGAACGGCTCGTGGGTGTCGTCCGGCTTAACGCGACCGAGCGCGAGAATGTCTTTGAACGGAATGTTCAGGTTGGCGAGATAACGCTGCAAAGCGTAGTTCATCAACTCCGGCGTGAAACGATCATGACCGGCTTCCACCGGCGTGTGCGTGGTGAAAATGCAATCCGGCGTGATGAGCTTCTGCGCCTCGGCAAAAGTTTTGCCGGCGGCCATTTTTTCGCGCATCAATTCCAGCGTGAGAAACGCCGCATGGCCTTCGTTCATGTGGAACGTGGACGGCGCAATGCCCAGCGCCCGCAGCAGCCGCACGCCGCCGATGCCAAGGAGAATTTCCTGCATGATGCGCGTGGTGCTATCGCCGCCATAAACGCGGTTGGTCAGGTCGCGGAAATGCTGCTCGTTTTCCGGCAGGTTAGTGTCGAGGAGATACAGCGGCACGCGGCCGACGTTGACGCGCCAGACCTGAAAGTCCACGTCGCTCATGCCGATTTCGACGGTGCAAATCAGTCGGTCACCGTTCGCGTCCAGCACCGGTTCGAGCGGCACGTTGTGCGGGTCAACGGGATTGTAATATTCCGTCTGCCAGTTGTTGGAATCAATCGCCTGTTGGAAATAGCCTTCGCGGTAGAACAGCCCGACGCCGACAAAGCCGAGATCCAAATCACTCGCGGATTTGGAGTGGTCGCCGGCCAGAATCCCCAGACCGCCGGCGGCGATGGGCAGCGATTCGTGCAGGCCAAATTCCGCCGAGAAATAGGCGACGGGATTTTTGTGGAGCTTGGGCGCGTGCTTTCGGCCCCAAGTGTTCTGTTCGTTCAGGTAATCGTTGAATTCCTTGAGCACCACGCGGACGCGGTCGGCGAATTCGTTGTCCTGCAAATGCACGCGCAACTCGTATTCCGAGACTTCGCGCAGCACGGCGACGGCATTGTGGAAAAGATTTTGCCAGCCGCGCGGCGACAGGTGGGCGAAGAGGTCTTGCGCCTCCTGGTTCCAAGTCCACCAAAGGTTACGGGACAATTTGTTGAGTCCGGCTACGAGTTCGTTCAGTTCTGCGCCCGTCAGAGGTTTTTTCATAGGTGAAAGTTTTTCTTAATTTGCCGTCAGCCTCCCGCCAACATCGCAAAATTCTAATTTGCCGGCCCGACCATCGCAAACAAATTCCTTCGCCAGCAAAGGCTTCAAACGGGTTTTGGCGCAGGTGCGGCGGGACGTTTTGTTTCGCATAATTTTTTCCGTCCATTAAAATCTGTTGTCCGCGTGAAAAAATACTGGCACGTCATCAACATCGGTTTCCAGAACAACCTGCAATACCGCTTCAATTATCTGACGCGGACGCTGTTCAGTTTCATTCCACTGTTTGCCATGCTCTCGCTCTGGCGCACCATTTATGCCGGCAACGAGCGGGCAGGGGAGCAGAACGGGTTTTCGCGGGAGCAGATGATTTTTTATTATTTGCTCGTGGCGGTGGTGGACGTGTTCACGGCGGTCAATGAGGACGACTGGCAGATCGCCGCCGACATCCGCGAAGGCAACATCAGCCAGTTTTTGCTCAAGCCGATAGATTATCTCTGG
>CAIOUK010000229.1 GCA_903861445.1 uncultured Verrucomicrobia subdivision 3 bacterium
CGACACAAAGTTCGAGCGGCTTGGCGTGTTTGCTTACTCGAAGGAAGACGGCACGCGCGCGGGCGCGATGGCCGGCCAGCTTTCCGACAAGGTGAAACAAAAGCGTCGCGAACTCGCGATGGCCGCGCAACACAAAGTCGCCATCGCCGTCTCGGAAAGTTTCGTTGGACGCGAACTCAAAGTCCTCATCGAAGGCGAGGCGAATGAAAAGCAATTGCAGTCCGCCAGCGTAAGTTCGTGGGAACACGGCCTGATGCGGGAAAAGGAAATTCGAAATTCGAAATTCGAAATTCGAAATTTTCTAGTTGGTCGCGGCGAAGCGGATGCACCGGATATTGACGGCCGGGTTTATGTGCGCGGCAAATTGCCCGTGGGAGAATTCGCCAAGGTTAAAATCATCGGCCACACGGATTACGATTTGATTGCCGAACCAATATGAAAAATAAATTGATCATTTTGGGAATTATATTTTTGGCAATATCAGTTTTTTATTGCCGGCCATTATCACGACACAACCAAGTATTAACTTTTAAGTCCTTGATTGAAAAAGGTGATGTTGATGGCGTTTCTAAAATGGTTAAAGCCGCTCCTTGGCTTTTAACTGTTCCATTGGAAAATGATCATCGGTGGAATTGGAAAGCTTTCTCTATTGTTGTGGGGCGGGGCCAAGAAGCAATGGCCAGCAACCTTCTTGTTTTGGGGGCTGATGTAAATGAACTTGACGCCCGTCATTCTACACCACTGCATTATTTAGCATCAAACTATTCAGATACAAATATGATAATATTTTTGCTCAAGCATGGTGCAGATGTCAGCATTACAAACTGTAAAGGTGAAACGCCTTTTGATATAGCTGTTTCACTCGATAAGCCGGATTATATCAAAGGGCTGTTATCAACTAACAAATTTCACACAACAAACTTGCCGAATTAGGGTTGCAAGGTTATTACCGGCGCTAGATGTTGGCTCTCAAAATTTATTCGCCTGCGTCTGTGAATTCCGACATCATCGGCTCAATGAAATCCATGACGGGTTGCGGGCGCGGCGAATGCGCCCAGGACGGTTTTAAGGTCACGGTCGAGTTGAGTTCCGTGAACCGCAAGCAGGCCGAGGTGTCGGTCACGCTGCCGCGCGAGATGGATATGCTCGAAACGCCGGTGCGCGACGCCATCAATCGTCACGTCGCGCGCGGGCGCGTGAACGCGCGGGTCTCGCTGCACGCCGCCGAGGATAAACTTTCCGCCCGCAAACACATCAATGCCGCGCTCGCCAAAGATTACGCCGCCGAATTTGCGCGGCTGGCGAAGCAGTTGAAAATTTCCGGCGAGGTGACGCTGGATCAAGTCTTGCGCGCGCCGGGCGTTTTTCACACCGATGAAGAACTGGCCGAGACGGAAGATCTGTGGCCGGCGGTGGAAAAGGCTTTGACGCAGGCGCTCGCTGCGCTGGTGAAAATGCGCGAACGCGAAGGCGCACATCTGGCGAAAGATTTGACCGCGCGCGTCGGCGTGATGCGTTTGGCCGTGGAGAAAATCCAGAAGCAGGCGCCGCATACGGCGGAAAATTACCGGCAAAATCTGGTGGAACGCATCAAGTCCGCCGGTCTGGAAAACATTGCGCCGGATGACGAGCGGCTGCTGAAGGAAATCGTTTTGTTTGCCGACCGCTCGGACATTTCGGAGGAATTGACGCGGCTGCAAAGCCATTTCCAGCAGTTCGCCGACTGCTGCAAGGCGAAGGAACCGGTCGGCCGCACGCTGGATTTTCTCGCGCAGGAAATGAACCGCGAAATCAATACCATCGGCTCAAAGGCGAATGACGCGATCATCTCGCGCGAGGTGGTGACGCTGAAAGCGGAACTGGAAAAATTCCGCGAGCAGGCCATGAACGTCGAATGAAATCAAAAAAACAGAAGTCAGAAGTCAGAAGTCAACAGCCGGCGGCGAAAAAAAATTCCGCCCCGTTGCTTATCTTGATTTCCGCGCCGTCGGGCGGCGGCAAGACGACGTTGTGCGATTTGCTGCTCAAGTCGCGCCGGGAAATGACGCGAGCCATCACCTGCACCACACGTCCGCCGCGTCCGGGCGAAAAGGATGGCGTGGATTATTATTTTCTGGCCGCCGCCGATTTTCTGAAGCGCGTGCAGGCGGGAAATTTTCTGGAGCACGCCACCGTCTATGGCAACAGCTACGGGCTTTTGAAATCGGAGCTGCTCGGCAAACTGCGCGCGGGCAAAGACGTTTTGCTGAACGTGGACGTGCAGGGCGCGGCGACCATCCGCGCGGCGGCGCTGGCGGAACCGGAGTTGCGCGCGGCGCTGGTCACGGTTTTTCTGACGCCGGCCTCGCTGGAGATTTTGGAACAGCGCCTGAAGAAGCGGAATTCCGACGCACCGGCGGTCATCCAGAAACGGCTGGCGGTGGCAAAACAGGAAATTTCGCAGTGGAAGAATTTTGATTACCTGCTCATCAGCACCAGCAAGCCGGAGGATTTGCGGCGGGCGCTGGCGATTGTGGAGACGGAAAAAATGCGCGTAGCCCGGGCGAGCGCGCCGGAGTTTTAGCATTGCAGATTTGCGATTGCGGATTGCGGAATTAAGTTCAAATTCAAACCATGAGTGCGGCACTAAAAATTATTCTCGGTGTGACCGGCTCCATCGCTGCGCACAAAGCGGCGGATTTGGCGTCGCTGCTCACCAAAACCAAATGCGATGTGCGCGTGGTAATGACAGCAGATGCGCAGCGCTTCATCGCACCGCTGCCGTTCAAGACGCTCACGCGCAATCCGGTGGTCACGGATCTTTACGACGAGGACGAAGGTTGGAAGCCGACGCACATCGAGCTAGCGGACGCGGCGGATTTGCTGCTCATCGCACCGGCCACAGCCAATGTCATCGCGAAAATGGCCAATGGTCTTGCGGACGATGCGCTGACATGCATCGCGCTGGCACTGAATCCCAAGGCAAAGATTTTAGTCGCGCCGGCGATGAACGGGAAAATGTGGCAACACGCGGCGACGCAGGCAAATGTGGCCACGTTAAAAAAACGCGGCGTAAAATTCATCGGGCCAGATGAGGGACTGCTTTCCTGCGGCTATGAAGGCATCGGGCGTTTGTGGCCGGTGGGAAAAATTGCGGCGTGCGCCTTAAAATTGTTGCGCTGATTTGTCCGCGGCGAATTTATGAAACCAAGCCATGCCCAATGGCTAAAGCGGTTGCCGGCGCTGTTTGAAATTCCGGCGCCGGATCCACCGCGTCTGCTGCACCGAATCGTGATGGTGGAACGAAACATCATGCTGCCCGTCAAGGCGGCGCTCATCGCGATTATTTTTTATTCGTTTGACATCGCGTCGTGGGCGGGCCTGGAGAACAGCCTATTTGAAGTGATGGTGGATACGGTGCAGTTTCTTTTTTGGTTTTATCTGCTGGCCAATATCATCCTGACACTGCTGTTGTTCGCGGCGGAACGGCTGCCGCTGGCGGTGGTGCAATGGGCGGTCGTCACCGGCAGT
Source organism: uncultured Verrucomicrobia subdivision 3 bacterium (assembly GCA_903861445.1). GTDB lineage: Bacteria > Verrucomicrobiota > Verrucomicrobiia > Limisphaerales > UBA11358 > UBA11358. The sequence goes on from CAIOUK010000229.1 coordinate 3,511, forward strand.
TTTGTGGACGGGATTTTTGTCGCTGGCGTGGTGCTGCTGACCGGCGGGCTGAACAGCGTTTGCTTTTGGCTGTTCGTGGTGCTCATCATCCGCAATTCCCTGAGCGTGCCGCCGGGAATATCGCAGTTGATTTCCAATCTCGTCATCAGCCTGTGCTACGTGCTGGTGGCGGTGCTGGACGTTTCCGTTTTTCAAAATCTGGATGACACCATCCGGCATGTGCTGGATTTGAGCACACATGAGGAGCTGGGCCAACCGTTCGTGCTCCGGCTGGTGGTGCTGCTGCTCACGGCCGTCTGCTGCTCCGGCCTCGAACTGCTATTGCAGCGCCAGCAACTCGCCGCCGAGGAGGCTGCTGAATTCGCCGCGCGGGCGGGGCAATTGCGTTCCGCCGGCCGGCTCGCGGCGGAATTTGCGCACCAGATTAAAAATCCGCTGGCCATCATCAACAACACCGTTTTTTCATTGCGGCGTTCATTAAAAAATCAAAATGCCGCCACCGCTGCGCAGCAGTTGGAAATCATTCAGGAAGAAGTTTCGCGCGCCGACCGCGTCATCACCCAAATCATGGGCTACACGCAATTAAGCGAAGGCCGCGTGGAAAAACTGGACGTGGCGGAAGAAATTCAACGCACGGTGGAACTGGTTTTCCCGCCGGCGGCGACCACAGACATCCAAGTGGAAAAACAAATCACCGGGCCATTCCCGCCGTTGCTCATGCAGCGGGCGCATCTGCGCGAGGTGCTGGTGAACTTGTTGCAAAATGCCGGTGAAGCGATGGCCGGACACGGTAAAATCATCCTGACCGCCGAAACGCTGCGGGATCATGGCATCCAGATTTCCGTGCGGGATGCCGGGCCGGGCATTGCCCCGGACAAGTTGGAACGGATTTTCGAAGCGTATTTCACCACGAAAGAAAAAGGCACCGGCCTAGGCCTCGCCATCGTCAAACACAACGTCGAACTTTACGGCGGCACGGTGCGGGTGGATTCCGCGCTTGGAAAGGGCGCGAAATTCACGGTATGCTTTCCCGCCAAGGCGCTGCTGAAGCCCTTCGCCAAATGAGCGTGCCATTGCCACCCGTGCTCGTCGTAGATGACGAGAAGAATATGCGCCGTTCGCTCCAGACCATGCTGGGCGACGAAGGCTACGCTGTGCGCGCAGCGGAATCCGCCGAGGAAGCATTGGGTTTGCTGGCGCGGGAAAATTTTTTCATGGTCATCACGGACGCACGGCTCGGCGGCATGACTGGCTATGAATTTCTCACCAAAATCCACCGCGAGTGGCCGGATTTACCATCGTTGATGATTACTGCCTACGCGACGCCCAAGCTCGCGGTCGAAGCCATCAAGGCCGGCGCGATGGACTATCTCTCCAAGCCATTCGAACCGGAGGAATTATTTCATGCAGTCGAGCGCTGTGCCGAACGCCATCGGCTGTTGCAGGAAAACGCTGCGTTGCGCGCGCGCGCCGGGGTCAATTTCAGCCTCGAACAAATTGTCGGCGACTCGCCGAAGATGCGGGAACTGCGCCAGCTCATCCGGACGGTGGCGGCGACGGATGCCCGGGTGTTGATTCTCGGCGAAAGCGGCACCGGCAAGGAACTCGTGGCCGGCGCGCTGCACACGTTGAGCCCGCGCACGGCGGAAAATTACATCCGCATCAACTGCGCGGCCATTCCCGAACAACTGCTGGAAAGCGAATTGTTCGGCCACGAAAAAGGCGCATTCACCGGCGCGGTGAAACAGAAATTTGGCCGCGTCGAGGAAGCCGATGGCGGCACGGTGTTTCTCGATGAAATCGCCGACATGAGCAAGCCGCTCCAGGCAAAGCTGCTGCGCTTTCTGGAGGACGGCACTTTTACCCGCGTCGGCGGCACGGAAGAATTGCGCGTAAATGTCCGGCTCGTCGCGGCGACCAATCGCGACATCGCCAAAGCCATGGCGGCGGGCGAGTTTCGCGAGGATTTATTTCATCGCTTGAATGTCGTGCAATTCAATTTGCCACCATTGCGCGAACGCGGCGACGACGTGCGGCTGCTGGCCGAACATTTTTTGAACTTTTTCCGTGCGAAGATGAACAAGCCCGTCACCGGCTTCACGCCGGCGGCGATTCAGACCCTGCAGGCGCAACGCTGGCCCGGGAATGTGCGCGAGTTGCGCAACGCCGTCGAGCGCGCGCTGATTTTAGAAAACAGCCGTGAGATCCAACCCGCCAGTTTGCCGTCAGCCACCGTAGAGTTGCGCCCGCTGAACGCCACCGCCCTGCTCGCCCCGGAGGAATCGCTGGACACCGCGCTGCAACGACTAGAACGGGGGTTGATTCAGACCGCGCTGGAGCAGAATAATTTCAGCCTGACACGCGCCGCCGAACACCTTAAGCTCTCGCGACACTCGTTGCGCTACCGGATGCAGCGTTTGAACATGAAACCGGTCGGCGGTGAGGCCGGTGAAACGACAGACGTGATTGACCAATGAATCCATTCAAAATGCCAACTTCGAGCGGCGAGGCGGACTGGCTTTTTTTTGGCGTTATCCTGACGGCCGTCGGCCTGGGCATCACGATTTTTTTCATCTGGTTTTATTTGGCCGATAAAACCGGCAAAAAGCAGACGCGCAAACGCCGGCACCGGCATGAGCGCCGGCACAATCCCACACTGTCCGAAACCGGTGGCCTGCCGCCGAAACGCGATTCCAACCAGCCGCCACGGGGGACGTGATATGCAGCACAGTCACGCGCTCACGCAAAAAAGCGCCTCCAATCTGGCGCTCGCCTTCATTCTGCTCCCGCGTGAAAAGCGCGACGCTATGTCCGCGCTCTACGCTTTTTGCCGCGCCGTGGATGATGTGGCCGACGAAGATTCCGTGCCCACGGAAAAACGCCGCGAACAACTCGCCGCTTGGCGCGAAGATATCCGCCGCGCGTGTGAAAACAAAAAACCGGAATTCATCCTCAACCAAGAGTTTCACCCAGTCATCCAGAAATTTAAACTGCCATTTGCACTTTTTGACGAACTTATCAAAGGTTGCGAGACGGATCTCGACACGCTGCGTTACGAAAATTTCGACCAGCTTGAACTCTACTGCTACCGTGTCGCGTCCGTCGTCGGCCTCTTGAGCATCGAGATTTTTGGCTACCAGAATTCCGCGTGTCACGACTACGCCATCCACCTCGGCAAAGCGCTGCAATTGACGAACATTTTGCGCGATGTGAAAAATGATGCCACTCGCGGTCGCATTTATCTGCCGCAAAGTGAGCTGAAGAAATTCAACGTGAACGAAGCCGATATTCTGGCATCAAAATACTCGGAAAATTATTTTCAGCTCGCCGCCAGCGTTGCCGCGCGGGCGAAATATTTTTATTCGCTCTCGCAAAAAACCTTGCCGCCGGAAGACCGCCGAGCCATGGTCGCGGCGGAACTCATGGGCAGTGTCTATTGGCAATTGCTGCTAAAACTGGAGCGTGGCCAGTTCAATGTCTTCGGCCTGCAACCGCTCAAATTATCCAAGCCGCACAAGCTCACGCTCATTTTCAAATCCTGGCTGCGCCACGCCGCCGACGCTACTTCGCCCAGTTATGGCCAGCCCTGAAAAGCGCCGGATCATCGTCAATGCCGACGATTTCGGTCTTTCGTCCTCGGTAAATACCGCCGTCATCCGCGCGCATCGCGACGGCATTTTGACCACCGCGAGTTTGATGGTGAACGAACCCAGCCTTGATGAAGCGGTCAAACTCGCGAAGGAAAATCCTCGGCTCGGCGTCGGCCTGCACCTGACATTTTTAATGGGACATTCCGCGCTGTCGTCGGAAAAAATTACCGGCCTGGTCAACGCGCACGGCGAATTCACCAATTCGCCTGTCGGCGCGGGCATGAGTTACTTTTTCAAGCACAGTCTGCGCGAACAGCTCCGCGCCGAGATCCATGCACAGTTTGAAAAATTTCACGCCACCGGTCTCAAACTCGACCACGTCAACGGCCATCTGCACCTGCATCTGCATCCGGTGATTTTTAAAATCCTGATGGCCGACGCGGAAAAATTGCGCATCACCCACCTGCGCCTGACCCGCGATTGCCTCGCTCGCAGCCGCCAGCTGTCGCGCGGACATTGGTTCTACAAAATTTCCCACGCGGCCATTTTTGAATTTCTTTCCCGCCGCGCTCGTCCCGTTTTGGCGGCGAAAAAAATCCGCCACGCACAGATTACTTTTGGCCTGTTGCAGGACTCGCGGGTGGACGAGGAATACCTACTGAAGCTGCTACCAGAACTGCCGCCCGGCGATTCCGAGCTTTACTCGCACCCGACACTCGACAAATTTAAGCACGAGTTCGAAGCCCTCGTCAGCCCGCGCGTGCGGGAGCAGGTGAACCGGCTGGGCCTCGAACTCATCCGCTATCAGGATTTATAAAATGACAAAACTATTATGCGTTCTATTGGTTGGCCTTGTATTGGAAGCCGTCGGCGTGGTGTTCATCAGTCAGGGACTGCATGAAATCGGCGAGGTGAAGCGCATTTCCGCTCCGGAGATTGGGCGAATCATCGGCCGCGGTATCAGTAACCGGAACATCCTGTTCGGCACTTTGCTCATGGCCTGTTTTTTCGGCATCCTGCTCTACCTGCTTTCGCAAAAAGACGTCAGCCTGATTTGGCCGCTGACCTCACTCGGCTTTGTCATCACAGCGCTGGCGGCGCGGCTGGTTCGGCACGAGGAAGTCAGCGCGCTGCGCTGGACGGGCGTGGCCATCATCGTGATTGGCGCGGGATTGGTCGCGTGGAGCGAACAGCAAAAAAACAAATCCGTCCCGACGCCAGCCACCGTGCAAAGCCCGACGACTACGGAGAAATAATTTTCTCCAGCACACCCGCAAGCTGTTCGGCGGCAAACTTGGTTTTCTTCTGCAACTGCATCAGTGCGCCGATTTTTCCCGGCGACTTGGCGACGGCGAGAAATAATTTTCCGAAATCCAGACTCTTGTCCGGCTTGGCCAGCGCGTTGAAATCCAGCGGCAAATCTTCGTGCGCCGTGTCCGAAATCACGCGCACGGTGGCACAGGAAATATTCTTTTCCGCACAGACGGCGTGGATGGCCGCCGATTCCATTTCCACTGCATCGGCGTGGGTTTGGTAATGCAGCGCTTGCTTTTCGGTGCCGGTGGTGGCGATGCGGTCGGCACAGAAAAAAGTGACCGGCTTGGCACCGGCGGCGAGAAGGCGGGTGGTGAGTTGAGCGTTGTGAGCTGAAAGTTCAAACACCACATCGCCCAGGTTTAAATTGGGCTTCAACCCGCCGGCGAAACCGCAGGTCAGCACCAACTCCGGTGAACTGGTTGCCAGAAAGCTGCGCACAGATTTTTCAGCGTTCTGGCGACCGATACCGACGATGAGCGTGACGATGCCGGGATGCCGCGCCGCGATTTTATGAAATGGCGCGGCTTCTTCTTTCAGGGCGAAGCAGATGAGGGTGAACATTTATTGTTGGAGTTGCCACTGGTGTTTCCGTTTCGCATGTAGAATACGAAAGACAATAACGTGGTCGCCTTCGATGCGATAGAAAAGTTTGTAGAGAAAACGGCGCGTGAGCAGTCGGCGAAAATCACGATAATAAAATGGCCGGCGTTCGGGATCGGTTTCCAGCAGTCCC
>CAIOUK010000230.1 GCA_903861445.1 uncultured Verrucomicrobia subdivision 3 bacterium
CTGGGAAACTTTAACGCGTCCTCGCGGTGTGCGACGATGATGGAGACATTCGCCGTCATGCCGGGCTTCAATTTATAATCCGCGTTGGTCACGCTGATCACAGTATCGTAGGTGACAACGTTATTGACCGTGATCGGCGAATTCCGGACCTGTTTTACTTCGCCGTGGAACGTGCGCGTCGGATACGCGTCCACCGTGAAATCCACGCTCTGCCCTTCGACCACGCCGCCGATGTCCGCCTCGGCCACGTTGGCGTCAATCTGCATTTTCGTCAGATCATTCGCGATCTGGAAAATCGTTGGCGTGTTGAAACTCGAAGCGACCGTCTGGCCCAGTTCCACCGCGCGCTGGATCACCACGCCGTCCACGGGTGAAAGGATTTTGCAGTAGTTCAAATTGACCATCGCGTTGCTCAACGCCGCCTGTTTGATTTTCACCATCGCTTCGCCTTCGTGCAGCGTCGCCAGCGCCGTGTCGAAATCCGAACCGGAAATCAGCTTGTTCGTGAACAGCTCGGCGCTGCGGGCATACTGCACCTGCTGCAATTCCAGATTGGCTTTCGCATTGGCGAGATCCGCGCTGGCCTGCTCCATGGCGGCCTGATACGTCGCCGGGTCAATCTCCGCAATGACCTGATTCGACTTCACGACGGAATTGTAATCCACATTCAACACGCTGATGCGGCCGGACACCTGCGCGCCGACCGTCACGTTCACCACCGGGTTCAACGTGCCGGTGGCCGTGACTGTGGCGGTCAGTTCACCGCGCGTCACGGCGACCGTGTTGAAATTCAACGTGGCCGCCCGCCCGTGGCGGACATAAAAAATCGCACCCGCCACCAGCGCCAGCACTGCGAGCAGCACTAGCCATTTCCAAATACCGCCAGTTTTTTCAGCCATAAAATTCGATGGGTCTGCCTCAAGCAGACCGTTTTGGTGAACCAAAAGTTACGATAAATCTGCCGCTCGCTGCAATTTCAGTTTGTGCCTTTCGCTTTGCCCCGTAAAATCGCGTGTGCTCGCATCGCTCACAAAACAACTCGTCGCCGGACAAAATCTCTCGGTGGGCGAAATCCAGTTTGCCATTGAACGCCTGATTGACGAAACGATATCCGCTGGCGTCAAAGCGGATTTCCTCATCGCGCTGGCGCAAAAAGGTGAGACGCCGGCGGAAATCGCGGCCTTCGCCGCCGCGCTGCGGGAGAAATCCGTGCCGTTGCCGCTGGCCGCTGAAACCCGCGACCGCGAAATCCTCGACATCGTCGGCACCGGCGGCGACCGCTTGAGCACCTTCAATATTTCCACGACGGCGGCGATTTTGTGCGCCGCCGCTGACGTGACCGTCGCCAAGCATGGCAACCGCGCCGTCACCTCGTCCGTCGGCAGCGCGGATGTAATTGAAGCGCTCGGCATCAAGGTCAACTTGTCGCCGGCGGACGCCGCCCGGGAGTTGCAGGAAAAAAACTTTGCGTTCCTCTTCGCGCCGAATTTTCATCCCGCCTTCAAACACGTCGCCGCCGCGCGAAAACTTTGCGCCGAACGCAACCAGCGGACGATTTTCAACATCCTCGGCCCGCTGCTCAATCCCGCACGGCCCTCCGCGTCGCTCGTCGGCGTGCCACGCCCGGAACTATGCGTGCCGATGGCGCACGCGTTGCAACTGCTCGGCGGCCGGCGCGGCATGGTGGTCTGCGGTGTGGCGGAAGGGAAATATCTCGACGAGCTGTCGTCGCTCGGGCGGACGCATCTGGCAGAATTTTACCACGAGCGCGGGTTCACCCAGTCGCAGCTTTCACCAGAAAACTTTCCGCTGCAACCGGCGACACTCGCGGATTTGCACGGCGGCGACAAACTGGCCAACGCCGAAATCATCCGCCGCATTTTGCGCGGTGCCGAACGCGGCCCGCAGCGCGACGCCGTTCTGCTCAATGCCGGCGCAGGTTTATTCGTGGCGGGCAAAGTGAAATCACTCGCCGAAGGCTGGGAACTTGCGGGTGAGACCATTGACTCCGGTCGGGCGTCCGCGAAGCTGGCAGAACTGGCGGGCTAATCGTTTCAGGTCTGGCCGGTCTCGGCGGCGGCATAGTGCAGGCCGAGGTTGTGCTGCGCCGTTTTGTGCCCCTGCCGCGCCGCTTTGATGAACCACTTCACCGCCTGCCGCGTGCTTTGCGGCACGCCCCGGCCGGTCTGGTAGCAGAGACCGAGATTGCATTGCGCGTCGGCCAGCTCCTGCTCGGAGGCACGCAGATACCATTTCACCGCCTCGGCAAAATCCTGTTCCACCACCTGGCCGTTTTCATAAAAAACGCCGAGGTTGAACTGAGCTGCCGGATAGCCGCGCTCCGCCGCCTCGCGATACCACTTGATCGCCTCGGCATAATTTTGCGGCACACCCTGGCCGGTTTCGTAAAGGGTGCCGAGGTTGAACTGCGCCGCCGGGTCACCCTGCTCGGCGGCCTCGCGCAGCCAGCGGGCGGCCTCGGAAAATTCCTGCGGCACGCCCTGACCCAGCCAGTAGCAAACGCCCAGATAACATTGCGCCACGGGGTCGTTCTGTTCCGCCGCCTGGCGAAACCATTTGACCGCCTCGTGATAATCTTGCGGCACGCCCTGACCGTTTTGGCAGCAGACGCCGAGATAGCATTGCGCCTGCGCGTCACCCGCCTGCGCAGCGGCGCGCATCGCTTCAAATGTATCCCAAGATTTGCGGGAACTGGCCATAAAACAGTTGAAGCATAACTTTACCCGGCTTGAAAACAAGCGGGGAAAAGATGACTTCGCCGTGTCCGCCCACAAAATGACTTCCGCGCCAGCCGATTGCCTGCTACAAACTGCGCATGGCAACGCAATTAAAAATCGGTTTTCTCGGCGCGGGCAAAATGGCCACCGCGCTCGCCCAAGGCTTGGTGAATGCGAAGCTCGTGACCGGCAAACAACTTTGTGCCGCCGATCCGTTTGACGCTGCTCGCAAATCTTTCACCGCCGCGACCGGCGCGAAAACCGTCGCCGCCAATCTGGACGTGGCGAAAATCGCGAACATTTTAATCCTCGCGACCAAGCCGGATCAAGTGGCCACCGCGCTCGCGGAAATTTCCGGGGCGTTCACCAAAAAACATCTGCTCATCTCCATCGCCGCCGGCGTGACGCTGGCAAAACTCGAAGCCGCGCTGCCCGCCGGCGCGCGCGTCATCCGCGTGATGCCCAACACGCCCGCGCTCGTCGGCGCGGGTGCATCCGGTTTTGCGCTCGGCAAAAATGCAACTGCCGCCGATGGCGAACTGGCCAAAAAATTATTGTCCGCCGTCGGCTTGGCGTTGCAA
>CAIOUK010000231.1 GCA_903861445.1 uncultured Verrucomicrobia subdivision 3 bacterium
ATTTCAGGGAAGAATGATGAATTGGCTCCGAAGAATCAATCCGTTCGTGCGGTTAAATTGATTGACTTCATCGGCCAAAAACCTATGCTCCGCGTTCCTAAATTTATGCGGGAACTGCCAGTGCAGTTGTCCCCGCCCCCGAAAGGAAGTGAGTGTAATGACAGAGATTAAACTGAAAAAAGGCGAACCTGTGGACCGTGCGTTGCGTCGGCTGAAGAAAAAAGTCGATCGCGAAGGCACGCTCAAGATCGTGCGCAGCCGCCGGCAGTTCGAGAAACCGAGCGCCGTCCGCCGTCGCAAGGAAAAGGTCTCCCGCTTCTCCGCCATGCTCGCCGCGCGCCACGCCGACGACTAGGCCGTGATTTGCATTTTCACCACCGGCGGCATTCGTTAGGATGCCGCCGGTTTTTTTATGTATTCATTTTCGACCTGCTGGAATTCCGCCCGCCACACCGATGGCCGCGCGATGCTGCGCGAAATCCGCGAGCTGGGCTTTGAATATGCCGAATTGAGCCACGGCATCCGCATCAGCCTTGTGCCGGGTATTCTCGAAGCGGTGAACGCGGGCGAAATAAAGATTTCCAGCGTCCACAATTTTTGCCCGTTGCCCGTTGGCGTCACCGGCCCGTCGCCGAATCTCTACGAATTTTCTTCTGACCGCGAGCGCGACCGCCAACTGGCCCTCAAGCACACGCTCGTCACGCTGGATTTCGCCCAGCGCGTCGGCGCGCAGACTGTCGTGCTGCATTTTGGCAGCATGGACTTGAAGGATTACACCGGCAAACTCAAGGAACTTGTCTCGCGCGGCGAACGCGGCACGCCTAAATTCCAGAAGCTCGTTGTCGAGGCTAGCGCCGCGCGCGAGGCAAAAAAGAAAAAGTTCTATGACCGCTCCCGCGACATGTTACGCGAATTGGTGGGCGAGGCAAAATTTCGCGGCCTCAAGCTCGGCATCGAAATCCGCGAAGCGGTTGAAGAATTACCCATCGAAACTGATTTTGCTGCGTTGCTGAAGGAATTTCCCGCGCCAGTCTTTTACTGGCACGACACCGGTCATGCACAGGTCAAACAGGATTTGGGCTTCATCAGCCACGCGCCGCACCTGGCGTCGCTGGCAGACCGGCTGGCGGGGTTCCACATCCACGACGTGAAATTTCCTGCGCGCGACCACTTCCCGCCCGGTGGCGGCGATATTGATTTCGCCTCGTTGAAACCGTTCGTGAAACCGGAGCACATCAAAGTGTTCGAACTCAGTCCCAAAGTTCCGCTCGATTCGGTGCAGCGCGGCGTGGCGCATTTGAAACGCATCTGGGGCGAGGAATAAAATTGGTTAAGCCAAATTATTTTGGCAACGCTCCCCGCCAACCCGCCCACCACTGCGCCGTCAATTTTTCAACGAGTGCTTGGTTGGCAGCGACATGGACAACGTTTGTGTTTTCCTGCGGGTCAGTCTGATGATCGTAAAGTTCCACCGCATCCACCTTGGAGTGATCTTTGCTATCTACCCAGCGGGTGAGACGATAGCGGTCGGTGCGCATGGTGTAGCCCATGAGATTTTTGTTGCCGACTTTGCGCGGATACTGGCTGAACGCTGCGGTCTTCCAGACTTTTTGCGGATCATCCAGCAATGGCTTGAAACTCGTGCCTTCGAGCGTTTTCGGCAAAGTCAGGCCAGCCAGTTCGGCGAGGGTCGGATAAACATCCACGAATTCCACCAATGCCATCGTGTGTTGTCCGGCTTGGGCCATGCCGGGAACGTAGATTATCAACGGTGCATGGGTATCGTTCTCTACGTTGGTATGCTTGGCCCAAGCCTGATGTTCGCCAAGTTTCCAGCCGTGATCGCCCCAGAGAATCACAATGGTGTTGGTGCTCAACCCCTGCCGCTCCAGTTCGTCCAAGACGCGTCCCACCTGTGCATCCACATAGCTGACGCAGGCGTAATAACCGAGTTTCAACTTCCGCGCAAAATCCTCCGGGAACGGATACACCGTCGGCACGCCGGAATAGGCTCTTACTTCATCGCCTCGAACCACGGCATATTTGGGTGCGCCCACCGGATAAAATGGATTGGGGGCTGGCGGGATTTTAGCGGCGTCGTAGAGATCAAAATATTTTTTTGGCGCGTTGAAGGGTAGATGCGGCTTGATAAAACCGACTGCCAGAAAAAATGGCTGCTGTGGTTTGCCCTTCAACTCTTGCAACGCCTTCACCGCCATGTCGGCCAGTTCCCCATCGTGCAGGCAATTGTCTGGCCCGTTCACCTCTTCCACCACCGGGCCGCGCCCATTTTTAGACAACTGAACTTTGGGGGCGTCCGGATCTTCTGTCCGTGGTCCGGCTCCGTGGGGCGCTTTGGGAAAGAGCGTCGGCACCGACCAGGAAGCCGGATCGTCCAAGCCGTGGTGATAGATTTTCCCCATCGCTTCCGTGAAGTAGCCGTTGTTTTTAAAGAGCTGCGGCAAGGTAACAATGTCCGGCTGGGCTTTGCGAAAATGCGTGTTCAAATCCCACACCTTGGTCGTATCTGGTCGCGTGCCGGTCAGCAAGCTGGTTCGCGAAGGCGAGCAAACCGCCTGCTGGCAATAGGCGCGGTCAAATAGCATTGCCCGCCGGGCGAACCGGTCAATGTTCGGGCTTTGAACCACCGGCACACCATAACAGCCCAGTTCCGGCCGCAGATCATCAATTGCGATGAAGAGAATGTTCGGTTTGGCTGGAAGATTCGCCGCGCCCGCGTGAGTCAAACCCAGCAGGCCAAAGCAAATCATCCAATGTTTTACAGCGGTTGATTTCATGGAAAATTTTGGAATCGCGCGCCGGTCTTTGGCGCGCAGTAGCAATGTTCTTTATCGGGTAAAAGTTTTTTTGGTGATTCGTCCAAATAATTCACAATCCGCCATCGCATATCAAGGCGATAGGCTTTCAAAATAACTTTGCGCCTTTGCGTCTTTGCGTGAGAATGACTTTGTGAATTCAACGCGCGAAACCGCCAAAGAAATTGTTGCCCGTTTGCAACACGCGGGCTTCGCCGCGTTCTGGGTGGGCGGTTGTGTGCGCGATTTTTTGCTGGGGCGCGAACCGCAGGATTTTGACATCGCCACGGACGCCAAGCCGGAGCAGGTTGAAAAACTTTTCCACAAAACCATTCCCGTCGGCAAAAAATTCGGCGTCATCATCGTGGTCGAAGACGGGCAGCAATTTCAGGTGGCCACGTTTCGCGCCGAGGCGGATTACCAGGACGGGCGGCGTCCAGAGAAAGTGGAATTCGCCAACGCTGAAGCCGACGCCGTGCGCCGCGACTTCACGGTAAACGGACTTTTCTACGACCCGCTCACGAAAAAAATCCACGACTGGGTTGGCGGCGAAAAAGATTTGCGTGCGAAAATCATCCGCACCATCGGCAAGCCGGAAGAACGCTTTGGCGAGGATCATCTGCGGCTGCTGCGCGCCGTGCGCTTCGCTGTGCAATTGGGTTTCCAAATCGAGCCGCAGACGTTTGCCGCCATCCAATCGCTCGCGCCGAAAATCAAACTTATCAGCGCCGAGCGCGTGCGGGATGAACTGATAAAACTGTTTGCGCCGCCCGAAGCGGGTAGGGCGGGCAGTCCTCTGCCCGCCGCACATTTGCCAGCAGACGACGGCGCGCACGGAGTGACTCGCCCTACCAGTTCCGCCGCGCGCGGTTTGGTTCTGCTGCGCGACAGCGGCTTGCTGGAACACATTTTGCCGGAGCTGGCGGCGACGATTCATTGCGAGCAATCGCCGGACTATCACCCCGAAGGCAGCGTGTTCAACCACATTTGTTTGATGCTTGAAAAAATGCCGGCGGACGCAAACGAGTTGCTGCCGTGGGCGGTGTTGTTGCACGACATCGCCAAGCCGGTGACGGCGGAAAAAGATTTGGCGACGGGTAAAATTCATTTCTACGGCCATGAAAAAGTGGGCGCGGAGATGGCGGAAGAAATTTTGCGGCGGCTGAAATTTTCCAATCGGCAGATGGAAGAAATCGTGGCGTGCGTGCGCCATCATATGCAGTTCAAGGACGTGAAGCTGATGCGGAAGGCGACGCTGCGGCGGCTGCTCCTGCGCGAGACGTTTCCGCTGGAACTGGAATTGCACCGGCTGGATTCCCTCGGCTCGCACGGCGATCTGGCGCACTACGATTTCTGCGTGGCGGCGGCGGAAGAATTGAAGCAACAGCCGGAAATCCTGCCGCCGCTGTTGACCGGCGACGATTTGCTGGCGCTCGGCGTCCCGCGCGGGAAACGGATTGGCGAACTGCTGCACGAACTACGCGACCAACAACTGGCGGAGGAAATCAAATCAGCGGACGCGGCGCGGGCGTGGATAAAACGGATGCTGGCTCAATAAGTCGTTTTGCAGCCTATTAGGCTGTTAGGCAGCGTCATAGGTGTGTCTTTGGCTGCATCTCATCTGTATAAAGCTCCAACCTAACTTTTGGGGCAATAGGTGGTGGAGTGCCTCTATCTGGAATCTGGATACGCTTGGTGAATGCAACTGTCATAATGCGCCAAGGGCAATTATACATACCAATCACGCTAAATCTAAATGATGACTTGGATGCAACAGGAACCAAATCTCGCCACTCGCCAATCTGCTGCGGTCGGTGAGAAATCCAATTTGTGGCACAATCTGAGCAATTTGGCGTCGCATGAAACTCCTGCCGAATACAAATCGGCAAAATATAAATCTCATGCTCGCTCGAATTGGTGATGACGCAAACGGTGTTCGTGACCTGATAGCTCTCGACGTAGAACCTGACATCGCTGGCGATACACGAGCCAATGACGGCAAGAAGCAGAAAACAAAATGTTGTGATGAATTTCATGCGTGGTCGAGCCGCCTATAATTTAAGTAGGCCGCAGTGTTTGTGGCCTGTAAACTTTAATGAATTTAAGGCTGCGTGGCAGGTAAATAATTGTCCAGCATAATTTCCCAACAGAAATAGTCAGCGATTTTTTTCAAGCGTAAGTCGTTTGCAGAATGAGAAAGTTTATGTGTCGCGCGAAGGATGCGAAGAAGGCCGAAGGGAGAATGTTTTTCCTTCGCTGCCGTCGCGGTCTTCGCGCGAAAAATCAAACGAGCAATTTTTCCACGCGCGCGAGCACGGTGGCGGGCGAAAGGTCGCGCAGACATTTGTCCGTTTCCGCGATGGCGCAACGCGACGACAGGCAGGGCGAGCAGGGGAGGTCGAGGCGCAAAACATTTGCCAACTGGCCGTAAGGGCCGGTGCGTTCGGGCGCGGTCGGACCAAAGAGCGCGACGAGCGGCTTGCCCAGCGCGGCGGCGACGTGCATGGGGCCGGTGTCGTTGGTGACGAGCAGATCGCCGCGGCGCACCCACTCGATCATTTCCGGCAGCGTGGTGGTGCCGCAGAGGTTCAAAACTTTTTCGGGCGCAACCCGGAAAATAAATTCTCCGAGCGTGGCGTCGTCTTTGCCGCCGAGCACGGCGAACCGGGCGGTGGGATTTTTTTTGCGAGCGCGCTGACGAGTTCGGCGAAGGATTGCGCCGGCCAGCGTTTGTTTTTCCAGCGCGCGCCGGGCTGGAGCAAAATTAGTTTTGAGTTTTGAGTTTTAAGTTTTGAGTTGATGGCGGCGGAAATTTCCGGGCGTTCCGGCAACCATTCAAAATCCTTGTGGACGGGCACGCCGAGCGGCGGTAGCACGGAGAGATACCAATCCACGGCGTGGGTGTGAAAACTTTTGCGCGGCACGGCGAGGTCGTAAAAGCCGCGCGCGCCCTCGCGAACTTCGTCGAGGCCGACGAGAAATTTCCCGCGTGCGAGCCAGGCAAAGGTGGCGCTGCGCAACAGGCTTTGCAGATCAATGACGAGGTCGAAATTTTGTTCGCGCAGCCAGCGGATGCTGCGGAGCATTTCGGGCCAGTGTTGCGGTTTGGCCCAGCGTTTACGCTCGAAATGGACGATGCCGGTCAAATCAGGATCGCCAGCGATAAGCGGCGCGAGAGCGGAATCAATCCACCAAAAAATTTCAGCGGTGGGATAATGCCGTTTCAGCAAACGCAGCACGGGCAGGGCGTGGATGACATCGCCGAGCGAGCTGGGTTTGAGAATGAGGATTTTCAATTTTTAAGCCACAGATGGACACAGATGGACACAGATGGACACAGATTGAAAAATTGGCTGGTTCGCAAATTAAAATTATCTGTGAAAATCTGTGGCTGGAATTATCTGCCAAACGCAAGCCGTTCGGCGAGGCGTTCGGGCAGGCCGGCTTCGCGGATTTTTTTCTGGGCGGCGGCGATGTCGTAATCGAGGCGGCGCAGTTCAATCGTCTGCGCGTCCATGTCGTAGATGACGTAGGCGGATTTGGGGTTGTTGTCGCGAGGTTGGCCGACAGCGCCGACGTTGATGAAATATTTTTTGGCCGCGTCCAGTTTGAATTTGGAATAGGTGCCGCCGCGCACGACGGTGTCACGCATGAAAGCGACGGGAACGTGCGTGTGTCCGAAGAAACAAATCTGAGTGTTTTGGTAGGGAAAACTGGCGGCGGCGGCGAGCTTGTCAAAGACGTAGCCCCAGCGTTCGGGCGCGTCGAGCGTGGCGTGAACCATGGTGAAGTTCGCGGCCATGCGTGAGTATTTCAATTCGCGCAGCCATTTTTTATCGTCGTCATCGAGTTGGTCGCGCGTCCAGTGGACGGCGTCGGCGGCGTGGGGGTTGAACCCTTCGAGATGTTCATTGCTGGAGCAATATTCGTCATGGTTGCCTTTGACGCAGGGAATGTTCATTTCGCGGACGATTTGCAGGCATTCCTTGGGGTTGGCGTTGTAGCCGACGACGTCGCCGAGGCAGACGATGCGGTCGGCTTTTTGGGCGCGAATGTCTTCCAGCACGACCTGAAAAGCTTCCAGATTGCCGTGGATGTCGGCGATGATGGCGTATTTCATTTCCTAACGAATAATCTCGAATCCCCGAAATTCATTTTTCGCATCCGCCCAAACTACCTGTTCGTCGTGGATAAATCCAGCAAGACCTGCGTCGTGCAGTGCCGTGCGGAAAGCCTCGAGTTCCGCGCGGCTGCCCTCGGCGATGAGTTCGACGCGGCCATCGGGGAGATTGCGGATGGTGCCGGTGATTTCAAAACCGGTGGCGACGGTCTTGGCGGTATAGCGGAAGCCGACGCCTTGCACACGGCCGGAGAAAAAAATCTGCAGCTGGCGGCGGGCTGGAGTGGAAGCATTGTTTGACACGGCACAGAATGAAGCCAAACGCGCGCGGCGGGCGCAATATTTTTTGGTGGTGAGTGCAAAGATTTCCATTTTTGGTTTGACCGGATGGTGGTTTTGCCGTAATCACAACGCGCTGCCATAAACAAATTCACGTTCGAAATTTGTTTGTGGCGCGTTGTGTATCGTGATGTTAAGCAACAAGTCATTTTTGACCGTAGATTTTGGAGCCGGCAGCCTCAAGCTGGCGGAATTTCAAGTCAATGAATCGGGCGGTCTGCGGCTGAAAAGTTTCACCATCAAATCGCTGGGCTTGGAGGGTTCCCAGGAAGCCCGCCGCGAGCAGGTGATTTTGCATGCGCTCCAGCAAGTCCTCGCGGAGAAGGGCATCAAGTCCAAAAGCGTCAATGTCTGCGCGCCGGGCTTTCATGTTTTTTCCAAGTTCGTCAAATTGCCGCCGGTGGATTCGGCCAAGGTCGGCCAGATCATCCAATACGAGGCGCAGCAGAATGTGCCGTTCCCGTTGAGCGAAGTGGTGTGGGATTACCAAATCCTCGGTTCCGCCGCGAACGGTGAACTGGAAGTCTTGCTGGTCGCCATCAAGTCAGACATCGTCGAGGGACTGTTCCGCGTGGCGGAGGAGGCGAAGTTGAAATTGAATTTGTGCGATGCCTCGCCCGCCGCGTTGTGCAATGCGTTCAAATATAATTACGGCGAGCTGGAAGGCTGCACGATGTTGCTCGACATCGGGGCGAAGACGAGCAATCTGCTATTTTTCGAGAACGGCAAGGTGTTTTCCCGCAGCATCAATCTGGGCGCGAACGCCATCACGCAGGATTTTGCGACTGAAGCGGGGCTGAAATTTGACGACGCGGAAGCGATCAAGATCGCCGAGGGCTTTGTGAGTCTGGGCGGCGCCTATGAGGAGCCGGACAATCCGCATCAGGCGGCCATTTCCAAAATTGCGCGGCAGTTCATGACCAAGCTGCATATTCAGGTCAATCAGACGATGCAGTTTTATCGCGGGCAGCAGGGCGGCACGGCACCGCAACGGCTGTTTCTTTCCGGCGGCGCGAGCATCATGCCCTACACGGCGCAGTTCTTTGCCGAAAAACTGAACGTGGCGGTCGAGTATTTCAATCCGTTTCGCAACGTGCAGATTGATCCGGCGGTGAACCTCGAGGAACTTTCCCCGGTGGCACATTCGCTCGGCGAGGTGGTCGGTCTCGGCCTGCGCAACTTGGCGACGTGCCCGGTGGAAATGAATTTGATGCCGGACAGCACGCTTCGCTGGCAGTCCTTCAACAAGAAAAAACCTTACTTGGTCGCTACTGTTTTCAGTTTGATGCTGGTGGCGTTTGCCGTCGGTTATCTGCTGCAAAAATTGGCGGACAACAAGGAAGTTGAGTATCAGAAGTTGACGCCGAAAGTGGCGGAGTTGACCCAAAAATCCAATAATTTCAAGAAGGCCTACGCCCAATTGCAGCAGGCGCAGAAAGAAAACCAGCAGATCACCACTTGGTTGCAGGGGCGTTTCTACTGGGGCGATTTTATCGCCGAGCTGCGCCAAGTCCTGATCCGCTCGGAGGCGGACGTGAGGAAAAAATTGGCGACGCAAAGCCCGACGCTCGAACTGGTTTTTGGATTGACCAGATGACCTTGGGTGGCGCGGATGCCGTCCCCGTTCCGGTTTCCGGAGGGTCGGCCCGCCGGCCGCTGTTCAATGCCAACCAGCCGCCACTGAATGGGTCTGAATCCAATCTGGTGACGCTGATTGTCCGGGCGATTAACCTCACGGCGGTGGATCCCTCGGCCAACAGCGCGATCGCCTACGCGGTGGAAAATCAAATCAAGGCTTCGTCGCTGGTGGATCCGAAGGCGACGCAGCTGGTCGGCCAGATTACGACCGATGAAGCCACAGGCACGTTCACATTCACGGTGACGGTGGCGCTACTGAAACCAGTCAATTTCTAATATGGCCTGGATCAAAAGAAATTTATTTTTTGTCATCGGCGGCGTCATTTCGTTCGGACTGCTGGGCGGGGCGAGCTTTTACGTCTACCAAAACTGGACCCGAAGTTCCCAGATTTACGACAAGCTCGAGGAAGTCATTAATAACCTGAAAACTTTGGCGCAGCAAAAACCGGCGCCGGGCAATCAGGAGATTAACAACACCGCCATCGCCAAGGAGCAGGAGCGACAATTGCGGGAGTGGGATAAATCTGCGGCGCGTTATTTTCAGCCCGTCGCGCCCATTCCCACCAATGCGCCGGTAACCAGCGAGGCTTATGCGGCGGCTTTGCGGCGCACGGTGGATCAGTTGCAGCATGAGGCGAGCGATGCCGCCGTGACGCTGCCAAAAAATTATGATTTTTCCTTCACGGCCCAGCGCCCGCTCGTCAAGTTCGCCGGGAGTCTGGAACCGCTCGCGCTGCAGTTGGGGGAAGTCAAAACCATCGCCGAAATTTTGTTTAACGCCCACGTCTATGCGCTGGACGGCATCCAGCGCATGCGCGTTTCGGCGGACGATAACAGCGGGCCGCAGTCCGATTATCTGGACCAGCCCGGCGTCACCAATGATTTGGCCAGCGTGACGCCCTACGGTGCGAGCTTCCGGTGTTTCACGCCGGAACTGGCGCGGGTCATCAGTGATTTTACAGTGAACTCCAATTCATTCATCATCAAGTCCATCAACGTGCAGCCGGCGGGCGCGATGACGCCGCTGGCGGCGACCAACGCGGCGACCCTGCCGGCGGTGGACAAGGGCGGCTTGCAGACCGTGCTGAAAGAGCAGTTGCTCCGAGTCAACCTGGAGCTGCGGCTGGTCAAACTGTTGCCGAAAAATTAAGATGGAATTTCTCAAAAAACATTACGAAAAAATGGTGCTGGGAACCGTGCTGGCGGGGCTGCTTGCCTTGCTGGTGTTCCTGCCGGTCTATATTGAGACAGACAAAGAAAAGACCGCAGACCTGATCCGCAGCGTGATTAACCATCCCATCAAACCGCTGCCGGATCTTGACCTCACGGGGTCGGCTGCCGTCGTGACCCGGTTGCAGTCGCCCTTTAACTTGGATTTGGAGACGGGCAACAAAGTGTTCAATCCGTTTGAATGGCAAAAAAGTTTGGATGGAAAATTGATCAAGAAAGACACCGGCACTGGGGTGCAGATGGTGGTGGTCACCAACATCACGGCCTTGAACTTGGTGTTGACGCTGGATTCGGTGATCACTAATGAGTTGGGGGCGACCTATGCCATCGGCGTTGAAAGACAAGCGGCGGCTACGGCTGCCAAGCGGCGCAAGGTGCAGCGCTATCTTTCCACAAGCAACAAGGCGAACGACATTTTCGCTCTCGTTGAAGTGAAAGGGGCGGCCGACAATCCCGACGCGCTCGTCTTAAAACTGGCGGACTCGGGCGAACTGGCCACGGTGTCGGCCGGCAAGCCATTTCAGCGGGTGGACGCGTATGTCGCGGATTTTATCTACCCTCCGGAGCAGAAAGTGTTTCACTGTCGCGTCAAAGAAACCATCGCCTTTGGCGGCAACGATTATCTCGTCTTTGATATCAGCAAAAACGAACTGGTTTTGCTCGACCAGTCGAATCAGAAAAAAACTCCTTTGCCATTTAGCCCGTGACTGATAGTTTTTCCCAATTGAAACCATACCCATTCATGACCCGAAATTTTGCCATGACTAAATCCACCCTAATTATATTTGGACTCGTCGCGCTGCTGACCCTGCCTGCCGCTCTGGCGCAGGATTCTTCCGCTCTGGCGGTCAATCAAGCCGTGCTGAATCAGGCCAATCAAATTCTGTTGCGTAACAAGCTGGTCGATGCCAAAGCCGCTGCACAGCACGGCGACATCCTGACAGCCGCCAAACTTTATCAGGAATCCTTTGCGCTCGCCCGGGAAATCGGTTCCGGCATTGTTGACAACGAGACGGCGCGCGCGTTGGCGGGGCTGGTCAGCACGCGGCTCACGCTGGCGCGCGAGGCGCAGGTCCGGGGCGATTTGCGCGAGGCGGCGCTGCAGGTGGATCAGGTGTTGAAGGCGGATCCGAAAAATAATGAGGCGATTTTATTCAAGCAGGGCAATGACCGGTTGATCGGCTCACTCCGGGGGCAGACGCCCGACGCCGCTACCTTGGAACAGTTGCCGCAAATCATTTCCGAAAAAACCCAGGCCGGCACCTTGGTGCAGGATGGCAAAGTGCTTTACGAAGCCGGCAAGCTGGAGGACGCCGAAGTGAAGTTGAAACAAGCGCTTAAACTCGATGGGGACAATGGCGCTGCTTATTATTATTTGAACCTTATCAAAGAGGCCAAGTATGCCCGCGCCTCGGCTTTGCACACGGTGGATAACGAACAGCGCATGGCCTCCATTGAAAAACGTTGGGTGTTGCCGGTGGTGGATCCGGCCCTGCCGGTGCCCAATCCTTACGCCAAAAGCGATCTCGTGCATACCGGACCTGGCCGGCAGGCCATCATCGCCAAAATGAATCACATTCGTTTTGAAAATCTGGCGTTTGAAGGCGTTCCGTTGAGTGAAGTGCTCCGGGTTCTCTCGGAAAAAACCCGTCTGTCCGATCCCGAACACAAAGGCATCAATTTCATGATTAATCCCAATCCCGACCAATCCGGTGCGCCCGTGCCGTCGGGGGGTGGCGGCAAAGTTGACCCGGCCACAGGTTTGCCGCCCAGCGGCGGCGGTGGTGGTGATGCGGGCGGAGATCTCAGCAACTTCACCGTAAAATTAAACCTTGCGGATGTGAGCTTGAATGATGCTTTGGATGCGATTCTTATGGTGGCGCAAAATCCCGCCGGCGACGGGCGCATGCTCAAGTTTTCCATCACGGACTATGCCATCATGTTTCAAGTGAAAGGCGCGGAGTCGCCGCAGATGTTCATGCGCACCTTCCGCGTGGATCCCAATACGTTTTACTCCGGCCTCCAAAATGTTACGTCCCTGTCCTTTGCCGGTGGCAATAGCGGCGGCAATAGCGGCGGCAAAGGCGGCAATAGCGGCGGTAATAATAATGATAGTAGTGGAGGCAACGGCAGCAGTAGCTCAACCGGGTTATTGGGTATTGTCGATGCCTTCGGCGGCAGCAGTGTTGGCGGCAGTGGCGGCGGCGGTAAGAAGGGTGCAAAAGGCGATGCCGGCGGCGATGCTGGTGGCGGAGCCGGTGCCGATGCCAATGCTAAAATGGGAAGCGGTGGCTTGGCCTATGTTGCCAGCCAGACTTCTGCGGTGACACCTAGTGAGCTGGCGAGAACCTTCTTTACCACCTTGGGTGTGAATTTGACGGACCCGGTCGGCAAGTCGGTGTTTTTCAATGACCGTTTGGGCTTGCTGTTTGTCCGGGCGACGGAGCAGGACTTGGACATCATTGAACGCGCTATTGAGGCGCTCAACAAAGTGTCGCCGCAAGTTCACATCAAGACCCGCTTTGTTGAAGTGCAACAGGGCGACAACAAGGCGCTGGGCTTTGACTGGTATCTCGGCCAGTTCAACATGGGCGGCAACAACAGCGTGGTGGGGCAAGGCGGCAATGGTTCATTCCCCGCCGGCGCGGATATCTTGGGGTCTGGCGCTCCTTACTCTTCATTGTTTAATGGCGGCTCAACCACTCCGAATGTCGGTTCCTTTTTTAACAGCGGCTTGAATTCTGCCTCCTCCGGTGGCACCCCTGCCGCCGGGGCCACCACGGCCACTATCACGGGTATTTTGTCCAATCCCCAATTTCAAGTTGTCATCAATGCGCTGGAATCCCGCAGCGGGGTGGAAGAACTGGCGGAACCGGAAGTCACCACCACCAGCGGTCGGCAGACGCAGATGAAAGCCGCCCATGTTGTCACGGTCATTACCGGGGTGGACACCACCACCGCCGCCAGCAATAGTAACACCAATGGCATTCTTGGCGGCAGTTCCTCCCCGCAAACCACCTTCACCTTTGTTACCCAGGCGATTGAAACCGGGCCCTTGCTGGATGTGGTGCCTTACGTCTTGTCCGACGGCTACACCATCAACCTGGCGTTGATTCCCTCGTTAACCGAATTCAATGGCTACGATACCCTTCCGGCCAACGCGATCAGTTCAGCTTCAAGCTTCGGCGGGGCGCAGGTGGCGGTATCGCCGGTGGTCCTGCCGGATTTCACCGTCCGCCAAGTCGTCACCACCGTGAATGTCTGGGACAATCAGACCGTGGTGCTTGGTGGTTTGATTTCATCAACGGTTAATTCCACCAAGAGCAAAGTGCCGATGCTCGGGGATATTCCCTTGCTGGGCCAGTTGTTCCAAAGCCAGAGCAAGACGACGGATAGAAAAAATCTTATGATTTTTGTGACGGCTACGATTGTGGATCCCGCCGGCAACCGCGTGCATTCGGACGATGAACTGCCGTTTGCCCAAGCCTCGATTCCCGCCCAGCCGCCCGGCGCGGGCAAGATGCGGGAAACGGTGAAGCAAGTGCATTCGCTGCCGCCGGCCAATCCGTGAACCGGCTGCTGATTGTTGACGGGCACGCCTACGCTTACCGGGCGTTTCACGCCATCCGCGAATTGCGCGGGCCGGAAGGGCTTCCGACCAATGCCATTTATGGCTTTGTGAAGATGCTGGAAAAAATGCGGCTGCACTTGCAGCCCACGCATTTGATGGTGGTCTGGGACGGCGGCTTGAGCGCCGCCAGAATGACGGCCCTGCCGGAATACAAAGCCCAACGCCCATCCATGCCGGATGATTTGCGGCCGCAACTCGACGAAATCTCCAATTATCTCGCCGCCGCCGGCCTTGCGAGTTATTGCGGTGAAGGCGTGGAGGCGGATGATTACATCGCCTGTCTCGCGCGGCGCGCGGCGGAAAACGGCTGGGACGTGGTGATCGCCAGTTCCGACAAAGATTTCATGCAGTTAGTTTCGACGCGCATCGGGCTGTTGAATCCAAACGACAAAACTGGTGCGGTTTGGACGCGCGCGCAAGTCGTGGCCAAGGCCGGCGTCGAACCGGAACAGGTGGCCGACTGGCTCGCGTTGATGGGCGACACGGTGGACAACATCCCCGGCGTGCCGGGCGTGGGGCCGAAGACGGCGGCGGAATTGGTAAAACAATTTGGTTCGGTGTCCGTTTTGTTCGAACGCCTGGGCGAAGTGAAATCCGAAAAATTGCGGATGGCCTTGCGCGCAGCCGAAGCCAATGTCCGGCGGAATCTGGAACTGGTGCGGTTGCACGAAGTTCCTTGTGAATTTGCGGCGGCGCAATTAACCCTGAAGCCGGCGGATCGGAACCGGTTGCGCGAACTGTTTCAAAGTTGGGGCTTCAAAGGTATGTTGGCCGAACTGGAAAGTCAGCCGGAAGAACGGCAGGCAGAACTGATTTAAATCCCATGAAACTTCTCGGTTTGACCGGCGGCGTCGGAATGGGCAAATCCACCACCGCCGGTTATCTTTTGCAATCCGGTGCCCGCGTCGTGGACACGGATGAACTCGCCCGCGAACTCGTTCAGCCCGGCCAACCCGCGCTGGCGGAAATCCGCCGGGACTTTGGCGGTGAAGTTTTTCTGGCCAACGGTTCGCTCGACCGGGCCGCGCTCGCCGAAAAAGTATTTGCCGGCGAAGTGGCGCGGAAAAAACTCGAAGCCATCCTGCACCCGCGCATTCGCGAGCGTTGGCTGGCGCAGGTGGAAATCTGGCGGCAGCAAAAAGTCCCGCTGGCTTTTGTGATTATTCCGTTGCTGTTCGAAACGCAGGCAGAAAACCAGTTTGAAAAAATCATCTGCGTCGCCTGTTCGGAGAATTCCCAGCGCGAACGTCTGCTTGACCGTGGTTGGTCGCCGGAACAAATCCAGCAGCGCATCGCGGCGCAAATGCCGGTGGAGCAGAAAATGGCGCGGTCAAATTTTGTGGTTTGGACCGAAGGTGCGTTGGCAGTTCACCGCCAACAGGTGGAAGACATTTTGTCGCGACTGTAATTCCGCTCACTTCACCTTCTTTTTTGCCGCCTGTTTTTCTTTTTCCGGATCAAACTTGTCAATCTGCACCGGGATGACGAACGGATTCGACAGCGTTTTCACCCGTGCAAAACCGACGTCCTGTGTGCGGATGAGGGATTGGGAGAAATCCCGGAAATCATAATACTTCGCCAGCTCCTTGATTTCGTTTTCGTTGTTGAGATGGGAGACGAGGATGTTCTCCGTGTTGGCCAGAATATTCGGATGGATGGATGAAACTTCCTGCGTGGCATAGACCGTGGCGATGCGCGCCTTCGCGCCTTCCTTCGCGATGCGCGGCCAGATTTCCGTCAGGGATTCAGTGAGGCCAATGAGGTTGTGCGCCTCTTCGATGTAAAAAACCGTGTGCGGCGGCTGGCTGCCGGTATTGAACGCGGCCATCGAGCTGTTGAAAATATGCCGCGCAATCCGTTTGCTTAAGCGTTCGCGCTGCACCGGGTCACCCACGGAAAGATCGAGGATGACAATTTTTCCCGCCGCGAGATGAGCGTAAATTTCATCGCAGACATCCGTGCAGCGATTGGGCGCGTGATAATCTTTGTAAGGCTGCAACAGCCGGAAGCCCGGAATGTAAGTGCCTTGATCATTTTTTTGCAGCAGAAAATTCATCAACACATTCGTGTCCGGATCAATCCAGTCGGCGCCCGTGGCGGTGACCAGTTCATCCTGAATTTGCCGCGCAAGCTGGAACCACTCATACGCCTGCGTGGGCGTCAAGCCGTTGGCGGGATCCACGGAAGGGTTGACTTTGTTGCGCACGCCGGCATTGGCGTCGAAGGTGATTTTGAAATCCGGCGGCGGCTCGTAGCCAGCGCGCACGAGCAACGCCTGATACGCGGCTACCTTGCGGTGGTATTGACCCAGTTGGCGTTGATAATCATTTTCGCTGCTGCATTCCTCTTTTTGCGGCGCCTCAAAGTCCATGTTCAAAAACGCCTCCAAATCGGCGGAGCGCGCAGTCTTTCCTGATTCAATCAATCCGCGCAACGTGTTGTGTCCCTCGGCCAGCTGGATAAAAAAATTATTCAGGATGAGTTCAAACCCCGCCGTCGGCAGCATCCGGTAACGCACAGTGTTTTCGGGAAAAACTTTGGCGATGGAACCTTTGTCCTGATGATTGGCGTTGGCGTATTCGCCATTCAAATCGTAGACGATCTGGCCGATTTTCAGCCCGCAATCCGTGCTGGTTCGGCGCACCACGGAAACGAGCTGTTTCACGGTGTTGGATTTGCCGGTGCGCGTCATGCCAAAAATGGCCGTGCGGCGCGCGAGAAAATCAATCGCGTTCAAGTGGAAGGTGGCGCGATCCGCTGCGTCGCCGCGATGCAGTTGGTCGGTGGAACTGTAGCGCACCGAACCGATGGCAAAGCGCGGCAACTCGCCGTTCAAGCCCAGCCGGCGCGCTTCTTCGCTCGCGGCGGCCAAGCGTTCGGGGCTGACAAAATTCACAATCGTCTCCAGCGCCGCGCCCGTGGGCCGGTAGACTTTCAAGCTGGTGGCGCTGGCAAAAGATTCGATGTCGCTGCCCAGGCGCAATTTGCCGTCGCGTTGATAAAATGTTCCAAGAATCCGGCATTCCAAGCCGCCAAAACCAGCTTCGATTTGTGAAGATTCAGCGGGCTTCGCGCCGGTCAGATATTGATTTTGCAGGTCGGCCTTGAGCGTCGGTAGGGAAATATTTTCAGCTGGAAGTGAAGTCGCACCGGCCACGCGCAGTAATAAAATTTCATGTGCCTGTCCGGAATGGTTGATTTCGGGAATGACGGCCAGCAGAAAAGAATTTTGCGCCACGCCGCGCGCCTGCGCTTTCAAAATATCGTGCGTCAGCACCAGCACCTTTTCGTAATCAATTTTGAACGTGCTGCCGACCAATTGCTGCGCTTGAATCAGGGCGGCCAGTGGATTCGTGTTCATGTCTGGCAGCAAGGGGATTCTCAACCGGCGGCGGAGTCAAGGTGATTTTTGAAAGGATTTCTTTATGGTGCCATTCCCGCGTCCTTATGTTAGGCTCCGCTCGCATGATTCTGACGCCCGACGAACTTCGCAGTCTGGTTGAACTCACACATCAGTCGCCGCATACCCTGCTCGGTATGCACCCGCTTGGTGAGCAATCCGGTATCGTCGTCCGCGCGCTTCTGCCCGACGCCACGAAAGTCGAGATCCAGCCGGTGCACGAAAAGAATAAGCCCAAGTTCGAATTAAAACGGATTCCGAACACCGATGTTTTTGAGGGCGAAACCAAATTGGCAAAGTCGGTCTATGCCTATGACCTCGTCGTCACGGACAAGGCCGGCAAAAATCGTCGCACGCGCGATGCCTATTCTTTTCTGCCGACGCTGGGCGAGGCGGATTTGTTTCTCTTCGGCAAAGGCGACGAGCGGAAAATCTACGACAAGCTCGGTGCGCAACTGCGAACCATTGACGGCGTTCACGGCACCAGCTTTGCCGTCTGGGCGCCGAATGCCCAGCGCATCAGCGTCGTCGGCGATTTCAACGGCTGGGACGGACGCTTTCATCCGATGCGGCTGCTCGGCGCGTCCGGCGTGTGGGAAATCTTTATTCCCGGCGTGGGGCAGGGTGCACATTACAAATTTGAAATTCGCGACGCACACGGCCACGTCAAACTGAACACCGACCCGTTCGGTTTTTTCTTCGAGGTCGCGCCCAAGCAGGCGGCGATTGTCTGGGACACAAAGAAATTCAAGTGGACGGATGAAGCATGGCTGGAACGTCGCACCCAACGCGACGCGCTTCATTCACCGATGAGCGTTTATGAAATACACCTCGGCTCGTGGCAGAAAAAAAACGCGACGGAATCGTGGAGCTATCGCGAACTCGCCACGCCGCTCGTCGGCTACATGAAGCGTATGGGCTTCACGCACGTCGAATTTCTGCCGCCGGCGGAGCATGCGTTTTATCCGTCGTGGGGCTATCAAGTCACCGGCTTTTATGCGCCGACCAGCCGTTTCGGCACGCCGGACGATTTTCAATTTCTCGTCAACGCACTGCATGAAGCCGGCATCGGCGTCATCGTGGACTGGGTGCCGGCGCATTTTCCGCGCGACGAATGGGCGCTCGCCAAGTTCGACGGCACGGCGTTGTTCGAGCACGAAGATCCGCGTAAAGGCGCGCATCAGGACTGGGGCACGCTCATTTTTAATTTTGGCCGCAACGAGGTTTCCAATTTTCTCGTCGCCAACGCACTTTACTGGTGCGAGCGCTTCCACATTGACGGTCTGCGCGTGGATGCCGTCGCCTCGATGCTTTACCTCGACTACTCACGCAAGGAAGGTGAATGGGTTCCCAATCAATACGGCGGCCGCGAGAATTTGGAGGCCATTGAGTTCCTGAAAAAATTCAACTACATCACGCACACAGAATTTCCCGGCGTCATGACCATTGCCGAGGAATCCACCGCTTGGCCGCAGGTCACGCGTCCGCCCTACGTCGGCGGCCTGGGCTTTTCCTTCAAGTGGAACATGGGCTGGATGCACGATACGCTCGGCTATTTCAAGCGCGAGCCGGTGCATCGCAAGTATCATCAGAACGATCTGACGTTCGCGATGCTCTATCATCACAACGAAAATTTCTGTCTCCCGCTCTCGCATGATGAAGTTGTCCACGGCAAAGGCTCGCTCATCACGCGGATGCCTGGCGACGACTGGCAGAAATTTGCGAACCTGCGCACGCTGCTCGCGTATCAATGGCTGTTCCCCGGCAAAAAACTTCTCTTCATGGGTGGCGAATTTGGGCAGGTCAAAGAATGGAATGAAAACGCGCAACTCGACTGGTGGCTGCTGGACGCCGGGCCGTTCCATCGTGGTCTGCAAAAATTTGTCGAGGACTTGAACCGGCTTTACAAAAATTCGCCCGGCCTCTGGCAGGCCGACCACGAGCACGCCGGTTTCCAGTGGATTGATTGCAATGACCGCGAGAATAGCGTGCTCTCCTTCCTGCGCCAGACCGCCGACGGCAAAAATCACACCGTCGTCATCCTGAATCTCACGCCGGTGCCGCGTCCGAACTATCGCGTTGGCGTGCCGTGCGGCGGGAAATGGAAGGAAGTGTTCAACAGCGACGCGGCCATCTATGGCGGCAGCAACGCAGGCAATTGCGGCGGTGTGACCGCTGACAACTATGCCTGTCACGGCCAATCCCACTCGGCACCGTTTAATTTGCCGCCGTTGAGCGTGACGGTGTTTCAAACGGAATGAAACTGATTTCCTGGAACGTCAATGGCCTGCGCGCCGTCCTGAAGAAAAACTTTCTGGAGTTTCTCGACACGGAAAAGCCGGATGTCTTGTGTTTGCAGGAAACCAAATGCACGCCGGATCAAGTGGAGCAACTCTGGCCCGCAAGCTACACGACGTTCTGGAACAGTGCTGAGAAAAAAGGTTATTCCGGCACGGCCATTTTCACCAAGGAACGTCCACTAAAAGTCACGCCCCACATCGGTATCAGTGAACATGACAAAGAAGGCCGCGTGCTGACGGCGGAATACAAAGATTTTTTTCTGGTCAATGTCTACACGCCCAATTCCAAGCGCGAACTAGAACGCCTGCCGTATCGGCAGGTTTGGGATGCGGATTTTCTAAAATATCTCAAGAAGTTGGAAAAGAAAAAGCCCGTCATTTTCTGCGGCGACCTGAATGTTGCCCACACGGAGATAGATCTGGCAAATCCCAAGGCCAACGTCCGCAACCATGGCTTCACCATCGAGGAGCGCACGGGCTTCACCAACTTCGTGTCCGCCGGCTTCGTGGACACGTTTCGCGAGTTTGAGAAAGGTGGGCAGCACTACACCTGGTGGAGTCCGATGTCCGGCGCGCGTTCGCGGAACGTCGGCTGGCGCATTGATTATTTTCTCCTCTCGCAATCGCTGCGTCCGCGGCTGAAAAAAGCCTTCATCCGTCCCGCAGTTTTGGGCAGCGACCATTGCCCAGTGGGAATTGAACTGGATTGATGCAGAATAAATGGGCTGACCAGCCGGTCAGCCCTGCCAGACTTGGTAGGGCGGCGCTGCCGCGCCGCCCAAACTACATTCTAAATCCGTGTTTCTTCCGTGTTCAATCCGTGGCTAGGAATAATTTTCCATCCCGACACACGAGCAGACCGGATTGCGATCTCCAAACACGTTGTCCACGCGGCTGACGTGCGGCCAGAATTTATAATCGTGCAAATCCTTTGCCGGAAACGCTGCGGCTTCGCGGGTGTAAGGACGATTCCAATTGTCGCTGGTAATCTGGTCGGCGGTGTGCGGCGCGTTCTTGAGCAGATTGTTTTTCGCGTCGGCGGTGCCGTTTTCAATCGCGGTCATTTCCGCGTGGATGGCAATCATCGCGTCGCAGAAACGGTCGAGTTCGTATTGGGATTCGCTTTCGGTCGGCTCAACCATCAACGTGCCGGCGACAGGCCACGAAAGCGTGGGTGCGTGAAAGCCATAATCTATCAGGCGTTTCGCCACGTCCTCGGCGGTGGTGGCGTGGAACGCGCGCAGGTCGAGGATGCATTCGTGCGCGACGAGGTCGTGATTTTTGTAGAGCGTCGGGAAATAATTTTCCAGCCGCTTGGAGATGTAGTTCGCATTCAGGATGGCGAACTTCGTCGCCTCCGTCAGTCCGTCCGCGCCCATCATCGCGATATACATCCACGAAATCGGCAGGATGCTGGCACTGCCCCACGGCGCGGCCGCCACCGGGCCGATATGTTTTTTGGAATGATCTTCGTCCAACCGCGCGGTGAAGACCGGATGGCTCGGTAAAAACGGCACCAAATGTTTAGCTACACCAATCGGGCCGACGCCGGGACCGCCGCCGCCGTGCGGAATGCAAAACGTCTTGTGCAAATTCAGATGGCACACGTCCGCGCCGATGAATCCAGGCGAAGTGAGGCCGACCTGCGCATTCATGTTCGCGCCGTCCATATAGACCTGCCCGCCGGCGGTGTGGATGATGTCGCAGATGTCGCGGATGGTTTCTTCGAACACGCCGTGCGTGCTGGGATAAGTGATCATCAAACACGACAAATCTTGTTTGTGAGCTTCAGCTTTGGATTTCAAATCGGCCACGTCAATGTTGCCGTTGGTGTCGCACGCGACGGCGACGATTTTCATGCCGGCCATCGCCGCGCTCGCGGGATTCGTGCCGTGCGCGGAAGTGGGAATGAGGCAGACATTGCGATGCTTGTCACCGCGCGATTCGTGATACGCGCGGATAACGAGCAAGCCGGCGTATTCGCCTTGCGAACCGGCGTTCGGTTGCAGCGAGATGCCCGCGAAGCCGGTGATTTCCGCCAGCCAGTCTTCGAGGTTCTGAAAAAGAATCTGGTAGCCGCGCGCCTGCGCCAGCGGCGCGAACGGATGAATCTTCGCGAACTCCGGCCAAGAGACGGGGAACATTTCCGCCGCCGCGTTGAGCTTCATGGTGCAGGAGCCGAGCGGAATCATCGAGGCCGTGAGCGAGAGGTCGCGCGATTCGAGCCGCTTGATGTAGCGGAGCATCTCGGTCTCGCTGTGATAGCGGTTGAAGACGGAGTGTTGGAGAAATTGCGAATTGCGAATTGCGAATTGCGAATTAGCGGGTGCCAGTTCGGCCACGGTGAACGCGCCGGCCTTGTCGCCGTTGAAGATTTGCCAGAGTTCAGCTAGGTCGGCGGGGCTGGTGACTTCGTCAAGCGAGAGGCTGATGGTTTTGCCGTCAATGACACGGAGATTAATCCGATGCGCCTCAGCAATCTTTAAAATATCAGCACTGGATTTACCAACAAGCTCAACGCGCAGCGTGTCAAAAACATTTGGCGTCGAAATTTTGTGGCCGAGCTTGGTAAGACCGGCGGCGAGAATTTGCGTCAATAAGTGGACGCGTTGAGCAATCTTCTGTAATCCTTCCGAGCCGTGATAACAGGCGTAAAGCGAAGCCATGTTCGCGAGCAGCGCCTGTGCGGTGCAGATGTTGCTCGTGGCCTTCTCGCGGCGGATGTGTTGCTCGCGCGTGCCGAGGGCGAGGCGCAAGGCCGGTTTGCCGCGTGAATCTTTGGAGACGCCGACGATGCGGCCAGGCATCTGGCGTTTGAATTCGTCGCGTGTCGCGAAGAAAGCCGCGTGCGGTCCGCCATAGCCAAGTGGCACGCCGAAGCGTTGGGCGCTGCCCACGGCGATGTCCGCGCCGAATTCGCCCGGCGGCTTGATGAGCGTGAGTGCCAGCAAATCCGTGGCGACCGTGAGCATCGCGCCGGCGGTATGCACCTTTTCGGCGAAGCCGGAGAAATTGTGAATTGCGCCGAACGTGTCGGGATATTGCACCAGCGCACCGAAAACTTTGTCGTTGAGCGCGAATGTTTCATGATTGCCTACGACCACTTCCACGCCGAGCGCCACGCCGCGCGTGCGGACGACTTCGATGTTTTGCGGATGGCAATTCTCCGAGACGAAGAAAACATTGCGTGCGTCCGAGCCTTTGAACCGGTGACTCATCATCATAGCTTCGGCGGCGGCGGTAGCTTCATCGAGCATCGACGCGTTGGCGATGTCCAGCGCGGTGAGGTCGGTGACCATCGTCTGAAAATTTAAAAGCGCTTCGAGCCGGCCCTGCGAAATCTCCGCCTGATATGGCGTGTATTGCGTATACCAGCCGGGATTTTCCAGAACGCTGCGCTGGATGACTGGCGGGGTGATGGTGTCGTAATAACCCTGGCCGATGAACGAGCGGAAGACCTTGTTCTCGGACGCAATGCGGCGGAGTTCGGCGAGCGCTTCAAACTCGTTGCGCGTGGCTGGCAGATTGAGTGGCTTCGGTTGGCGGATTTTTCCCGGCACGGCGGCATCGGTCAACGCTGCGAGGGAGGCATAGCCGACGGCTTTGAGCATGGCGGCGGTTTCGGTGGCGTTCGGGCCGATGTGGCGGCAAACAAATTGGTCGGGATGTTCCAGAGATTTGGCGTTCAAAGTCATTTGTTAAAATTAGAGATAGCAATGAAAAAAAGCGAGATGGATTTGTTCGCAAAACGGGCGGTGGC
>CAIOUK010000232.1 GCA_903861445.1 uncultured Verrucomicrobia subdivision 3 bacterium
CCGTGCGTGATTGAAAACGAAAAACTCTGCCGCACCGTCGCCGCCTCGCTGGTCAAGACGTGCCGCCAACTCGACATTTTCTACGTTTTCAAAGCCAGCTTCGACAAAGCCAACCGCACGTCCGGCAAGGCGTTTCGCGGGCCGGGCATTGAAGATGGCTTAAAAACGCTGGTGGCCATCCGCAAGGATTTCGGCGTGCCGGTGGTCACCGACGTTCACACCGAGGAACAGGCGCGGCTCGCCGGCGAAGTCGTGGACATCTTGCAGATCCCCGCGTTCCTCTGCCGCCAGACCGATTTGATCGAAGCCGCCGTCGCCACCGGCAAGATTGTGAACCTCAAGAAAGGCCAGTTCCTTTCGCCGCAGGAAATGGGGCGCGTCGCCGAGAAAGCGCGGCTGGCCGGCGGTAAAAAAATTCTCCTCACCGAACGCGGCACGACCTTCGGCTACAATAATCTCGTGGCCGACATGCGCTCGATTCCGGTGATGAAAAGTTTCGGCTTTCCCGTGGTGTTCGACGCCACGCATTCCGTGCAGCAGCCCGGCGGCGGCGGCGACAAGACCACCGGCCAGCGCGAATTTGCTCCGGTGCTGGCGAAGGCCGCACTCGCCGTCGGCGCGAACGGCCTGTTCATCGAGACGCATCCGAAACCGGACGAAGCCATGAGCGACGGCCCAAACATGATTCCGCTTGGTGAAATGGCCACGGTGCTGCGCTCGCTGTTGAAAATTTACGAAGCGGCGAAATGAAAAGGTTATGAATACCGGAATAATCCGCCAAGCTATCCAAAATATAGTTTTACCCATGCCTACTGGCCATGTGTTCGATAGCCATTTCGTAATTGCTTATCTCATCAAGAAAGAAACAGATAGCTACCTCCGATTTATTGCCAGTTTTGATGAAAATACTGTCACAGCAAACATGGTGCATGGATTTATTGCGCAGCAAATTGGCAACTGCAACGACCTAGTAGTGCAAGAAAATAACCAAGCCTACTCGGAAAATATCCATGGTGATTTAAGCCCCTGCGCTCTTTGGCGACGGCTCTGATAGCAAAATTTAAGTCCACGACGATTTATGAAAAACGAGCGCGAATCAACGACGGCGGAAAAAATTACCGCAGCGGCGGCCGTAGCTAGTGCTGCTGCTCAAACAAAAATTGCAGTGGAAGCCGCCAAGACGCGGCGTGAAATGGAAGAAATGCACGCAGCCATGGAAGTTGCAGCCGAGAGGCAGGAGCGCATCCAGTTGGGCATGGCAGCCGAACAAATGGAAACCAACTTTCGCAACACTGTGCTGGCCGCATTGCCTTTGTTGAAAACTGAGGAAGATAGAACCCAGTTTTTAACCGAACAGTTTGTTCCTAAACTAAAAAATACCGAGGATGAAATTGTCCTTTTCCCGCTCGAATCGTTGATTTTATCGGTAGAGAAAAACAAAACGATTTATGACTATTTGGAGAGCGAGTCCGGCAAAGAATTGAGAGTATTTTTAGCGGAAGGAAAACAATTGGCTGATCGTCAAGCGACCTACGCTAATCAAAAAGAAGAGCTAGAGGAAACGCAGGAAACATTAAGGCGTCAGGAAAGCAATTTTTTTGGAGTAACCGGCTTTGTGAAAATAGGTTTTCTTTGGGCAGTGCTGTTTTTAACTATTTTTCTCATTTTGAAAATATCGGGAATTTAATCGCTCGCCAATTATATGAATAAAGTCAAACAGTTGGTTTTTTGTTCCGTGCTGATACTCGTTTTGAATCAAGGTTTTTGCGAAGATTTAAACATACCCCAAGGAGAAAAGCTGCATCAATTAACACAGAATCCAGAGCATTTAGAGGGAATTTATGGTTCTAGACTTGAAAAGGATCTGAAGTTTTTTGAATTCAATAAAAACCCAATGGATTGGAATGAAAACGACCTCGAAGCATTACGAACAGCACTCAAAAACGAAGCAATCTCAAATGCCAATACCAAACCGTATCGAACAAATTTTTTAAACAGCCAATTAATGAGGATCGACAGATCCATAGATTGGATAAAGTCACAGATGAAGCAGAGCCAGTTGGAATCGCAAGAAAAGAAATCGGACGACAAAATTGACCAGCTATTTCATAAGCTTGATCCTTTTATGCAAAAAGCAGATTCAAACCTTTGTTCAAAGGACGATGTTTTACCTGCGAGTGCCCTTGCGCAAATAAAAGCTGTTGAAA
This sequence comes from uncultured Verrucomicrobia subdivision 3 bacterium, assembly GCA_903861445.1. Lineage (GTDB taxonomy): Bacteria > Verrucomicrobiota > Verrucomicrobiia > Limisphaerales > UBA11358 > UBA11358. The sequence goes on from CAIOUK010000232.1 coordinate 2,208, forward strand.
ATGAATATGAGGACTATGTGAAGCAGCATGATATTCGTTTGGATAATTCGTTTGCCTCGCGAGGCTTAAAGCTTAGGCTCGAAAAAATCCATGAACATCAAAATTCGGCGGTAGCACTTTATGAAGATTGGGAAAATCAGAGAAGAAAAGCCCAGCATAATAAATACATTGCATTAGCAGCAGCAGCGGCCTCCTTGGTCGCGAGCGTTGTCATATATGTAAGCCGCCACCAAAGTAAACTTAAGAAGTTAAAATCAAAGATTGAATTGCTGGCAGTATTAAAAAGTGGCACCCCACTGGCTGAGGAAAAAAAGATGCTTGATAAAGAAATCGCACGCCGAGATTCAAAATGGGAAAAATTGAAGCCTCAAATTGTGGAGCATTTGATAAAGGAGTATAAGCCTTTGATTAGTGGTGATGCTAAAGCAATTATCTTAGAAAGTGTGGCGGCGAGAATAGAAGAAGGCGTTCAGGATTTTCAATCGTTTCTGCCGCCGTCGGCGCGTCTGCCATCGCGTCATTATGCGCAGTTCCTTTTTTCCAACGATGACGTTGAGCAATATAAAGCGGAACAAAGTGAAATTGTCAGCTTGTTGGAAAAAGAGATTAAGCCCAATTTCCAGAAAGAAACAATAGATTTGGGGTAGCAATTCGAGAAATTTAAATTCCATGCCCATAAAAATTTCCACCGCCATCCGCCAGCGCGCCGCGCGTATCAAATTGTTTTTGTGCGACGTGGACGGTGTGCTGACCGACGGCTCGATTTTCATCGGCGGCGAACGCGAGTTCAAACGCTTCAACATCCGCGACGGCCTCGGCCTCGTGCTCGCGCGACGCGCGGGACTGAAAGTCGGCTGGGTTTCGGCGCGGCCATCGCTCGCCACCAAAATGCGCGCGACGGAATTGAAGATTGATTTTCTCGTCCAACAAGGCGACAACATCAGCAAGACGGCGGCGATTGAGCATTTGCTCGCGCAGGAGAAATTGAACTGGCGCGACGTTTGTTTTGTCGGAGACGACATCATTGATCTCGGCCCGCTGACGCGCGCGGGTCTGGCCGTGGCGGTGGGCGACGCGGTGCCGGCGGCGAAGGCGGCGGCACATTTCACGACGAAGGCCGTGGGTGGTCGCGGCGCGGTGCGCGAGGCGGTGGAATTGATTTTGCGGGCGCAGAAAAAGTGGGCGCAGTTCGAGAAAAAATATTCGGAATGAATTTACGCGGGGCATATTGGGGAGTTTTCGTCGGCGCGATAATTTTTTTAATCGCCGCCGGCGACGCGCGCGGACAGACGAATGTGCTGGCGGGCGTAAAAGATTTGCACGCGACGGATTTTACGTCGGAGCAATATTTCGAGGCGCCGAACGAGCAGTTGGTCAAGCTGCGGCTGTCCGGCGCGTCGGCGGAGCCGTTGCCGGGCGGGTTGCTGGAAGTCAAGCAACTGAAGATCGAAAACTTTAACACCAACCGCACGCTGCGCGCGGTGGTGCGGGCGCCGCAATGCACGTTCGCGCCGCTGGATGGCGTGGCCAGTTCGGCGGGACACTTGGAATTGCAGTCGGGCGACGGCAAATTCCGGGTCGAAGGCGACGGGTTTTTGTGGCAGCAAAACGAGTCGTCGCTGGTGATTTCCAATCGCGTGCGGACGGTGATTGAGATGCCGAAATGATTTTTAGTTTATGAAAAGAATATTTTTATTGATAACCATCGCGCTGTGCGGCGTGGCGTCGGCGCAGACGAACGTGGTGAAAACGGCGGTGCGCGCGGCGACGGAAATCAATTCCGATGCGGCGGAGTTTGACCTGAATGCGCGCCAGGCGGTGTATCACGGCCATGTGGTCGTGAATGATCCGCAGATGAAACTGCAGTGCGAGCGGCTGGTGGTGTTTTTGCCGCAGGCGGACGAGCGGCTCAACCACATCGAGGCGCAGACGAACGTGGTGATTGATTTTTCGGACAATCACGGTGCGACGGCGCGGGCGACGGGCAGTCTGGCGGTGTATCGCTATCTCGTCCAAAATGGCGCGACGAACGAGACGGTGACGCTGACCGGCAACCCGCAGGTGGAAAGTGTGCAGGGCATTTTGACCGGCGATCAGGTCATCTGGGATCGTGGCAACAACCGGCTGCGGGCGACGGAGCCGCACATGATTTTCCGGAAAGACCTGAACCAAAGCATCGGCACGAACGCCGCGCCAATAAAAATCTTTTGAAATGGAAACCGTCACTGAAAACAGCGTCGCGTTGCTCGCCACGGAAAAACTGGCGAAGGAATATCG
>CAIOUK010000233.1 GCA_903861445.1 uncultured Verrucomicrobia subdivision 3 bacterium
CCGACGCCTGCGTGGATTTGATTTACATAGACCCGCCCTTCAACTCCAACCGCAACTACGATGGTGGCCAGTCCGGCTCAGACTTCTGGGGCGAGACCAAGGAGAAGCGCGCCTTTGAAGACCGCCACGAGAACACCAAGGCTTACATTGACTACATGCGCCCGCGCTGCGTGCAACTCGCCCGCGTCCTCAAAAAGACCGGCAGCTTTTATTACCACTGCGACTGGCACGCCAGCCACTACGTCAAAGTTTTGTTCAATTAGGGACAGACGAAAAGAAATGAGAGTTGAATGAAGAAGGGGCTTGCAAATCGGTCGAGCAGGAAGAGAATCACAAAACAAGTAGGCTCAAGCAGGTCATGGATCAACACTTGAATTTATATGAAATCTAAAAGCGCCCTTTGCGGTCTTGCCATTGCGTTCGCCTTGCAATTGGGTGTGCTGGCTGGTTCCGCCCAGACCAACATATACCTGTTCAGTGGGTCGGAGACGAATATCACTCTGCCCCCCGGCACTTACATCATCACTGCCTACGGCGCTCGGGGCGGCTATGGCGCTCTGGGCGCTGGTGGCCTCGGATCTGAAATGGAAGGGGAATTTAACTTCGCGGGTGTAACGACCCTGACCCTTCTGGTCGGCAGCGTCGGTGGCAACAACTGGGGCGGTGGTGGTGGCGGTGGCAGCTTCGTTGTCAATGGCAGCACACCGCTGGTCATCGCAGGTGGCGGTGGCGGTGGTGGCTACGCCGGCAACGGCGCTTTCGGTGCCACCAATGCCAACGGCGGCAACGGCAACAACAGCGGCGGCAGTGGTGGTGTTGGTGCCGGCGGCGGCGTTGGTGCTGGCGGTGCCGGCGGCGGCGGCTATAGCGGCGGCGGCGGCGGATACGACTACGCCGGCGGCGGCAGCAGCTTCACCAGCGGTGGCGGTGGTGGTAGTGGTGGCGTCCTCGGCGGCGGCGGCGGATACGGCGGCGGAGGAGGAGGTGCGGCATACGGCGGGGGCGGCGGCGGGGGCTACAGCGGCGGCGGCGGGGGCGGCTACATCGGAGGTGTTGGCTACAGCGGCGGCGGGGGCGGCGGCAGTTCCATCATTGATTCATCTGCAATAACGAATCTCGTCGAGGTTTCCGGCATCGCCAGCCTCGACGATTCGACGGGCAATGGCGAGATTATTATTATCGCAGTTCCCCCACCGATTGTCATCAGCACTTATGCTAGTCAGCCGACGGTATTTTTTCCCACGGCCACCGGCACGAATTTTGTGCTGCAAATGACCACCAATCTGGCAAACGGCCCTTGGGTCACAGTCAGCAACGGCATTCCCATCAGCGGAATCATCATCACCAATCCGCCCCCCGCAGCCTTTTTCCGGTTGCAATGATCAATTGATATTTCGCCCACCGCCTGCCGCGTCATGGCCAAACGCCTGCGCGACGTTTGCGCGTTGCCGGAAAGCGAACCGCTCTGGCGCGCCGGACGCGGCTTCGTCGTCCGCGACCTGCCGTGGACGGTGGAGAAGCTGCGCGTCATCCCGCCGTTTGAATTTGAGAACTGGGCGTCATCGCCCTCGGCGGCATTCCGAACAAGGTGCAGGTGGGCGACATGGGCGTGGATGGCCGCATCTTCCCCGTCTCCTCCAGCGCCGCGCCGCGCAAGCAGCAGCCCGGCGAACTCGGCCTGAAAGAACGCTGGTATCCCATCCAGGTGAAACAAAAGGACAAGGCCGGCCGCCCGGACATAGACGCCTTTGAAGCCATGATGATGCGCGAGGATTGCGAGAAAGGCTTCTTCGTGTCGTTCGATTATTCGTCGGACGCGTTGCAGGAGATCGAATCGTTTTTCAAGCGCAGCCACAAAGTCATCGTCGCCCTGACGGTGCAGGAAATCTTGGAAGAACACATTGCGAAGAAGCTGGTTTGAGTTTATGTTTGGAAAGTCAATCGAAGTCAATCTATGAAAACCCTGCTTTTAATCGCGGCTGCTCTTTGCAGTCTGTTCACCGCTGTTAATCCTGCCTTCGCCCAAGGCACGGCGTTCACCTATCAAGGCCGGTTGAACAACAGCGGCAGTCCGGCCAACGGCAGCTACGATCTGGCGTTCACGCTTTACACGACCAACGTCACGGGCAGCGCCATTGCCGGGCCGGTGACCAACACCGCCGTGGCCGTGACCAATGGTTTGTTCACCACGCTGGTTGACTTTGGCCCGAACGCATATACCGGCACGAGCAACTGGCTGGAGATTGCCGTCAGCACGAATGCCGCGAATAGTTTCACCACCCTCGCGCCCCGGCAGCAGATCACGCCCACGCCTTATGCCCTCACAGCGGAAAACGCCAACAATCTGGCCGGTCTGTCGGTGCAGCCCAATGCCAGCAGCGGTGCGCCCAATCTGATCGGCGGCTCGCCGGTTAATTATGTTTCCACAGGTGTCGTTGGCGCGACGATTGGCGGCGGTGGGGCGATTAATTACGGTGGCAATTCCTATACCAACAGCGTCACCAGCAGTTTTGGCACGGTGGGCGGCGGCTTTGACAATACTGCGGGAGGTTATGGAACCAGTTCCACTGTTGCTGGAGGCTCTCAAAATACAGCGTCCGGCTACAGCAGCACCGTGGCTGGCGGCAATGGCAACAACGCCATTGGCGGGCGCTATTCAACGGTCGGTGGTGGCCAGAACAACACTGCCAGCGGTTATTATGGGGCGACGGTGGGCGGCGGCCAGAACAACACCGCCAGTGGCAATTGGGCGACAATTCCCGGCGGCAATCAAAATGTTGCCAGCGGCGGTGATTCATTTGCCGCTGGCACTTTGGCTCAGGCGGTCAATCCGGGCGCATTCGTTTGGGCGGATTCACAAGGTGCGTCGTTCGCTTCCACCAACAATGACAGCTTTAATGTCCGGGCGCAGGGCGGCGTGCGTCTTGTCACTGGTGGCGCGGGTCTGACGGTGGATGGCCCCTTGAGCGGCAGTGGCGCAACGGTTTGGCAGGTGCCCGCAGGCACGGCGGTGCAAGCCCAATCCAACACGGGTTATCTCCTGACCAATTCCCAAAGCGTGACAGTAACACTGCCAGCCTCACCCAATGTGGGCGACGTGGTGGAAGTCTTTGAAGCTGGTGCCGGCGGTTGGACCATGGCTCAAAATGCCACCCAATCGGTTTTATACAACATTGTTCCGGCATCCAATAATACCTGGGTTCAGACCAGCGCGCCCCTTGAACGTTGGACCTGTATTGCCTGCTCGGCCGACGGCACCAAATTGACGGCGGGGGTGGCTAATGGCGGCATTTATACCTCGGTTAATTCGGGCGCCAACTGGAACCTGACCAGTGCGCCTAGCGGAGGCTGGTGGACAAGCATTGCCTCCTCGTCCGACGGCACCAAGCTGGCGGCGACAGTTTGGTCAGGTGGCATTTATACCTCGACCGATTCGGGTGCCAACTGGGTTCAGACCAGCGCGCCCAGCAAACAGTGGACAATGATTGCCTGCTCGTCCGACGGCACCAAATTGGCGGCGGTCGTGTATGGCGGCGGCATTTATACCTCAACCAATTCGGGGGCTAACTGGACCCTGACCAGCGCGCCTAGCGCAAACTGGTCAGTCATTGCCTCCTCGTCCGACGGCACCAAATTGGCGGCGGCGGCGGATGTGGGCGGCATTTATATTTCGAGTAATTCTGGGGTTAACTGGACCCAGACCGGCGCGCCTAGCGCAAGCTGGTTCGGCATTGCCTGCTCGTCCGACGGCGGCAGGCTGGCGGCGGGAGCAGGTGGCGGCGGCATTTATACCTTGTCCTACTTCAGCCCCAACTGGATCAAAACCAGTGCCATCAGCACTAATGGTTGGGGCGCCATCGCCTCTTCGTCTGATGGCAGCAGCCTGGCGGCGATGGTGAATTATGGTGGTATTTACACCTCGGCCGACTCGGGTGCCAACTGGGTTCAGACCAGCGCGCCCAGCACCGGCTGGTCAGCCATTGCCAGCTCGGCCGACGGCACCAAATTGGTGGCGGTGGTGGGGGAAACCCTTTACAGCACGGGGATGTCGGGCGGGATTTGGACGGCTGGATACGGCCGCGTTCCCGTCGAGACCAGCACCGGAACCGGTGGTTTTTTGGGTGGAGGTCAGGGATCCGGCGTCAAGCTAATCTACGCGGGCGGCGGCCAGTTCGTTCTTGTGAATAAACAAGGCAGTATTTATGGGGAATAGCCGCGAACTGTCCGTTGCAATCCCGGTGAAACGGGCGGCCAACCAAACAAATCAAATGAAAACTTGCCTTAAAATTCAGTTACGGTGTTTCATTTCCGTCCTTTTGCTGGCGTTGTCCACAGCCACGCTCTGCGCCCAAACCTACACGATTGACTGGTATAAAATCGCCGGCGGCGGCGGCACCAGCACGGGCGGCACTTACCAAGTGAGCGGCACCATTGGCCAGCCGGACGCCAGCGGCGCGATGAGCGGCGGCGATTATTCCCTCACTGGCGGATTCTGGAGCCTCATTTCTGTCGTGCAAACCGCAGGCGCACCGAGATTGACCATCACCCATTCGGGCAACACTGTGACCATTTCATGGCCGTATCCCTCGACCGGCTGGACGTTGCACCAGAATTCAGATTTGACGACGGCCAACTGGTCACCCAGCGGCGGCATTGCCAACGACGGCACGAACAACTTCATCATCCTCACCTCGCCAACGGGGAAATTATTCTTCCGCTTGAGCAATCCTTGAAGATCCGCGCCGGGATTGGCATTGATATTTCGCCCATGCCTGCCGCGTCATGGCCAAACGCCTGCGCGACGTTTGCGCGTTGCCGGAAAGCGAATGCTCTGGCGCGCCGGACGCGGCTTCGTCGTCCGCGACCTGCCGTGGACGGTGGAGAAGCTGCGCATCCTCCCGCCGTTTGAATTTGAGAACTGGGCCGTCATCGCCCTCGGTGGCATTCCGAACAAGGTGCAAGTCGGCGACATGGGCATTGATGGCCGCATCTTCCCCGTCTCCGCCAGCGCCACGCCGCGCAAGAAACAGGAAGGCGAGCTTTCGCTGCAAGAACGCTGGTATCCGATTCAGGTCAAGCAGAAGGACAAAGCCGGTCGCCCGGACATAGACGCGTTCGAGGCCGTGATGATGCGCGAGGATTGCGAGAAGGGTTTCTTCATCTCGTTTGATTTCAGTTCCGATGCGTTGACGGAGATTGATGCCTTCTTCAAACGCAGCCACAAAGTCATCGTCCCCCTGACCGTGCAGGAAATCCTCGACGAGCAGATTGCGAAGAAGCTGGTGTGACCGGGGATGCAACCCCTTCAGGGTTGATGAAATGGATGGCCACCTAGCAGGGAGACACCGGACGGCGGAAGAAGTCATTGAGTTACCCCGCTGTATTTTCTGCCGTCCGGAATTTTTCACCAGCCACCATGGTAATGGGGATGTTTGTCCCGCCACTTTTTCAGCCGCGTATAGGCTTTTCTTATTTGGACTTTCTTGAAATTGCCGGAGCGTTCCATTTGCCGGATGATTTTTTCGGCCGTGTTGAGGTCGCCGCAATGGTTGCCGTAAGCCTCGGCATAACGCAGCCACACCTCAAAATTTTCCGGCTGGGAATCCGCCTGCTGTTGCAATAACTCCACGGCACTGCCAAACCGCCGTTCCACCAGCAATTTTTCCACCGGATCATGCACGCCTTTTGCGTCCGGAATCGGCGGCTGCCCTTGCTTGAGCCGCGCCAGATGTTTTTCGATCGGATCCGGCGCCGCTGCCGAAGGCCGGCTGGCCGGTTGATGTGCCGGCGATCCGGTGAGAATCATTTTAGGGGAATCAGCTTCCGCCTGTGCGAAGCGGCGCAGCCAGACAAAAAAACCACTGGGCTTGCGGCGACTGCGGGTGGGCAGCTTCATCCAGTCGTCCATGGAATTCTTCAGAAAATTGAGCAGGTTCGGGCCGAAGGTCTCGCCCGCCTCGGCAATCAGTTTCTCCGCCGGTGCGCGCTTTTTCAGGTCCTGACAGTAGAGCCGCACCAGTTGGGTGAGCGCTGCCTCATTCAGGGAATCGTTGGCCAGAACTTCCTTTAGCAATTTTTCCGCATCGGCGAACCGCCCAGCCTGACACAGGAACTCAACCTTGTTGGTCATCGCAGACGGTTCCAAAGCGGGCCGTTCGATCTTAAACCGTGCGGGGTCAAAGCTGAAGCCCGCCGCCGCCATCCAGCCCTGCATCTGGGACACCGCCACCCGGCGATGGTCATAATGAAATTCCTCGGTGACGCACAGCCGCTTCAAAATTTCTAGCGCGTCGTTGGGTTGCCGCCGGTAGAGCACGGCGGTTTCCATCGCGAAGAGCCAGACCTGCAAGGCTCGCGCTTCCTTAAACAAATGGCCTTTGGCCGACGCCCAGGCTTTTTCCACCTCACCGTGATCACGCCAATGCCGGAATAACTGGACCGACGGCAGACGTTTTTCCTTCCGGGGTTTCGCGGCATAGTCACCAAAGGAGAAAACGATGTCAAAAATGGTTCGCCCAGCAATCTCGTCCGACACGTTTTTACTCCAACTGCGAAAAAACCCCAGCAGTGGAATCCAGGCCAGAAAAACACCGACACCGATGCAAGACCAGCGCATGGGATCGTCCCAATCCTTGTTCTTCGAAATGTAATAACCTCCCTCCGCGCCCAGGACTCCGAAAAAAAGAAAGCCGGTTGCAAACCAATACAACGCCTCCCGATGTTCGACATAATCCTCATTATTGTAAAACTTGCTGAAATACATGGTCGCCAAGGCCAGCAGTAACCAGGCGAAAACAGGCCAGTGAAACCAAGCGCTCATGCTCAAAAGATAGTTGCCCGGCACTTGCATCCAACCCAGCCAGATCAAGGCGCAGCGCAAGGCTAAATGAACCTTCAGCGCCGCAGGGAAACCGTCAAAATGGCCTTCGCAATAATACCGGCGCAGCGATGACGCCAGAAAAAGGACGGATAACGAGAATAACAAATTTCCGATTTGGAAAAATTCCGCCGCCGCCACCGCCACCAGCAAGGCCATGTAAACCGGAAAAACCCACCGGTGCGCCACCGCGAGGCTGGAGAGGTGGTCGGCAAAATCATCCTCATCCTCCACCTCCTGAAAATAACGCCCGACCCGGCGGGCCAGAAACAGCACCACCAAACCGAATACCAGCCAGCGTTGAATCAACAGCGGCAATGAAAATTCATCATTGTCGGGGCGCGCCGGTTCCAGCTGCCGCCCGCGCGCGGGAACCGCATCCCGCAGCCCTGCCGAATGAAGGATCGAGAAGAGTTGCGCGGCGACGTTCTTCCTTTGGTCCTCGGCAACTGTATTAAGGGCATCCGAAACGATGGTATCCACAACCGGTGAAAAAGCATCTCCCGGCTGAATCTTTGCGTTTGCCAAAGCCGTCCGCAGAGCCAGCGCATCCGCCTTATCCCGGTAAGCGTCATTGGCGGCATAATGATTCGGATTGAATACCAGATTAACCTGCCCCGGCGGATTGGTCACCAAACACGGATCGCCCGGCCAGTCCAATCGGGGTCGCAGTCCGAAGCCGGGGGCCGCCGCCACCGGCTGCGGCCACGCGGCCATTAGACCGACGAGAGCCAGGAAGAAAAAAAGTGCGCGAAGCATTTTTGGAAAAACCCTTCGTTCTTCGGCTGGCTCCAAAGCGATGTTCATGTCCGTGCGCCAAAAGCAGACGGCTTTCGCACACGCATAGTATTATCTCGTCGAAGACAAACCGTCTGCTTAAATAATGCGAAAAAACCTAGCAGCCCCAATTGGCTTTCTGACGCGAAAGTCACTTCCGCGCTTTGATACCCTTGTAAAGGAGTATGGCACCGCCTAAAAACAAGCCCAACGAGAACAATATAAAAAAGGCGTAAGGACCACTGTTTAACACCCTGGAATTCCCTCTTTGAATGAGGTCTGTGAAGCCATCAATCGGGCGATGCGAATAGGTAAATATGGTTAGAACCAATGAAAAGAAAATCATGATTCCACCAGCGATTGTTTTTTTGTTCATGTGTTTATTTTGTTTACTTGGTTTGTGTTAGAAGGTGTTTTATCCATTATTGATTTTGCAGCCGGTTGTAAATACTGCGCTGGACAGCCTCACCCACCTTGTCCAATTCTTTTCTGGCATCCGTTGCCGCAACCGTGTCTGGATAATCCTTGATGACCTTGTCCAAGGCGGCCTGAAGTTTTTGACGGTTTTGATCATTAATCACCGTCATATCCAGATTGCCATATTCAAGAGCTATGGCGTTGTTAAGGGCCAAGCGCGCCTTGCTTTCGTGGTTTCCGCAACCGGTGCAGATAATCAGAGCACTGGTTAGTATTGCTATTAGTATTTTTCCCATAGTTTTGTTTTTTTATTTTTGGCTTAACCGTAAATCTTTCACCCCGCCACCGGATTCTGGCCGTTTTCGGGTGAAACGGGAAGGCGTTTTGGGTGACGACGGCGGGAGCAAGGTAAAACCAGAACCGAGCCGGGGTCGAGATGGGAGAAATCGGATGTCGCCGATGCAACTTTAGCATCGTTGCACCCAAGATTCACTGCCTGTAGTGTATTATCCATCCCGAGGAGGACTTTAGGGAGCGGCAATGGCCAGTCAAGCCATTAGCCATAAATGCCAAGCCCGTTCAAAAGAATGGCAAGAAAGGTTGAGGTGCAACCTTGTTTTTTTAGACCCGCAGGTTGGTTGCCTCACGAGTGACGATTTCAAGGCTTCTGCGGAAACCGTTTAATTTGCAAACTGCGGATGGATTCGTAATCTTTCCGCCGTGACTGAAGCCAGTGGCGAACGGCAATAAACCGGTTCGCGCAACGGCTCGGCGGAGTCGGAACGGAACGCGCGTTCCAGCCAGCGGGCGTCGAGCGGCTCGGTGAGCAACTCCAAAGTGTTCGCGGCAATGGTAGTTTCCTCCTTCAGGCCGGTCGCATGGCCGACGCCGACGTAAAACCCGGCCAGCAACAGCGTCGTGCGAATTATCGTGCTGCGCGAATAAGTGGTCAGCGCACACGGCCGCGCGGGGTCGAGCCGTTGAAACAGATCCGTGAACAGCGGCAACGTCCACATCGCGGGATTGCGCGCGGGCGAATAGGCGTCGAACAAAATCGCGTGCGGCGGTGCTGGCACACGGCCACTTTTTTGTGAGCCCAACCACGCCGGAAAATCGCCCAAGTGAAATTCCCAGTTCACCGTTTGGGCACCGTCTTGAAAATCCACCTGATGTTCACGGATAAATTCTTGCAGACGATTTTCATAACCACCGAAATAGCCGAGGTCGACAGCATGTTGCAGCGCGAATTTCAGTGGTGCCAGCGTGTGATCAAAACTCACGAGCCGAATCCGGCAGGCGAGGTCGCGCGTGGCGCGTAGAACGGTAAGCCCGTTCGCTGCCGCACCAAGACCGACATCCCAAATGACAAATTCGCCGACATGATTTTGCAATCGCTCGCGCAACCGGAGTTGCTTGACGTAGAGCGCCTCCGCCTCAACGACCGGCCCGACGACGGGATGAAACGTCTCGCCATCCGCGAGGGAACGCACGGAACAGATGCCGTTGTTCAGGCGGACGAGCTGGTAGTCGGTGGACATTGGTCAAAAATATTAACCCCGAAAAGCACGAAACACACGAATGGAAAAACCAATGGTAGGGCTGACCTGCGGGTCAGCTAAACGGCGGCGCAGCAGCGCCGCCCTACCAAGAAAAAATCGGCGACAGCTTGCGCTATCGCCGATTTGATTATTTCAATAGTGGCCGTCCGCAAGGACTCAGAGTTGCGCCATCGCCTTGTCCAGCGCGGCGTAAAGCTGGTTCATCGTGGCCTCGGTCTCGTCGCCCATGTTGGAGAGGCGGAACGTCGTGCCTTTGATTTTGCCGTAGCCGCCGTCAATCAGGAAACCCTGATCTTTGACGAGCTTCTGGAGCTTCGCCACGTCCACCGTGCGGCCGCCGGGCTTCGCCCCATTGTTGACACAGGTGAGCGTGATGGATTCAAACCCTTTTTCCGGGAACAGCGTGAAACCGTGTTTCGCCGCCCAATCGCGGGTCATCTGATTGGTTTTTTTATGGCGCGCGTAACGGGCTTCCAAACCTTCGGCAAAAAAATCATCGAGCTTGCTGCTCAACGCGTAGATGTGCGGAATGGCCGGCGTGCTGGGCGTCATGCTGTCCTTCGCGTTTTTCTCGAACTCGACAAAATCAAAATAATAGCCGCGATCCTTGGCCGTTGCTGCTTTCGCCAGCGCAGCGGGTGACGCGACGAACACCGCGAGGCCGGGCGGCAGCGCGAAGGCCTTCTGCGTGCCGGCGAGCAGCACGTCAATGCCGAGTTCATCAAATTTCAGCGGCACGGCGGACATGGAACTGACGGCATCCACGATGAACATGACGTCGGGATATTTTTGCTTGAGCGCGGCGATTTCCGCGAGCGGCGACATGACGCCGGTGGAGGTTTCGTTGTGGATGAGCGTGACGGCATCGAATTCGCCCGTCGCCAATTTTTTATCAATCGCCTCGGCGCGGATCGGCGAACCCCATTCAACTTGCAAACCTTCGGCGTTCTTGCCGCAGCGCTTGGAGACATCCAGCCATTTGTCCGAGAACGCGCCGCACATGCAGTTCAGAACTTTTTTCTGGACGAGATTGCGGATGGAACCTTCCATGACACCCCACGCGGAGGACGTGGACAAATAGACAAGTTGCTTGGTGGCCAGCAGCGTTTGCAACTGCGGCTGCATCTTCGCGTAAAGGTCTTTGAAGCCTTGGCCGCGGTGGCCGATCATCGGCGAACAAAGCGCCTTGAAGGTTTTTTCGCTGACTTCAACGGGGCCGGGAATGTGGAGTTTAACGTGTGGCATGATTTATTTTTTGTTTGGTGTTGGTGCGAGCCGGAAATTTCCGGCGGTGAAAATCAATTTCCCAGTTTCAACGCTTCGATGCTGATGATGTCGGCATGGCCGTTTTTGATGGCTGCCAGCACGTCCGCCGCCGGCTCGGAGCCAAGTTGTATCGTGCAATTCGCCGCCGCCGCGCCGTCGAAAATGATGTTCTTCACTTCTTCGACGTTGATGTTGGCGCGGCGAATCTGGTCAAGCACGAAGGCCAGCACGCCCACGCGGTCGTAATGGCGGACGACAAGCTGCCACTTGGCCGGCGTGCGTTTGGCGAGGTTCACGCAGTTGAGCACTTCGCCGCTGCGCACGAACGCCTCGACGATGCGGAACGCCTCCTGCGCAATGGCCTCCTGCGCCTGCTCCGTGGACGCACCGATGTGATGCGTGCCGATAAGGTTTGGCAAATCGAGAATCGGATCGGCAAAATCCGCCGTGGCTTCGGCGGGTTCCGGGTCGAACACATCCAGTCCGGCGCGAATTTTCTTTGCCTGTAATGCCGCGAGCAGCGCAGCCTGATCCACGACTTCGCCGCGGGCGGTGTTGATCAAAATCGCATTGGGTCGCATAAACGCGAGGCGCTGGGCGTTCACGAGTTTGCGCGTCTCTGGCTTGAGCGCGGTGTGCAACGAAATGATGTCCGCTTGCCGAAACACATCATCAATTTCAGCGCAATGACCAACGCCCAGTTTCTCCGCCTGCGCGGGCGTGAGCGAGCGCGACCACGCGATGACTTTCAGGCCAAACGCTTTGGCCCGCGTGATGACTTCCTTGCCGATGGAGCCGACGCCGATGATGCCAAGCGTCTTGCCGAACACTCCGTCGGCCTTGGAGAATTCTTTCTTGTTCCATTGATGCGCGCGGAGGGCGGCGGTGTTGTCCGCGAGGCGGCGATCCAGCCCCAGCAGCAGCGCAAAGACGAGTTCCGCGACGGCGACGGAATTTTTGCCGGGACAGTTGGTCACAAAGATGCCGAGCGCGCTGGCGG
>CAIOUK010000234.1 GCA_903861445.1 uncultured Verrucomicrobia subdivision 3 bacterium
CGAACACCCGCCGATCAAGGACTTGATCGATTACGAACCGTTCTGCGGCATCGTGCCGGAGCCGGAAAATCTCGGCAATCCCGACGAGGTCACGGTGCAAGACATGAAGAAGGCGCTCGATAATCCGAGTCTCGGCATCAAGGTCGTGGACGTTCGCGAACCGGACGAATATGAAATCGCGAAGGTCGCGGGCGTGCCGTTGCTGCCGTTGAGCCAACTCAATGAGCGCTTCACCGAACTCGATCCGAATACGCAATATTATCTGCACTGCAAAGCCGGCGTGCGTTCGCTGAAGGCACTGAACTTTTTGCGTCAGCAGGGATTCAAATACGTGAAGAGCGTCAAAGGCGGTATAACGGCTTGGTCGGACGAGATTGACCGCAACGTGCCGAGGTATTGAAAAAATGAAACGCCTCCTTTTAATTGGAAAATGGTTTTTGATTATATGGGGTGCTATTTCTTTAATTGCCGTGATTGGATTTGGAGGCTTTGTCGTTTACGGACTAGCATTTGGAAACAAGGATGAAATTGATTCCGCTTCAGCACACGATGTCCGATTTGTGCTTAACTGTTGTAATTTGGGAGATTCAAGAATTGAAAAAGTAGTCCGCAGTTATGAATCCGCTCGTTCGTTTACAGGAGATGGTTTGGATGCCTACGCAATAAAAATTTCTCATGTCACTTTGGAAGAATTAACCGCCACAAATACTGACAATCCAACTCGGCGTTGGTATCGCGGCGATCAGCTTTCAAACATTCTCGATGACGCAGTTACTTTTGTTGGGCCTTGGCTTCCAGACAAAAAAATTTCATGGTTTCCTAAAGAGGCGGAATTAAAATCAAATCAGTTCTACATTTATCTAGAAAGCATTTATTACACTAACGTCCGTCCAACAGCCGTTGACCTTATTTTCGTAAGACCATCGGACAAAATGGTTTTTTATTTTAGCGCGAAACTCTGAATCGCAATCCAATCAAATATTTTTTCCTTCCCTTAATTTCTCCAAGGCTGCCAGAGCCGCGTCGCTCTCGGCGGCTTTTTTGCTTTTGCCGCGGCCGCGCGCGAGTTCCGCGCCGTCGTGCCGCACCGCACATTCAAATTCCGGGCCATGATCCGGGCCGCAGGCGGAAATGAATTGATACTCCGGCGCATTCGGCGATTTGGATTGCAGCAACTCCTGCAACTCGCCTTTCGGATTTTCAATGCCGGACGACTCGGTCAGTGCGCCGAAATCGCCGGCAAATTCCCGCACAATAAATTCCCGCGCCGCGTCCAAGCCGCCGTCCAAAAAAATCGCGCCGAGCAACGCCTCGAACGCATCCGTCAACGCCGACGCGCGTTCGCGGCCGCCGGTATTTTCCTCGCCCCGGCTCAAAACCAGATGCGCGCCCAGATCAAGCGCACGACCGTGTCCGGCCAGTGCGGTTGCATTCGCTAATTTCGCGCGCGATTTGCTGAGCACACCTTCATCGGCGGCCGGAAAATTTTCGTAAAGCGCATACGACAAGATGAGGCCCAGCACCGAGTCGCCAAGAAATTCGAGCCGCTGGTTGTGCGGCGTCGGTGTGCTGGTTTCGTGCGCGACAGATGGATGCGTCAGCGCGAGGCGCAAAAGATTTTCGTCGCGGAAACAGTAGCCGAGACGATTTTGGAGTTCGGCGAGGTCGGACACAGGAATTTAATTTGCCACCGGCGATTGCGCCGGTTGTGGCGCGGCTTCACCTTCGGCGACCGCATTGGGTTCGACAGCGGGAGCCGGAGTTTCTCCTGTGGGCGGCGGATTCAGGCCGTGTTCCAGCAGTTGCGCCACGTCGCGTTGGACTTGTTCGAGTTGGTCAAGATGCAGATTCGGATCCGCAATCGTGAAGATATCGCCGGTCTTCGGCTGCTCGTAAACGAAAA
>CAIOUK010000235.1 GCA_903861445.1 uncultured Verrucomicrobia subdivision 3 bacterium
AGTGGGCGCGGCCCATGAATTTGTAACCGATGAGTCCGACGCGGAAGGTTTTGGCCATAAAAGTTGGGATTGAACAGAATCGTTCCCGCTTTATAGTTAGCCAAATAAATCAAGTCAATGACACTTACCACTGCTGAAATCGCAAAACAGCTCGCCGGCGAAGTCCTCGGCGACGCCAACGCCCCGCTCACCGGCTTTGCCATGATTGACCGCGCCCAAGCCGGCGATCTCACGTTTGCCGAGAACGCCGAATATTTTGCCGCCGCCGAGGCCAGCGCCGCCACCGCCATCATCGCGGGCAAGGACGCGACCTCGACGAAGAAAATCGTCATCCGCGTGGCGAATCCGCGTCTCGCGTTTGCCAAGGCGCTGGCCATCTTTTTTCCGGAACCAAAATTCGTGCCGGGCATCCATCCTTCCGCCGTCATTGCCACGAGCGCGCAAATTGATCCGACGGCGCACATCGGACCGCATTGCACGATTGCTGAACGCGTGAAGATTGGCGCAAACGTGGTTTTGCAGTCCGGTAATTTTATTGGCGACGATTCGGTCATCGGCGCAGGGGCGAATTTATTTCCCAACGTCACGATTTATTCGCGCACGCAAATCGGCAAACGTGTCCGCATCCATGCCGGCGCGGTCATCGGTGCGGACGGTTTCGGCTACGTTTTCGACACGAGCTTTCATCGCAAAGTGCCGCAGGTCGGCCATGTCATTATCGGCGACGACGTGGAGATTGGCGCGAACACCACCGTGGATCGCGGCGCGCTCGGCGCGACGGTCATCGGCAAAGGCACGAAAATTGACAACCTCGTGCAGGTCGGCCACAACGTGGAAATCGGCGAGCATTCCATTTTGTGCGCGCAGGTCGGCATCGCCGGCAGTGCGAAGTTGGGCAGTTACACCGTGCTGGCCGGCCAGGTGGGCATTGCCGGGCACATCAAAATCGGCAACAAAGTGACCATCGGCTCCAAGTCCGGCGTGATGCACAACATTCCCGACGGCGAAACCTGGCTGGGCATTCCCGCGCAGCCGGACAAACAAGCCAAACGCATGATGATTGCACTACAACGCCTGCCCGACCTGTTCAAAAAAATTGCCGAGTGGGAAAAGAAATTGACCGGCAATTAAGTTTTGCAAGGAGCGCCGAGCATCGCTCGACCAGAACCTGTTAAATTTTACGACGTGCCGAGCAATGCTCGGTGCTCCAGAAATGAACACCAAGCCAGCAAACCAGAATTCCCGTCGCCCCGCGCCGCCGTTCACCGAAGCGAATGCTTGGCGTGATGTCGGCAAGGGCTGGCAGCCGCTGTTCGGCAATTTCCACGGCGCGGGCTACAGCATCGAATGGCACGATTTTTTTGCGAAACGCGAGTTCGATTGGGCGGCAACTTTTCATCCCGGCTGCGTGGAACTTTGCCTGAACCTCGCCGGTCACGGCTTCGTGGAATGCAAACATCGGCGCACGGATTTTGCGCCGGGCACCGTCGGATTTTATCATCGCAAAGGCGAACCACTCACGGCCAGGCGCGCGGCGAACGAGCCGCACCAGTTTCTGACGGTGGAATTTTCCTGCGCCTTTCTCGCCAAACAGCTCGCGGGCATGGAACCGATGCTGCATCCGCTCGTGCGCGCAGCTATTGAAAACAAACCGTGCGAACTGGTTTCCGGCGCGACCGTCCGGCTGACAGCGGCACAGCAACAACTTATTTCCACACTGCGGCAGCCGCCGGTTTACGCGGCGGCACAGCCGCTGTGGTATCAATGCAAGGCACTGGAGCTGGCGCTGACTTTCTTTCTCCAGCCGTCGCCGGAAAATGAAATGTTCTGCTCGCGCCAGCAACGTGTCGCGCAGGAGCGCGTGGAACAGGTGATTTTTCTGCTGAAGCAAAATTTGTCCGAGCCGCCAACGTTGGAAGAACTCGGCCGGAAAATTGGCTGCAGTCATTTTTATTTGAGCCGGATTTTTTCCGCGCAGACCGGCCACACCATCACGCAGCATCTGCGCCAGCTCCGCATGGAACGCGCGGCGGAGCTTTTGAAATCCGGCGAGCACAACGTCACCGAAACCGCGATGGAAGTGGGCTACAACAGCCTGAGCCATTTCAGCGCGGCGTTCCACGAAACCTTCGGCTGCTGCCCCGGCCTGTATCCGCTGAAATTGCCGGCGCAAAAGAACCCTTGATTTACAAGCTGGTAGGGCTGACCTGCGGGTCAGCCGGGGATGGCGGCGCAGCAGCGCCGCCCTACCTTACACAGCGGAAATTCTCACCAGCAACTCGCCCTTTTCGTTCGTAGAGATTTCAAACTGGGGCAATGCGCGCCGCGCCGGACCTTCAGTCACATTGCCATCCGCGTCGAAGGTTGAGCCGTGGCAGGGACAATAAAAAGTTTTGTCCGGCTCGGCGTCCAACTTGCATTTCCTGTGCGTGCAGATGGCCGAGAGCGCAAACAGATTCGCACCGCGTCGCACGAGAAAAAATCCCAGATCGCGGTAACGCGCATAAACGCCGTCGGCCAAATATTGCGCAGCGGAGCCGGCGTTGACAATTTTTTCGCGGTTGCCGCCAGAAAAATTTCCGCCGCCGGGCGCGGCGCACCCGGCGGCGAAGGCCGCACCCAACAACAAAAACGTGCGGCGATCTAATTGCATTTCAAAATTCAAAAACGAGGCTGGTCAGCACGCCCCAATGTGTGTCCGCCCGCGCGCCGTTGTCCACCGGAAAAACGAACACGATGCCGGGACGCAGCTGGATGCGGCCAATGGCCTTGAGATTGAAACGCAGGCCGACATCGGCGGTCAGGCTATTCTGGCCGGCGGCGTCTTTGTTCAACTGCGTTTCGCCGGACAATTCCAGCACCGGAATAATTTTATCCACGCCGGGCAGCGGCAGGATCTTGTGCGGAATGTCGTAGCCGAACACGAAGCCGTATTCAAACGTGTGCACACCGCCTTCGTCGCCGGGGCCGAACAGCATCGAGTAGCCGAAAATGGATTGCACGGTGAAGTTGCCGATTTTGGTGTCGTTAAAAATTTTCGGCACCAGCTCGGTGTTGTGGCTCACGGCGGAAGTCGTGGGAATGCCGAGTTCCACGCCCGCGCCAAAAGTGGTGTCGAACCCGCCGTGGCGCGAGACGAATTGATAAAACGGATAACGCGCGCCGACGTCAATGTTCGCCATGCCCTCGGTCACCTGCCCACCCGTCACGTCGCGTTCGTAGGGGATTTCGAGCTCGAGCGTCATCAGGCCGATGCCGTATTCGATTTCGGGATGAAGAATGTCGGTGTGCGTGCTACCGCTGGCGGTGTGCAGCCAGTCGAGCCGGAATTCGCCGGTCTCCAAATCGGAGTCGTCCACCAAAAACGGTTCGGGATAGGCACCCTGGCCGTAGCTGCTGCGATGGTCGAGGCCGTTGAACAAACCGTAGCGCGTGTCCGGCGCATTCGTAGACGCGTCCTGCGCGAGCATTTTGCCGGTGGAAACCATCGCGACCGCGACCGCGACACTCGTGAAACTAATTTTATTCATGCCCGAAAAATACCTGACAGCAAAAATACCGGCTGTCGCGCACTTGCAATTAGTTGGCGGCGGCTTGCAGGGTCAAAAGGAAAACGCCGGCCCGAAAAATTTCGCGGCGGCGTTTTTTGAATCGGACGGATTACTTTTTGCAACAAGTCGCGCAGCCGGCGGCATCTTTGCAGCATTTCGCGCACGTTGCGGAATCCTTGCAGCAACTGCCATCGCATTTCGCAGCCGGCTTGCAGCACGCGCTGCCGCTCTGGCAGCAGCTTGAGGTTGAACAGCCGGCGGCGAAAAGGCCGGCGGCCAGCACCGAGGCGAGCATCATTATTTTCATGTTTTATCTTTGGTTGTCCGTGGGGTTTTGGTTTTCCGGCGTCAATTCTTGTTGGCCTTGTCGTCGGCACGAATGATTGTGAGGTATTTTTTTGGATCTTTGTCGAAATCTTTTTTGCAGCCCTTGCAGCACAACTTCACCTCCTGGCCTTGGTAGGTGAAGACGTAGGGCTTGCCCATGTCGCCGTCCAGCTTCTCGCCGGACACGGGGCAGGTGGTGAGTTTGTCCGGCGTCGGTTTGGCATCTTCGGCCCACAGCGTGAGGCTGGTGGCGAGAGCGATACCGGTAAGCAGAATAAATTTTTTCATGGTTAAATTACGACGGCAAGTTCGCACACCGCGCTCAACGCGCAAGTAATTTTTCCGGACGACCGCCGACGGGGTGGATCATCGCGGCATTGGACAGGCCGCTGATTTTTTGTATCGTGTGGCCAAGGAATTTATGAGCAAGGAAAAGCTGAACACCGGCCAGAAGGCGCTCCAAATCAATCTCGACGCAAAAAAATACGGCACGTTCGCGGAGATCGGCGCCGGGCAGGAAGTCGCGCGCTGGTTTTTTCACGTCGGCAAGGCGTCCGGCACCGTGGCCAAAACCATTTCCGCCTACGACATGGCGGTGAGCGACGCCATCTACGGTCCCAGCGAACGCTACGTGAGCCGTGGTCGCCTGCGCGCGATGCTCGATTTGGAATTTGATCTGCTGCTCCAGCGTCTCGACAAAACCATCGGCGACCGGCGCACGTTTTTTGCCTTTGCCAACACCGTCACCACCAAGCCCATTTCCAAATACGGCGAGGAAGGTGGCCATGGCTGGCTCGGCGTGAAATTTCAAACGACCCCGCGCAGCGAACCTTCCACCATCATCATCCATGTGCGGATGCTCGACTGGGAAACCCCGCGCCAGCAGGAAGCCGTCGGCATCATCGGTGTCAATCTTATCCACGCCGCGTTCTACCAACACATCGAACCGGAACGGCTCATCGGCGCGCTGCTCGACGGCCTGACCAGCCAGCGCGTCGAGGTGGACATGATTAAATTTTCCGGCCCGGCGTTCAGCGGCGTGGACAATCGTTTGATGGCGTTGCAGCTCGTCGAACAATGGCTGACCGAAGCCGCCATGTTCACCGCCGATGGCGAGAGCGTGATCCCGAGCGAACTGCTTTACAAAAAACCCGTGCTGCTCGAACGTGGCAGTTTCCGTCCGCTCACCAATCCGATGCTCGACATGCTCGAATGCGCGCAGAAGATGTTCGTCCGCGAGCCATCGCTGCAAGGCGAGGAGCCGGTCGTGATGTTCGAGATGACGCTGCGCCAGTTGCAGGTCGGCGACGCGATTGACCATCGCGATTTTCTCGACCGCGTGGACACGCTCGGCGCGCTGGGCAAGCCGGTGTTGATTTCCAATTTTCTCCGTTATCACCGGCTCGTCACCTACCTCTCGCGGCAGACGCAAAAGCCCATCGGCCTGCCCATCGGCCTCGTGCGCCTGCGCGACGTATTCGACGAAAAATTTTACACCGACCTGCCCGGTGGCTTGATGGAATCGCTCGGCCAGTTGTTCAAAAACAGCGCGAAGCTCTACGTCTATCCGTCGCTCGACAAAAAAACCGGCAAACTCACGACGGTGGAAAATCTCGAAGTCGCGCAACACTTACGCCATCTCTACGCGCATCTGGTGGAAAATAAATTCATCCAGAACATCGCCAGCTACAATCCCGACGCGCTAAAGATTTATTCCAGCGAACTGCTCGCCAAAATCCATGCCGGCGATGAAAGCCTAGGCCAGTTCATTCCGCCGCCGATTTTTGAAGCCATCAAGGCCAAGAAACTGTTCGGCTGGAAACAGGCAGCCTCCACCGTCAAAATGTAGCCGAAGGTGGAACGGGTTCATCGTATGACACCGAGAGATGGCAACGCCGAAGACCAAGCGAACTGTCCGCTGTCGGCCGTAGAATACACCGGCGAACACTGGCGATTTTGCCTGCGCTGCGGCCACGAGCTGATCAACGAAAAATGCAAGCTGCGCTGTCCGCGCTGCCATTATTTCATGAGCTGCTCGGATTTTGATTTCGCCGGTTGAAGGCGCTTGAGCTTTGCGGTCCACCGATTATTTTTAAGCCATGCCAATCTACGAATTTCATTGCGAGCAGTGCAACCGCGATAGCGAGATCCTTGTCCGTTCGTCGGATTGGAGCGATACCAAATGTCCGCACTGCGGTTCGAGCAAGCTGGCCAAGAAATTCTCCACCTTCGCCGCCGCCGGCAGCGGCAACGCTTCGCCCGCAAGCGCGACCGGTGGCGGTCACGTCCATCGCGGTGGTTGCTGTGGCGGCCATTGCCACTGACGTTAAATCCGCCCGCCGGTCTGCGATTCGGCATTTCCAAAAAATCCACAGCGGCTATGCTGCTGCCGAAGTTGAAAGCCGCCGCCAACATCACGCCCGCCGACCTCGGCTACACCCTGCCTGCCGAATGGGAGCCGCACGCCACGACGTGGCTCGCCTGGCCGCATAACGCCACGGACTGGCCGGGGAAATTCGCGGTCATCCCGTGGGTTTATGGTGAAATGATTCGCCAGATTGCCGCCGGCGAAAAAATCTTCCTGCTCGTCCGTCACCAAAAAGACGCGCAGCACGCCCGCCAGATTTTGCAGCACGTCGGTGTGGATTTGCTGAAAATTCAATTCGTCACGCACCCGACGGATCGCGGTTGGACGCGCGACACCGGGCCGATTTTTGTGAAACGGAACGCCGAGCATCGCTCGGCGAATTCGGGCCGAGCAATGCCCGGCGCTCCCGAGAAATCTGAAATGGCTATCGTGCATTTCCATTTCAACGGCTGGGCCAAATACCCCAACTGGCGCAAGGATACAAAAGTTCCCGAAACTGCAGCCAAGCTGCTCGGCAAAAAACTTTTCCACGCGCAATGTCCGGCTTCGGCTTCAACTAAAAACTTCGTTATCGAAGGCGGCGGCATTGAGGTCAATGGTCGCGGCACGTTGCTGGCCACCGAGCAATGCTATCTCGACCCAAAAGTTCAGGTCCGCAATCCCGGCCTTGGTCAAAAGGAAATTGAAGCGGCGCTGAAAGCCAATCTCGGCGTTAAAAATATTTTCTGGCTGGCGAAAGGGCCGCAAGGTGACGACACGCACGGCCACATTGACGACGTTTGCCGCTTCGTGAACGCGCGGACGCTTGTCCTCGTGCGCGAGAAAAATCCGCGCGATGAAAATTACCGGCCGCTCGCGGAAAATTGGGAGCGCATCCGCGACTTGCGGCTGGAAGACGGTCGCAAGCCGGAAGTCATCGAGTTACCGATGCCGTCGCCACTGTATTTTGACGGCGTGCGGCTGCCGGCGAGCTACGCGAATTTTTACATCAGCAACGCCGCCGTCATTGTCCCGACTTTCAACGACCCAAACGACCGCATCGCGCTCGGCATTTTGGGCGAGCTGTTCCGCGACCGTCCCGTCGTCGGCATTCACGCCGTAGATTTGGTCTGGGGGTTTGGTTCGCTCCACTGCCTCACGCAGCAGCAACCGGCATAACCGATTCGCGTCATTGGCTTCCGGCGGCAAACCAGCTTGCTTCAGCGGGCGCAATGAATTAGAAACAACAGCGAACAGAAACATTTTATGGCGAATTATCTCATCATCGGCGGCGACGGCAAGGAATACGGCCCGGTCACGGACGCGGACGTGCGGCAATGGATCAGCGAGGGCCGGCTGGCCGCGTCCTCGCAGGCCAAGGCCGAGAGCGATGCGGAATTCCGCCCGCTGGCAACCTTTCCAGAGTTCGCCGCAGCGTTCACGGCCGGTGCACCGGCGACCATTGCGCCGCTGGCCTCATCCGGATCAAGAGATTTTGTCGAGCGCGATTACGAGCTGGATATTGGCGGCTGCATTTCGCGCGGCTGGAATCTGGTGAAAAATAACATGAGCGTGCTGCTCGTCGGCGCGCTGGTTTATCTGCTGATTCAGGGAGCGATTGGCGGGTTGCAGCAAATTCCCTTCGTCGGCGTGGCGGTGGCGCTGGCGAATTTCGTGATTTCCGGCCCGCTGCTGGCGGGTGTGCTTTACCTGTTTATTCGCATCATTCGTGGCGAGCAGGCGGACATCGGGAATATTTTCGACGGCTTCCGGCGCGGATTCGGCCAGCTTTTTCTCGGCGTTTTGAATCCCTATGCCAGTATCATTGACATACAACAAAGCAACAACATCAGTATC
>CAIOUK010000236.1 GCA_903861445.1 uncultured Verrucomicrobia subdivision 3 bacterium
GTTTCAGCTTGGTATGGCAGTTCGTATCAGACCAAGGCCAGAGCTTATTCTGTCGCTGTGGATAAAATGGCGGTGTGGAATTGATTGGTTTCACAAGGCTTTCTTCGGGAAGCCTTTTTTTAGCCAGTAGAATCTGGGCGGTTGAGCATCCAGTCCACGTAGCAAACCGCTCTTCGAATCTCATGATTTATGGCTGAATCGCCGTTGGCGTAGAACTTATTAAAGCATTTTTCCAGATGGCTTTTCACGAAGCTACCATCTAGTTCCGACCGCTTGAGAGTGCGGATCATGGCTAGTATGTCCTTCAAGTGCTGCAGGTCGGGATTGGCTGGGATCTGTTTTTTCAATAACATCTCACGAATCTTCAGTTTGCGCTGACCTGCTACGTTGCCCGCAAAAGGCATAGGGATTGCGAGCGCGGAATCGTTTTCTATGCGTTCAAGAAGTTTAGCTTTAGATTGCTGTGTCGAACGCTCCTCAGCGACAATCTTGGCCGCGTCATCCAGCGTCATTTTGCTTGGTTTTAGAAGGAAGTAGAACGGTAAAAACGCGGTGTTTTCGTAGCAGATTTGAGTCAGATAATTTTGCGGCTCGGCAATTTTCTCAGAGCGCAAGCAACCCAAAACGATATCGGAGGCGCGGATGCCTTTGGTTTTAATTATATGAGCCTTTCCGACAGTCCCAACCCCAGACGGCCCAACGGCGCGGGCTTCGCCGATGATTTTAAGTGTTGGTTTGCCGCGTATCTCGCTGAATTCGCCTTCCCGTATAAATGACACTTGTGACAGCAAACTTTCATCAATCAAGAAGTGACCGCCTGGCCCAGTCACTTTTCCGCTGCGCAGGTCGAAAATTCCGGCTTCTTGAATGCCGACTCGCGCAATTTCTTTCAAGTGTTTAAACCAGAGCAACTGTTCATTCCTCCGTCGTTCCTCGATGAGCTCTTTAAGTTCTGCGTAGCGTATGGTCTGCGTTCGCCCTTTGTAGCGATAATAAATTTCTCCCTCTTTGAGTGACTTGCCGTCGTCTGTTCCTTTACGACAGATGACAGGTTTGTTTCGGGATTCTCGAAAATGGAGAATGCCATACTCTTTTCCATCAATCTCATGAATGTGACGATCCCACTCCACCTCTGGATCAAAGTGCTCGTTCAGATATGTAGATACTTTTTCCGGATCCAATTCATCAAACCGATTATCTTTTAGACCAATCAGTTTGTGCGGTGAGTTGGCAACCCCATAAACTATATAGCCGCCTTTTGCATTTGCGAACGCTCCCGCTGATCGTATGTATTTTCCGAGGCTTTGGAAATTAAATGCCTCCTTGAATTCCAACCAGCCGCTTTCGCGAGAAATGAGCCGGTCTGGATGTTTAGGCGAAACCGCAAAAATACGATTCAGGACTTCTTGGCTAAAAGGGGCGGTATTCATTCATTTGAACTGTGGAATCTGACTTCATCGGAGTATGGTTATTGGCCGTGGCGGTTTTTGAGTTATTTGAGGAACCCGAAAATCTGCCTCAATCACTCGCTCCTTTTTCAGTTTGGCCAAAACATTTTCAGCCTGCTGTCGTTTGACACCGTGATTAAAGCAAACATGAACAACTTGAAGTTCGTTCTTCAGCCGACCGGCTCGCAGGAGTCGTTCCAACTCACGCTCGAAAGCAGTAATCTTGCTGGGTCTAAACTCATCAAATGCCAGCAGCAATTCACCCGGCCCAATGTTGTCACGGTTAATGTCAAAATCTGCCTCACCATTGATGGCATCCTTCTTCCAAGCAACTTGAAGGAACTTGTCCATGCCCAGTGGATGAGCTGAACCAAAAATGAGGCCGTAGATGTTTGCGCCCTTTTTAATGGAAAACGGTGCAAGGAAATAGCTGATCGCATCTGGTAAAAATTCACGGTAATAGTCAAGCACGGCTTGATGCACTTGGTAATGGTCATTTGGTCGGGTGATTTTCTGTTTGATTGCTTGATGGTCACGAAAGCGGTGAAGCGTGGATGACGAGATAAAGAACAGAAAATCGCAGGTAGGAGAATTCACCAATTGTCGGAACACTTCAGGGGTAACGTGAACCACACCAAACTGATCAATGAATACAAGCTTTGCCGCCTGCTTGTTTGCCAATATTGATGCGTGGCGTTGGATTGCGTCTTCAAACTTCAGCGTCTGAACATCCAAGTTCACCGTTGGCAACCGGAGTTGGTGGCTGTCTATGTTGGCCTCCAATTGTTTGATTTTGGATGGACTCGCGTCGGAAAAGTGGACGTGAACACGCACGCGAGACCAGCCAGCCAAATCTTGATATTTCTTCAACTGCCGCAGCAAACGTAATGGACTGCCCAACTCTCCAGCTGAATCAGTTCCTGACCCGGCGAAGAAATCAAACAAGTGGATCTCCGACCTTGGTGGTCTGTCCGGTGCAAGAAAGACCGGCAGCCACTCCCGCGCGTAAAGCTCGAAAATCTGGAGCTTGGTTAATGTCCCTTCATCAAACGGCTTTTTATGAAATTCAGGGGCGGGCATCGGTCAGGCGATTTCAAACTCTTCCCGCAGGCCCAGCAACAGGGATGACGACGGCACTGTTGCAATGCTTTGTTCTGGAAACTCATCGTAAGTCTTGCCATCAAGCCTGCGTCCCGCTTGTTTTTTACGAACACCACCCCATTGCTTAAAGAAAAACGCCACATCTGCCTTGATACACAGGTCTCGAATGCTGCGCACCCATTCAGCTTCCATGGGACGTGCGCCGGGCCCACTTTCACCACCGACAATCACCCATTGAATGCCTCGCAAATCAAATTTACCAAGGTCTTCAAGTAGTGGTTCCACTGAAAGGAAGGCTACGGCTGGTTTGGCACTGCGCAGTTTGGCAATGCGCGGTAAGCCATGTTGACGATTCTCCACGCTTACGCCCCACCAGATGTGAGATGCTTTGGCCGCCTTCCGCAGTTTGCCTTGTAGTAATGCCGCCATGCGGTCGGCTCGTTTGGTGAGAATCTGGTAGGTATGCCAGTTAGCCGCAAGCATCACACGGCAGACTTTTTCAATGTATTCATCGGGCACATCCTCATGAAACAGGTCGCTCATCGAGTTAACGAAGATTTTTTTGGGCTTCGACCAGCGAATCGGGTCGCCCAGCTTGTCGGGCACGAGGCGCAGATCAAAACCAAATTCAAAGGGGTGGCCGGGGACGCCGCGAAACCGTTCCGCAAACGTCTCGGCGTAGCAATGAACACAGCCGGGACTGATCTTCGTGCAGCCGCGCACTGGATTCCAAGTGGCATCCGTCCATTCGATTTTGGAATTGTCGCTCATGTTGCGTGTTCAATTTGCATAAATGTGGCACGTCTGGCTAGACAAACACTGTCAAAGGGCGAATTTATTTACAGAACCTCCTCAAGCCTCTTCCATAGCCCCATATTCTTCTTTAATTAACGTTGATTTTATTCACGTCGGCTGCTGCTAAAAAGTAAATGCAAAACTCTGGCTGATTTCACTTTCTGAAATTCAGCACTGAGGGCATCATTCGCTGAATCTGCAATTCAAATGGCGGCCGATATTGTTGAAAAACCAGCGGCGGGACAACTGGTGCGTGTGCGAACACGTCACTGGTTAGTGGAGGATGTTGCTCCTTCAACAAACGGTTCATGGTTGCGCCTTTCCTGTTTGGATGACGATGCACAGGGAGATTCCCTTGAAGTTATTTGGGAGTCCGAACTGGATGGGCAGATTCTCGACGTTGAGGCGTGGGCAAAAATTGGCCATAAAGGCTTCGACGACGCGCGACATTTTGCCGCCTATTTCAATACGCTGCGCTGGCATTGCGTTACCGCCACGGACCCTAAACTTTTCCAAGCTCCTTTCCGCGCAGGCATTCGGATTGACGCCTATCAGTTAGAACCCTTGAAAAAGGCGCTGATGTTGCCTCGGGTTAATCTTTTCATCGCTGATGATGTCGGCCTTGGCAAAACCATTGAGGCAGGCCTCATCGCTACCGAGCTTCTGCTCCGTCGTCGTGTTCGCGATATTGTTGTGGTTTGTCCGCCGTCCATGCTTAAGCAATGGCAGGATGAACTTGACGCCCGTTTTGGTCTGCGGTTTGAAATTCTCGACCGCGATTATGTTGACCGCATTCGTCGCGATCGTGGATATGCTGTAAACCCTTGGGACACGTTTCCACGTTTTCTTGTCTCCCAACGTCTCATCATTGATGAAGCATACGCAGCGCCAATGCGAGTCTGGTTGGACAATCTTCGCCCTGGAAGCCTGCTGATTCTTGACGAGGCTCATCATGCCGCTCCTGCCAGCGGGTCAAAATACGCCATTGATTCAAAGATCACCCGCGCCATTCGTGATCTTGCGCCACGGTTTGAGCATCGGTTATTTCTCTCTGCCACTCCGCACAATGGCCACTCAAACAGCTTTAGCGCTTTGCTTGAGCTGCTGGATGACAAGCGCTTCATGCGTGGTGTTCCAGTGCTCAAGTCGTCGCTGGATGCCGTGATGGTGCGACGGCTTAAAGAAGATGTCCGTGAAGTTGCTGGTGGATTTCCGATTCGCCGGGTTGTGCAAGTTGACCTCAAAAATCTTCCTGCAAGTGCACCGGAGTTGCAACTCGCTGAATGGTTGGACGAATATGCAACGGTTCGTCGCGAACGATTTGCTTCCGCCACCAAACGTGAGCAAACCCAGGGCGCGCTGATTCTCTCGACGCTTCAGCAGCGGTTGTTCTCGTCGGTTGAGGCATTTCAACGCACTTTAGCTGCTCATCGCCGCGCCATGGAAAAAGTTTGGGCTGGCGAAGTGGTTGCGCGTTCTTCCATTTCCAATGACCTTGCTCAACTCACAGCCGGCTACGACAACGACGACGACCGTAGCCAAATACCTTCAGAGCAGCAGGAGTCCGAAGCTGCCAATGCACTGGAACAGGCAACGGCGTCCGTTGCTGGATCATCCAACTCAGCCAATTTAACCCGTGAACGTAAATTGCTGGCAGACATGGCTCGCGTCGCTGAACAATTTCGCCACAAGGCCGATGCTCGCATCACTTGGTTGATTGACTGGCTGCAAAAAAATTGTTGTCCGGGCATTCGGTTGCCCGGCAATCCATCTCAACAGTCTGGATCTGCATGGTCAGCGCTTCGGTTAATCATTTTCACTGAATACGAAGACACTGCTCGTTACCTGCGCACACAACTTGAAGCCGCCATTGCTGGCACGGATCAAGCCGAAGCGCGACTTGAAGTTTTTCATGGGCCGACACCTCCCGATAAGCGTGAAGATTTGAAACGCGCTTTCAACGAACCGCCGGACCGTCAGCCGTTGCGAATCTTAATCGCTACGGATGCTGCCCGCGAAGGTTTGAATCTTCAGGCTCATTGCTGGAATCTGTTTCATTACGATTTGCCATGGAATCCCTCCCGGCTCGAACAACGTAACGGGCGCGTTGATCGCAAACTTCAACCTAACGACGAGGTGTTTTGCCATTACTTTGTTTACACTCAACGACCGGAAGATCGCGTGCTGGCAGCCCTCGTGCGCAAGACCGAGACTATTCGGCTCGAATTGGGCAGTCTCTCCGAAGTTATTGAGAAACGTCTGCGCACGGGTATACGTCGTGCCGATTCAGAATCAGCCGCAGCTGAAATCGAGGCACTCGAAGATGATCCGGTAAAACGTGCAGCGCGTCAGGAGGAGCTTGATGACGCAGCCAAAGTTCGCCAGAAACGTTTGCGCGACGAGGTGGAAACTTTGACCAACCGCATTAATGATGCTCGCAAATGGATTGGCCTGGATGAAACACAGCTGCGGGACGCACTCAACTGCTCCTTGAATTATCTTCAAACCGAGCCGCTGAAAGAATGCGCTGCGGTAGCTGGTGAACCAACCCGATACATTTTTCCGAATCTTCAGGCTCGTCATGGTGGTGATCCTCGCTGGTCAGCAACCCTCGACACGCTTCGTTCTCCAGCAGAACACGACCAGTCTCTTTATGAGTGGCGTCGTGAAGCACCCTTGAGGCCGGTCATTTTTTCTCCACCACCTGGGTTTGATGGCGATACCGTTCAGCTTCACCTTTCACATCGCGTCGTGCAAAGGTTGCTCGGCCGGTTTTTGGCTCAAGGATTTGTTTATCACGATCTTTCCCGCGCGTGTCTTGCTCAGGCTGACGACAACATTGCCCGCGTCGTTTTGCTGGGGCGGTTAGCCGTTTATGGCGCGGGCGCAGTTCGCTTGCACGAAGAACTGGTCACCGTCACGGCTCGCTGGACTCCTCCAGCTGAAAGGAAATCGACACTCTCACCTTATGCTCGCGATGCCGAAGCGCGCACGATGGGAATTCTCCAAGAGTCTTTGAAGACGACCGCAGCCACTCGCACTATTCCAGCGGATGTGACTAAATTGCTTCAATCCAGCGTGGCTCAAGATATTCGTGAATTGTTGCCTCATCTGGAGGAGCGCGGACAAGCGGCACGGGCAGATGCAGAGAAGCAACTGGTCGAGCGTGGTCAGGCCGAATCCCTGTCACTGAAAACGATCCTCGAAGATCAACGCCGTCGTGTGCTTGCCAAATACAACGCCACCGACGCCAATCAGTTGATCCTTGGCTTCAGCGATGAAGAAAAGCGCCAGTTATTTGCGGATCGGCGTCACTGGGAACGCTGGCTCGCCAATGTCGAGGGCGACTTGGTGAACGAACCCAAACGCATCGCTGAATTTTACAAAACCAAATCGTTCCGCCTCGAACCGGTTGGCCTCGCCTACCTGTGGCCTGTCACCAAATGAGCGCTCCCATTCCAGACAAATTTGCTCGAACCGCCAGACTCTTGGTAAAAGTTTCTGACGGCAAATGCTCCATGATTGATGGAAGCGCGCTGCCTAAAATGAAGCCCGATGCCTTGGCAGAATTGGTGGTTTCTCCCTGGGACATTACAGATGAAAAGGCGAGAGCCGCGCTCTTGCAGGAGCAACGAGTGGAGTTTCTGGCGGCCGGAACATCTATTTGGGCGCGCGTAAAACAAGACGACATCGCCACAGATTTGAAATTGTGCAGCAAAAACAAGCGGGTCTGGCCTAGAACGTCGGAGTTGGTCGTTGAAATCAAACTCCAGACGGCTGTTCAACTTGTGATTCGTGGAGACGGTCGTGCTTCCCTTGGCGAATGTAATTGTCAAATACCCGCACTCCCAAAACAGAAATGTTCGAGCGTCAATGAGGCATACACTCGCGTCTCAGAAGCCTTTGAACCAAGCCGGCGATCACACACGGGTAATATTTTTAATTGCGTGTTCTTTGAGAATGGCAATTTCTTGCATCCACTTCGTAAGTTGCGAGATGAAATTGTGGCTAAAACACCCGCGACACCAAATAAAATTCCATGAGCAACCGCACTCCAAACTTAATCGGTCTGCGCACCGAAATGGAAAACCGTGGCTTCGCTTTGAACGCCAGCGGCAGCTACGTCTTGAGTTCGTTTGATGCCGATGAGTTGACCCGAGTGCAGCAAACTGATTTCTCGAAACTCAAATTCAGCGATGAGGATCATGTGGTGGTCGCCCACGGCCCCAAAGGCAGTCTGGCCAAACTCGCCCGAGTCACGAGCGATCGCAGGTTTGCCAAGTATGCGGGTAAATACATTTCCGTCGCATTAATCAACGGTGAAGTTTTTACCAAAGCCGAATTTATCCGTAGCCTTGTCCAGAATCCGACCCTACACGCTGTCCATGTTTCATCCGCCAAAGATTACTTCGGTATTCTTCACGGCGACCAATCAGCAAAATATAAAAGCCTGATTTATCCAGTTCCGAATGGATTTCTGACCCTTGACCTCGAAGAGAATCCGCCAGCGCAGGCATCTCACATGAAAACCCGCATCGTAGCAATTGATCCGCCGAAAGGCATGGCAGCGAAGGCGGATTTGCTCAAATTATTTCCCTGACCATGTCTGCCTACATCCCCAAAGACCCAGCACTCGTCGATCACTTGGCTTGGCTTGGCTATGTCCAACCCGAGGGCCTCGTGGTGTCAGCGCCGGCGTTGGTGGATGCTCAGGCCATCATTGACCGGGCACAACTCGGAGAGCTTCAGCGTCGTTTTACAGAGCAAGTCAGCGACCTGCCGGGCAGCGATGTTTTGGAAAAGCAGCCCGGCATCGAGAACATTCAAAAGTTCGTCACCGAATTTCTCGGCTGGCAATACGAACTGCTCGTAGGTGTTGATGCGTCACGCCCGCTGCCAGAATCGCTTTCCATTTCACTGCCAGAATTTCAAGAAACGCTTCAGCCCTCGTTTGCGGTCAAGAATCCACACGCCAAAGAAGGTGCATCGCCTTGGTTGCTAGTCGTGCAATCCCACGCGACCAGCGTTGATCTCGACAAGCCCGTTGCCGCTTCCAATCACAACTGGCACGCCTCTCCCGCGAAAAAATTCGAGCGTCTTCTCCGTGAAACTGGTGTGCCAATTGGCATACTCACCAACGGTAAGCAGTTCCGCCTCATTTACGCACCGCCAAAGGAAAATTCCGGTTCGTTGACATTCCCCGTTGGTGCGATGAGCGAAGTGAGCGGCCGCCTCATTCTCGGCGCGTTCCATTTACTGCTGAATTCCTTCACGCTCTTCAACGCGCCCAGCGACGCTCGGTTGCCCGCGCTGCTTCAACGCAGTCGTGATTATCAAGCCAGCGTTTCAGAAGTTCTCGCGGAACAAGTCCTGCACGCGCTTTACGAATTGCTGCGGGGATTTGAAGCTGCTGATGAACGTGTCAAAGGTGCTCTCTTGCGTGAGCTCGCCACCAAAGATCCCTCCAACATCTACGGAGGTCTCGTCACCGTTCTGTTGCGGCTCGTGTTCACGCTCTTTGCCGAAGATCGTGGGTTGTTGCCCACGAGTGGGCTTTATGTGAATCACTATTCCGTGCGTGGACTGTTCGAGCGTCTCCGTGCCGATGCCGAGCGTTACCCGGACACGATGGATCATCGCTTTGGTGCGTGGGCGCAACTACTAGCCCTCTTCCGCATCATTCACGGCGGCTGCAAACATCCTGATCTTGAGATGCCTGCCCGCGCCGGACATTTGTTTGATCCCGACCGTTATCCATTCCTCGAAGGCCGCGCCAACTACACTCAACCCATCGGTGCGCTGCCCCTCGTCAGTGACGGCACGATTCATCGCATCCTGGAAAAACTCTGCATACTCGAAGGCGAACGCGTCAGCTACCGCACGCTCGATGTCGAAGAAATCGGCTCAGTCTATCAGACCATCATGGGCTTTGGTGTTGAGACCGCTTCCGGCACGGCCATTGGGATCAAGGGTAAACGCAAGAACGGCGGTGTGCCGGCCTCGCCGGTTATTTATCTGGAATCGCTTCTCGAAGTCGCAGCCAAAGACCGCTCCAAGTGGCTCAAGGAAAATGCCGATACCGAACTCACTGGTGATGCTGACAAGAAATTAAAATCCGCTGCGTCCGTGGATGATCTCCTCGTTGCCTTGGAGAAGCGCATTGATCGCCACGCCACACCCGGACCGGTGGGCAAAAGTGGACTCGTCTTGCAACCCGGTGATGAACGTCGTCGCAGTGGTTCGCACTACACACCGCGTTCGTTCACCGAACCCATCGTCCGCAAGACGCTTGAACCGATTCTCAAACGCTTTGGTGAACAGCCCAAGCCGGAGCAGATTCTCGAACTCAAAATCTGCGACATCGCTGTGGGCAGTGCCGCATTCCTCGTTGAAACCTGCCGTCAGCTTGCCGATGTGCTCGTGA
>CAIOUK010000237.1 GCA_903861445.1 uncultured Verrucomicrobia subdivision 3 bacterium
TGGGTGCTGCGCGCCTGGTTCTTGGCTTTGGCCAAGGCGGGCAGCAGTATGGCCGCGAGCAGCGCGATGATGGCGATGACTACCAGCAGTTCAAGAAGGGTGAAGCCGCCGCCAGCGGCGGACTGACGACAAACCTCTGGTGATGGCTGGCTAACTTTCACATTTCAAGTGCTGCTTGAATTCGTGCTTTTTTCGTTTGATCCGTTACCTTATCCAGCAGTTTTTGCACACGAAATTGCGTCACCTCCATTCCCTCAATCCTTCGACAAATGTAAAGACATACACGGATTATTTTGGGATCATCTGTTTGCGTGATTTTTTTTAGCACTGCAGGAATGGCTGGCATCCCGATGTTGACCAATGGAAAACTCACAGGCCATGAGCCTATTTCATCTTTCTCGTTATCAAAGATCGCGTATTGATTTCCACCACGATTAGGCTGGCTGGCTTCCCATTCCAAGTGATTTACTAAAAATGGCACCGCTTCTTCAGCCTGATATTCCCCCAAGACGACGGCTGCCGGTATTTTGATTTCAATGGCGTTGGTGCTGTTAAGAATCTTCATCAAATTTTTGATTAGTTCTCTACGATCACCATCCAACTGTATCGCCGCCTTTAATCTCTCATCGCAGTTGGTTGAAACAAGCGATTTCAATGCCTTTTGCTGCTGATTGAGCGTGCTTACAGTGGGGCTTTCCGAGGTTTCTTGAGAATAAGAAGCAATCGGAAGCCATGCTGACATCATGCTGGCAGTCAGCAAAGTCGCATAGAAAATTTTCATGGAGTTTATTTTAATGTTTTTCATGCGGCGGTGCATGGCCATGATTTATGTTTTGGGCGGCCTACAAAGGCAAGGCGGCTATTGCAATTGGCTTTGCTCCTTGGCGGTTAAATGGGCAGATGCGATGATTTCTCTGATAAAACCAGCATTCGTTGGATTGCTGGAAAGAAAACGAAGGGTGTCGTGTAAGAATATAAAAGTAAGAGTCGAATTCGCCCCAGACAATGTGTTTTGGAATATGATTGCAGCAGTATTCCTTTTGTTTTCGTCCACCGCCTCCTGTATTTGCTGAGGTGATGCGTCCAATGCATAAGGAGGATTTAGATAAGCGGTTTTCCTAAAGTCTGGAATCATCATGGAACGAATTTCACCAATAAATTCAGCAACTTTAACCAATCTTGACTTGTCATTTTGGATTTCGTCAAAATTAAAATAATACAGCACACACTTATTTTTTAGATCAATCCAAGAAGCTGCCTGTTCTTGATTCGTAGGGCATCGTTTCTGCATCATGTTGTCAAATAAACTCAAGAGAGCTTTCTTGGCGTTGGGGTCGTTTTTGGCGTCACCTAGAACGTGCGCTGCTTCATTTACCTGCTTCATATATTCTTCAGGTTGTTGAGGCCAATTTTTTTCATAAGTAGGCACCGCCAAGATAACAGCTTGAACCGTGTTTGAATCTTGCGCCTGTGTTATGGCTGAAGAAGCTTGATTGGTTTCCGTATCGGCAAATGCAAATGTAGATATCGGGAAAAGACGAGCTGCTAATACTAACGACGTGATTGCAATGATTTTTTTCATAAGTGTTCTAATTTGGTGCTGCCATCACGGCATAGTGATGTCATCATTGGTTGTGCGTGTTACGCTTAACCCATATTTTGTAACAGTTAGTGTGCCGTTTGAAGTAAGCAAAAAGGTTTGAAGATTGTTTGCTCCGGCCCATAACTGATTGGTTGGACCACCTGGCACCCACCACACTGTGGGAACTTGCCAATCAAAAGACCCTCCCGAATAATTGGTTCCTGACCAAGGTGGGTCTGCCGGGCCTCCTGTTGCTCTATCGGGAAAAGAGTTATCGAAATTTATCAGAGTTTGTCCACTCGGTGTATGTTTTGGAGCACCATTTACTTGGTAATATTCTTGAGTATTTTCCGCATTTTCCCCAATTTCCTGAATTCTTATGCTCGACAATGAGACATTCGTTGGGCCAAGAATAATGGTGTTAACCATTCCTGCTGCCGCAACATTTACAGCAGCACCCGGAGTTGAAGTATTCACGGCAGTGTAGCTGCCGTCCGGCGCTAGCACGTCAAAATTCGTGGTGCAAGAACCACCAGCGTAGCTGACCGTGACCGTGGCCGTAGCCGCATTGTCGGGCGCAGTAAGAGTTGTGCTAGTTCCGTTTGTTCGGCTTAATGTGCCAGCCGAAGTTTTCCAAGTAAAAGTGCCAGATAGAGAACCTGGCAGCCAAAGCATCATCTTCTCACCCACACCAATATTGGTTCTTGACTGATCCGCAGGGGGCGTGGCTACACATTCATGTTGTATTTGCAGCGCATCAATTTTAATCGTCGCCTGCGTTCCGCACTTGTCGCCAATCTGGTCGTCATAGGCCTCAATCACCACATTGCCGCCGGCTGAAGCCGGATCCACGATAATGGTATTGATGGCACCGCTCAAGTTACCGCTCAGAGTTTTGGTTTTGGCAAAGCTTACCTTTATGCCCGGATCACTTAAATCCTTTACCACCTCCCAGTCAACATATCTTCCCGACGGACTGGAAACGGCCGTGATCGAACCGCTTGCCACCCGCAATCAAATTGGTAGGAATCGTGCCGGTAAAATCAACGGCATAATCGTTTTCGATGGTGATGTCGCCCAGAGTGGCAATGGCGGTGATGGGGCCGACCGGTTGGCTATTAGGGATGGCAGCGGCCATGCCGTTGTTATTCCCCGCAACGACATCCCCGTCCCAGGTCATGTCGCCGCCGGCAAAATTCGTGGCCGGTTGGGTGTTGGGATAGACGGTGGCCCGAAATTTGTCAACCAAGCCGGGGGTGGTATCAATGGTGATGCCGGTCAGCTTCACCACCAACAAACTGTTCGTGGCTACAACCTTACCGTTGTTTTTGGCTACCAGTGCAATGTCACCCCCAAAATCCCCCGCAGTGAAACTGCCTGCCCAGTCATTGCCACTCGTGTTGGCAGCGCCAATGTCGATGGTATTCGCCGATATCGTCACATTCGTATCATCGGCTGAACCGGTGAGTTTGACGGTGACTGGATCGCCTGTAGCGCAAGGGTTTGGATCTGCGGTCAACGTGTCGGAAGCGCCAGCAACATTCGGCTGGGCCACCAGCGCGGAGGGCTTGGTCACAATCATGGCGTAAAGCAAGCTGCCGGAAACTGCCAGCAATGCCAAGGCCAGCAGCAAATGTTTCAAAATGCTGCCGCGTTCTTTTTGTGTTTCCGGCGGGTTCACGTTCGGGGTGGAAGGATTGTTATTGCGTTTCATGGCTTCAAGATTCTGTTGGTTCGTTCAATTTTATTGGGTTCAAATTCAAGTATCGTCTTGGGCAGTAAAACTTAACCAACTTAAATGGTCAAGCCTCGTAGGAGTTTTGGGTGTTAAATTCAGGTTACAGCCATTCGTATTTCAGCGTTGGAACCGTAACATTCGTCACAATCAGGTGTTTTTCCCTAATACATCCCGTCCAGTGAGGGCAAAGACAGGTCACTGTGCCCCCAAAGTGAGGCCACTGTGCCGGCACAGTTCAAGCACTGTGCCCACAAAGTGAGGTCGCTTTGCCCTGACAACGAGGTCACTGTGTCGGCAAAGTGAAGGCACTGTGCCCTCACAGTTCAAGTGCTTTGCCCCCAAAGTAAGGTCACTATGCCGGCAAAGAGAGGTCGTTGCGCCCCCATAGATCAAAGCCAGTGCCGGCCGGGAGCGGTCACTGGGCCGGCCCAGAACCCGCCAAGTGCCGGCCAACCGAACTGTCTCGCCCCCAACAAAACTCATCTAGTGAATTAAAAATAATTAAATGTGTTAAAAACAAATAAATATTATTGAAAATAACTAATTCATTTATAGGGTGGACATGTTCCCACTAAAACCAGCCCGGTATCCCGCCAAAGCTGTTTCGGGGCGGGTGTCTTGGGCATAACCAAAAGACACCATGCAACCAAAATTAATCATCACGTTTGATGCCATGGGCGAGCCGGCGTTTGACGCCAAGGCCGACCTCATCTACACGTCACTCAACGGCAATGCAAATTTTCCACCGCCGTGGCCGGCACCGGTGCCGCCGCTGGGAGATATTCTCACGGCCAAGACGGATTATCACACCAAGTTCGAGGCGGCGCAGTCCGGCGATACGGGCAAGATTGCGTTGCGTGTGGAGGCGCGGTCGGGGTTGACAAAATTGCTCAAGAAGCTCGCTCCGTATCTGGAACTCGTTGCGGATGGCAGCGTGTCCAAATTGCAATCCACCGGTTACGACCTGCGCCATGACGCCGTGCAACCGTATAATCCGAATCCGCTCGCCGCGCCGGCCAACTTCACCTTTGTGCGCGGTGACGTGAGCGGGACGATGGATGCCTGGGCGGACAGTTTGGCGGGTGCGGGCAGTTACATTCTGCAAATCTGCGCCGCCGACCCGACGGTGGAGGCCAATTGGTCAACGAAGACGACTTCGCGCACTTGCTCAAACATCATCGTGGATGGTTTCACGCCCGGCAAAACTTATTACGCGCGGATGTGCGGGGTCGGTTCCAACGGCCCCGGTGTCTGGGCGGTTTCCACCGGCGTCATGGCGGTGTAAGGTCCTTGCGGACGGCCACCGTCTGCGACGGAGTCACTTCAACAAAAAAGGTTCCACTGCTAACGCGGTGGAACCTTGAAATGTTTTTAGACCTGCTCAGTAGGTGTAAGTGGCGTTGAACAAATTGCTGTCGGCGTCGTGGACGACCTTGAAGCCGACTTTGCGGCAGATGTGGTGCATGGCGTGGTTTTCCGCGAGCACCTGGCCGGTGATGCGCGCGAGTTTTTCCACGCGGCCGATTTCGATGAGCCGGCGTAGCAGTTCGGTGCCGAGTCCCTGCGTTTGCCAGACGTCGCTCACCAGCACGGCAAATTCGGCTTCGTTGCGGCTGTGCTGTTTGCTCAAACGCCCGACCCCAAGAA
>CAIOUK010000238.1 GCA_903861445.1 uncultured Verrucomicrobia subdivision 3 bacterium
CGGCGTCCTGGTCGCAGTTGCTGGCGGGGAATTGTAAAACAGTGAAGTTCATTTTCTTTTTTGCCACAGAGGCACAGAGAACACAGAGGCTGAATCAATCAAATCTCTGTGCGCTCTGTGTCTCTGTGGCTGAAATTCATTCAATTTCCAATTTATAATCTTCAATCACGGGATTGCTCAACAGCTTGAACGCCGCATCGTTCAGGGCTTTTTGCGCCGCCGTCTTGTCCGTGCCGGGCGCGAGGTCAATTTCGATATACTTGCCGATGTGAACGCCGGTGACGCCGGTGTAACCCATGTGTTCGAGGGCGGTCTGGACGGTTTTGCCCTGCGGATCGAGGACGGCCTTTTTCGGGGTGATGATGATTTTAGATTTCATTCGCGCAAACCAAAATTCTGCGGAAAAATTCCCGGCGAAGCGAGTAATTTTTCAAAACAAGGTGTCGCGCGAAGAACGCGAAGGCTGCGAAGGGATTTTTTAATCTTCGTTTTTCTTCGCGGCCTTGGCGCGATATTTTTGAAACATTGAAATTTGCCGGAAGTTAGGCCAATGTTGCGCGCCATGAGTATCATGAATTTATCCGAGCCGTCGCACGGCGACATCGGTGGGGAGCGCAAAAACCTCACGCCCTGCACCATCGTCATCTTTGGCGCGAGCGGCGACCTGACCGCGCGCAAGCTGATTCCCGCGCTGTATCAGCTCTTCAAGGAAAAGCAGATGCCGGCGGATTTCCGCGTGGTCGGCTTCGCGCGGCGCGAAAAGACCGACGCCTCGTGGCGGCAGGAATTGCGCACGGCGCTCGACCAGTTTTCGCGCACGAAGCCGGTGGACGACAAAGTCTGGTTGGCCTTCGCGGAAAAACTTTTTTATTGCCAGGGCGATTTGACGGACGACGTGGCTTATAAAAAACTGGAGACGCAACTGACCACATTCGGCAGCGCGCCGCTGCGGGAAAACCTCCTATTTTATCTCGCGATTTCGCCGAGCCAGTTCGGTGAAGTGGTCGAGCAGATTCACCGCTCCGGGCTGTTGAACAAGGAAGGCGTCGGCTGGCAGCGCATCGTGGTGGAAAAACCGTTCGGCCACGATCTCGCGTCCGCGCAGGCGCTCAACCGCGAGCTGACGCGCTACGCGCACGAGCAGCAGGTCTATCGCATTGACCATTATCTCGGCAAGGAAACCGTGCAGAACATTTTGATGTTCCGCTTTTCCAACTCCATTTTTGAGCGCCTCTGGAACCGCGAATCCGTGGATCATGTGCAAATCACCGTTTCCGAAAAAATCGGCGTGGGTGACCGCGGCGGCTATTACGAGGAAGCCGGCGCGCTGCGCGACATGGTGCAGAACCACATGCTGCAAGTGCTTTCGCTCATTGCGATGGAACCGCCCGTCTCGCTCGAAGCCGAGGCGGTGCGCGACGAAAAAGTGAAGTTGCTCAAGTCCATCCGCGAACTGACGCCGGCGGACGTGGCGCGTCAGGTCGTGCGCGGCCAATACTTTGCCGGCAGCGTCGGTGGCCAGATGCGCCCCGGCTACCGGCAGGAAGTGAAAGTAAATCCGGATTCCAACGTCGAAACCTACGTCGCGCTGAAACTGCTCATTGATAACTGGCGTTGGAGCGGCGTGCCGTTTTATCTTCGCACCGGGAAAAATCTTCCGATGAGCGCGAGCGAAGTGCGGATTCAATTTCGTCCCACGCCGAATGTCCTGTTCGCCGCGCAATGCGGTTCGCATCTCGACGCGAACGCGCTCACGCTGCGCCTGCAGCCGAACGAAGGCATTTCGCTACGCTTCAACGGCAAAGTGCCCGGCACGACCATCGGCGTGCGACCGGTGCGGATGCACTTCAGCTACGACGCGGAGTTT
Source organism: uncultured Verrucomicrobia subdivision 3 bacterium (assembly GCA_903861445.1). Lineage (GTDB taxonomy): Bacteria > Verrucomicrobiota > Verrucomicrobiia > Limisphaerales > UBA11358 > UBA11358. Next base: position 1,868 of record CAIOUK010000238.1, read on the forward strand.
GGCGCCTACACGCCGGAAGCCTACGAACGGTTGCTGCTCGAAGCCATTGCCGGCGACGCGACGCTCTTCATCCGCCGCGACGAAGTGGAGACGGCGTGGCAGATTGCCGATGCCATCCGCACCGGCTGGGACGGCAAGCCGCTGACGAACCGCGAATTTTACGCCGCCGGAACGTGGGGGCCGATTGCCGCCGACGATTTGCTCGCGCAACTCGGCCACACCTGGCACGAGCCGCAGGTGATAAAATAAATCCCGAACTCCAAATGGCGAATTACGAATTGATTTCGTTTGCGAGCCCGGACGAACTCGCCCGCACCGCCGCCGCCGCATGGCTGGATGAAATTGAAGTGGCCAGCCGCTTGGGCAAAAAGCATTGCGTCGCGCTTTCCGGTGGACGCATCACGCAGAAATTCTTCGCGGCGGTCGTCAAGCAAAACCAGACGCGGAAAATCTCCTTCGCCCGCGTCCATTTTTTCTGGGCGGACGAGCGTTGTGTGCCGCCGACGGACGACGAGAGCAATTACAAAATGGCGGACGAACTGCTGTTTGCGCCGCTGAAAATTTCCGGCGCGCAGATTCATCGGCTGCGCGGCGAACTGCCGTCGGCTGCCGCCGTAAAAATCGCCGAAGCGGAAATTCGCAATTTTGTTCCGGCGGGTGAAGCCAATTTACCGGTGCTGGATTTGGTCTTGCTGGGCATGGGCGAGGACGGCCACGTCGCGTCGCTGTTCCCAAACGCTGGGTCGGAAACATTGAATTGCCCCGCACCATTTCTGGTGGTGGAAAATTCGCCCAAGCCGCCGCCGCGCCGGATTTCATTGAGTTACGCGGCCATCGCCGCCGCGGGACAGGTGTGGGTGCTGGTATCTGGAACTGTAAAAGAATCTGCGTTAAAAGAGTCGCTGAAAACTGCCGGCACCACGCCGCTGGCGCGCGTCCTCCGGCTGCGCCCGGCCACGAAAATCTTCTCGGATTTGGTTGGCGACCGCGGTGGACTGGAAGTTAAATCAATTGATTGATATTGATGGAGACAGCTTGCGTGGTGACTAGATCAATGCCTTTGGCGTCCAGCCGAACTTCAATTTTCCACTTGAGCTGCGCCGACTTGTCGCTGATGGCTTCAATGACGCCGACCACGGACTTGAGTGCCTGACCGACCGCATTATTCGGCAAATCCGGCATGGATGGAGTGGTGGGTGCGGCGATTTCGAAGGGATAGTTGGCCATGTGGCCGGCGGGATAGGAACGCGCCGGTTCGATGAGCACTTCACTCCGGTAAATCTCCCGTGAATTGGTTTCCGTTTTCCCATCTTCGCGGGACTCGGTGATTTCCGTGCCAATCAGTCTGACAACCAGCTTGTTGCCTTCAATCGCTTTTTTGGCATGGAGGTCAAAGCTGCCCGTGATGACGTCGCCGGGATTGAAGGCGGTGCGGGGCAGCGTGAGCTTGATGGATCCCCGCATGAACCGGGCCAGATAATAGGCAATGATGGCGATAACGACGATGCCCGCCACGACCGCCACGACGATCAAAGTTTTGTTTCCATGCATAATTTTATCAAGCCACGATGGCTTTTATTTAATTCACTGCCAGTTTTACCGATTTACGTCGACGGGCAATGATAATTTTGCTGGAAATTTATAACTGCTTGCCACGCACCACTTCCACCGGCATTCCGCCGCCCTAGACAATTTTTACCAGATTTTCCGCGCCCGGTTCGTAAGCTGAAAATGTAGATTTGACCAATATGCGAGTTGGTGGGTAATTCAAGTGCGGCGAAAAATCGGCTTCGGCACAACGACGGCGGCGTAGCGTTTGCCGCGAATTTCTATTTCGATTTTCGTATCCGCTTTCGCCAATGCCGCCGGAATATAACCCAGGCCGATGCCGAGGTTAAGCGACGGACTTTGCGTGCCGCTGGTAACGATGCCGACGCTGGCGCCGTTCACCCAGATCGGATAATGCGGGCGCGGCGGCGCGGATTTGTCGGTCATCTTGAACGCGACGAGTTTTTTCTGCGGGCCGTTTGCCTTCTGCTCCGCGAGGATGGCGCGGCCGTTGAATTCGCCTTTGTCGAGCGCCACAAAAAAGCCGACGCCGGCTTCGATGGGCGTGGTTTGCTCGTCGAGTTCGTGGCCGTAAAGCGGATAGCAAACTTCCGTCCGCAGCGTGTCGCGGGCACCGAGGCCGCAAGGCTTGATGCCAAACGCTGCGCCAGCGGCGAGGAGCTGATCCCACAAATGTTGGATGGCGGTGTCGGGGCCGACAATTTCAAAGCCGTCCTCGCCGGTGTAGCCGGTGCGGGCGACGAAGATGCTGCTATTGTCAAAATGAAAACCGGCGAGCTGGTTTTTCTTCAAGTCCGTGACGGCATTGACGGAAAAAACGGACGCGGAGGCGCCGGGGATGACGCTGCCAATAAATTCCTTCACGCGCGGGCCTTGCACGGCGATGGCGGCGTAATGATGCGAGGCGTCAGTGAGGCTGAGTTCGCCGCCGGAGAATTTCGCCGCCTGCGCTTGCAACCACGCCACGTCATCGGCGATGCGCGAGGCGTTGATGATGAGCAGATAGACATTCACCGACAGGCGGTAGGCGTAGAGATCGTCAATCACGCCGCCGCGTTCGTTGCACATCAGCGTGTATTGGCCGAGGCCGGACGTGAGTTTGCGAATGTCGTTGGTGAGGACGGAATTCAGAAACGCTTCCGCGCCCGCGCCGCTGACCGTAACTTCGCCCATGTGCGAAATGTCAAAGATGCCGGCGGCGGTGCGAACGGCATTGTGCTCATCGGTGATGCTGGTGTATTGCACGGGCATTTCCCAGCCGCCGAAATCAATCAGCTTGCCGCCGAGCTTCTGGTGCGCGGCGAACAGTGTGGTGCGTTTTAACCCCATTTTTCAGTCCTCATTTGTTCCTTCGGCAGCTTGAGGCCGTTCAGGACGATTTCTTCGGCGAACTCGACGAGTTCATTCGGGCCGCAAGCGTAAAAAATTGTGTTCTTCAAATCGC
>CAIOUK010000239.1 GCA_903861445.1 uncultured Verrucomicrobia subdivision 3 bacterium
AGGTTTCCGATCCGCATGAACTGGAATTGCCCAATCTCGGTCACTTGGTGTTTCAGGACGCCGAGACGGGCCAAATTGTGGAAGTCAACACCGGCGATGCGCGCAAGCGGGCGGCGTTTGCGGAGCGGCAGACGAAGATGCGTGATGACACGGCGCGAGCGTTCCGGCGCGCGGGCATTGATGCGATGCAGTTGCGCACCGATCAGGAATACGGCCCGACGTTGGCGAAATTTTTCGAGAACCGCGAGAAACGGAGGTTGCGCGGATGAAAACGAGGCGCGAAAAAATTATTGGTAGCACCCGCGTCTCGCGGGTTCAATTCGGCGTCTCGCCGAATTACGGCGGGACGCGCGGCCAGACTTTTTGCAGAGCGCGCAACCAAAAGCCACCCGGCTCGCCGGTTTCAGGCGGGACGCCCGAAACTACCCGCGAGACGCGGGTGCTACCAATGCGAACAGCCCTCTTTCGTCACGCATGATTGCCACGAATAACAACGCTGCTGCGGTTGCCGAGGACATTCGCGACATCAAGCCGCCGATAGAAATTTCGGACGGCTCCGCGTGGATTTGGTGGATGCTGATCATTGCCGCCTTGCTCGTCGCCGCATTTCTGCTCTGGCGACTCTTGAAGAAGCGCAAGGCAAACATCGTTTTGCCGCCGCCGATTCCTGCGCATGTGCGCGCGAAACAAAAACTGGAGCAGGCACTCGCGCTCATCACTCAGCCGAAGCCTTTCGTCATCGCGGTATCGGACACGGCGCGGGCGTATTTGGAGGAGCGGTTTAACTTCCGCGCGCCGGAGCGGACGACGGAAGAATTCTTGCGCGAGCTGGCAGGCACGAAATTGCTGCTGCCGGAGCAGAAGGAAAGCCTCGGCGGATTTCTCGCGAGCTGTGACCTAGTGAAGTTTGCCAAATACGAGCCGGGTGAGAATGAGTTGCGTGAGTTGCACGCGTCGGCGGTGCGGCTCGTCGAAGAAACCGAACCGCAGCCGGAAGTTCCGGCGGCAAACAACCAACCGGAGGTGCCAAAATGATTTTTGCGCATCCTTGGCTGTTGTTGCTGCTGCTGACGATTCCGCTGCTCGCATGGCTGAAAGGCCGGCGCGGTGCGCCACCGGCGTTCGTCTATTCGTCGGTGCAGCTCGTGCGCGCGATGCAGAACATCCACCGCTCGCGCTTCGGCGGATTGCTCGGTTCGCTGCGCTGGCTGGCGCTGGCGCTGTTCATCGTGGCGCTCGCGCAGCCGCGTTTTGCCAAAAGCACCACCGAGGTGAAGGCCAGCGGCATTGACATCGTCGCCGCGCTGGATTTGTCCGGCAGCATGATTTCCGAAGATTTTGAGGTTCACGGCGAGCGCGTCAATCGCGTCAACATGGCGAAGTCCGTGCTGCGCGATTTCATTGACAAGCGGCCGAACGACCGCATCGGCCTCGTCGTGTTTGCGCGGCAGGCGTTCATCGCCACGCCGCTGACGCTCGACCACGATTATTTGCAGGAAAATCTCGC
>CAIOUK010000240.1 GCA_903861445.1 uncultured Verrucomicrobia subdivision 3 bacterium
AAGAATATGCTTACGGGAGCACATGCGCCGGCGTCACACCGCTACCCAGCGTGCAGAGCGGAGCCGTGCCTACTGCCGTGCATTGATAAGTGCCGCCAGCCGGACACGGAGGAATGGCGCTGGCCGAGTTCAGCTTGATGTAGGGCGTGAGGTCGGTGTTCAGCGTGATGGCATCAGCGGTCTTCTTGCCCTTTTCCAGCGCGAACTGGTTGGCCGCCGCGTCAATTTGGCGGAGGTTGTTGATGCAGGCATTGGCCTGCGAGGTGGCACGAGCTTTCACGAAGTTCGGAATCGCGATAGCCGCCAAGAGGCCGATGATGGCCACGACGATCATGATTTCAACCAGTGTGAAGCCCGCTTTGCGGGTGTTTTGTGTCTGTTTCATTTGTTTTGCTTTCTTTTTTAGCAACGGTGGAACAACGCGGCAGACGGGTTATATGATTGCAGCTTTTGTTCGCTTGATTGCCTGCCGCAACCGTAGCATTTGGAACTTAAGCACGGTGAGTGCCAAAGTCTAGTGCAATTTCAAAACTAATCCTCAAAATAATTGCAACCACCTATTAATCAGATACAAATCAATTTGCCTCATGCAGGAGGTTGGAACAAAAATCGTGTCCGAAGCGTCTTGAGCTTGGGCAGTGTCCCAGTGGCGTGTCTAACTTTCGACTTCTCGACTTCATGGCGGATAGGATGAAAAGTGGTTTTTGACAAAGCAAGGTTCATCAGATGTGACCGTTAATTTTTTCATTCATTAGATTTTACCGTTGACACTTTTTTGTCCCTTGCGAGCATTGCCAAATTCCATTTACCAATGAATAACCGACACGACAAAATCCTATTCTGGGGCTGTTTCATCGCCCTCATCACCACCAGCTACGCCTTCATCAGCCGTATGATATTGTGCGGCGGACAATTCGTGACCGACTTCGGTCTCGACAAGGTTTCCGTCGGCGAACTTCAGGGCGCGGGCATCTGGCCGTTTGGTGTGAGCATCATCCTGTTCAGCCTCTTCATTGACCGCATCGGCTACAAGGTGGCGATGATTTTCTCCTTCGTCAGCTACTTGGCTTACACCGTGTTGGCAATGCTGGCCTATCAAACCATTCATGGTGTGACCGATCCAGTGGCGCTGGTGGCGGCGCAGAAGCACGGCTACCAACTGCTTTATTGGGGCAGCATCATTCTGGGTCTGGGCAACGGCACGGTGGAGGCATACATTAATCCAGTCGTCGCCACGATGTTCAACAAGGACAAGACCAAGTGGCTGAACATGCTTCATGCCGGCTGGCCGGCGGGCTTGGTGATGGGCGGACTTTGCACCATCGCGCTGGCGAGCAACACCGACTGGCGGCTGACGCTCGGTCTGATTTTGATTCCGGCGTTCATTTTCTTTTTTGTGCTCATTGGACTAAAATTTCCCAAAAGCGAACGCGAACAGGCGGGCGTCGGTTACATCGAGATGCTCAAGGAACTCGGCGCATTCGGCGCGCTCGTCGGTTTTGGTTTGGTATTTGCGCAGCTCGGCCAAGTCTTTGGTTGGAATAACACCGTGGTTTGGGGCATCACCGGTGCTGTGGTGGTGGCGTTTGCGGTCATCACCAAATCCTTTGGACGCGGTATCCTCGCCTTTCTTATCATCATCATGATGCCGCTTGCCACGACGGAAATCGGCACCGATGGTTGGATCAGCTCGCTCATGGAAGCGCCGATGAAGGCGGCTGGTCACAATCCGGCGTGGGTTTTGGTTTATACCTCGGCCATTATGATGCTACTACGTTTCTGCGCTGGTCCCATCATCCACAAGCTATCGCCATTGGGACTGCTGGCCACCTGCGCCACGCTGGCCGTTGTCGGTCTCACGGCACTTTCCCACACCAACGGTGCAACGATGGGCGTCATTTTTGCCGCCGCCACTCTTTATGCCGTGGGTAAAACCTTTTTCTGGCCGACGATGCTTGGCCTCACGAGCGAACAATGCCCGAAAGGCGGCGCTTTGACGCTGAATGCCATGGGCGGCATCGGCATGTTGGCTGTGGGTATCCTTGGTTTTCCGTTCATCGGTTATTTGCAGGAATCCACCGCCACGCAAAAATTGCAGGCCACCAATCCGGCCATCTACCAGACCGTCACAGTGGAAAAGAATTATCTGCTTGGAAAATACCAGGCGATTGATCCGGTCAAAAGTGCCGCCGTGGTGGAAGCGAAGGCCAAGCAGGAAATCACCACTGCCACCACCGCCGGCCAGTTCAGCGCGCTGGGCAAAATGGCGTTCTTCCCCGGCTTCATGCTCGCGGGCTATCTGGCGTTGATTTTCTACTTCAAGTCCAAGGGCGGCTACAAACCCGTGCACTTGGACACGAAATAATTTCTCCCGACAAAAAAGCCCGGAACCAAGTCGGTTCCGGGCTTTTTGTTGCCTGAATCGGCTTACGACAGTTTCCACCCGGCGCGGTTTTCGCGTTTGATGAACGGCGCGGCTTCGGGGCAGTTGGTGGCGCGCATCTTCGGCCCGTCCCACTCGATTTTTTTGCCCGCGCGCAGCGCGACGCAGCCGAGCAGCATGATTTCCGTGAGCTGCGCGCCGATCTCGAACCGCGAGTAGCAGTCCTCCGGTTTGCCGGCCTTGATGGCCGCAATCCATTCCTGATGATGCCGGTGATCATTGTCGCCCTTGAACATATTGCGCGGCAGGGTTTGCGCCACGGCTGTCACGGCCGGATGCTTTTTGAAGTGGATGAATTTTTGGTCATCCGTCTGCTTCACAAAGAACTGTTCGCCGTAATCGTCCGGAGAAAATATTTTCCCCTTGTCGCCGATGAGCAGGCAGGCGCTGTTGGGCACTTCGCCCCGCAGAGCTATAATATCCGTCAACAAATCTTGCGGCGGCTTGTTGCTGAAGTCGTGACCGTTCGGCTTGGTCGCATCCGGCAGCCCGCCGTCATACCAGGTGAACGTGGCCGGACCGAACGCCAGCGTGTCGTGCTTTCGCGCCGGAAATTCAAAACGGATTTTGGAACCGAGCGGATAGGTTTCGCGATTCATCGGCCCGAGCGGGAAGCCTTCGATTTCGGTCGGATAACCCAGTTGCAGCGCGCGGAACGGCATATTGACCGTGTGACAGGCCATGTCGCCGAGCGCGCCGGTTCCGAAATCCTGCCAGCCGCGCCAGTTCCATGGCGCATAAGCACCCTTCTTGTAAGGCCGCATCGGTGCCGGGCCAATCCAAGTGTCCCAGTCGAGCATCGCCGGCACCGGATCGGAACCTTCCGGCCGATCCAAGCCTTGCGGCCAGACAGGGCGGTTCGTCCAAATATGAACCTCGCGCACCTGGCCGATGATGCCAGATTGAATGCACTCGACCGCGCGGCGCAGACCGTCGGCGGCGCTGCCTTGATTGCCCATCTGCGTGACGAGGCCGGTTTCACGCGCGAGATTGCCTAGATAGCGTGCCTCGTAAATCGTCTGTGCCAGCGGCTTTTGGCCATAGACATGTTTGCCCAGCCGCATCGCGGCGGATTCGGCGATGGCGTGAAAATGATCCGGCGTGGAAACAATCACGGCGTCAATGCCCTTGGCCATCTCGTCAAACATCTTGCGGAAATCCTGATAAAATTTCGCGCCGGGATATTTTTGCAACGGCTTGACGGCGCGGGCGGAGTCCACATCGCACAACGCCACGATGTTTTCGGTGTTGCAACAATCCGTGTCGCTGGCGCCCTTGCCATTGGCACCGATGACGGCGATGTTGAGCTTGCTGTTCAGGTTGGCACCGCGCAACAGCGTCGGCACGCCGAACGCGATGGCACCGCCGGCCACCGTGGCGGTTTTGAGAAAGGTGCGGCGGTTCCAGCGGAGAGGTGATGGATTCATAGGTGAAAAATATAGCAATCAGTTTTTAGGTTTCAAAATATAAATCAGCGATTTATTTAGGCTTATTTTTATCATCAACCGGATGATAAACCGGCGGTGATCCAACTTGGGGCTTGTCAGTCCCCAGCCGCTATGGCATCAAGACGAACCAACATCGCAAACTGGTTACAATTCTTTTTGGCTGGTTTGAAAAAATGACCGAATACATCCCCTAAAATGAAAATCAAATTCCTGTTTCTTGCCGCCGCCCTTGGTTGCGCGGGTTTCACCGCCGCCGCCACGCCCATTCCCGAAAGCTGCCAGATCAATGGTTTCGCGCTTGGCTGCCAGGCGTATTCCTTCAAGGAATTTTGCGTCTTCGACGCCATAGACAAAACCGCTGCCGCCGGCGGCAAGGTTATCGAATTTTATCCCGGCCAGAGCTACGGTCCGGACAAACCTAGCGTGAAGTTTGACCACAACGCCACTGAAGAAATGATTGCCGCCGTCAAGGCGCGGCTCGCCAAGGCCGGCATCCGCGCCGTCAATTACGGCGTCGTCAGCATTCCCAAGAACGAAGCCGCCGCGCGAAAAATATTTGAGTTTGCCAAGAAGTTTGAACTTTACGCCATCACTACCGAATCTGTGGATGCGATTGACACGATTGAAAAACTCGTCAAGGAATACGACATTCGCGTTGGCTTTCACGACCATCCGCGTCAGCCCAAAAATCCGGCCTACAAAATGTGGGATCCCAATTACATCTTGAGCGTCGTCAAAGACCGCGACGTCCGCATCGGCTCCTGCGCGGATGTCGGTCATTGGTTTCATTCCGGCCTCGATCCGGTGGATTGCCTAAAAATTCTTCAGGGCCGCATCATCAGCAGCCACTTGAAAGAAGAAAATGCAACTTTTCAGGTCGTTCCCTTCGGCACCGGCAAGATGGACATCCCGGGCATTCTGGCCGAATTGAAGCGCCAGCATTTTGTGGGTAATGTCTCTATCGAATACGAAGCAAACTGGAAAGACAGCGTCGGCGATATTGCCAAATGCGTCGCCTTTGTGCGCGACCTTGGCGCGAAGAAATAAATTTTCTCCTCAAGCCACTGGCGGCATTGGGCGTTGACCCAGTTGCCGCCAGTTTTTTTCGTCTTTTTCGCCCCGCAGAAATACCAGCCAAGCCGGGTTCCGGGCCACCACGCCGGCAATTTCCGCCTCGCTTAAAACCATGGCGGCGGTGGAAAGCGCATCGGATTCCGTTGCCGAATCCGTCATCGCCCAAGTGTTATCGCGCGTGGTGGCGGGCTGGCCGTTGCGGGGATCCAGAATGTGCCGGCCTTGGGCGGCAATCCCGGAACTGCTCATGGATTCGTTTTTCAGCAGATAACGTTTTTCTTTCTCGCCAGTTCCCAAGCCGCAATTCCAACCGGTCTTTCCCGGCGGCGGTTCGCCCGCCAGAATGCTGCTGCCGCCCGCGACCAGCAGATAGGCCGGACAACTCCACTCCTCCATCAACTGCGCCACCCGGTCGAGGGCAAAGCCCTTGCCGATGGCACCGAGGTCAAACTCCAATTGTCCGCGCTCGCAGCGGATGGAAAATTCCGCCGGCAACAATGCCCAGAGCGGCTGTTCAGATTGTTTTTTCAGAGCGGCGGCGGTGATGGAAAACGCGCCGCCGGTGGCCGCCTCCATTTTTTGCGCCGTGTTGAGGCAGGCAAAGACCGGTTCGGTCAGCCGCAATTGTTCGCCGACCGCCAAAGTGGCGATATGGCTGATTTCGCTGTTCTCCTGAAAGCGGCTGAGCTTGGATTCCAGATTGTCAATCAAGGCAAACGCCGTCTGCGCCACCTGCGCCGCGTAGGTTTTTTCCTCGCCGGCGATGCGCACCTGAAACTGTGTCGCCATCGCGCTGTGGTTGAAAATATGAATACCCGGGTCACTCATGGCGGTCATCGCTTTTCGGCGGCACCCATAAAATCAGCAGCACATTCGGGCGCACGCCGAAAAATTCCGGGCGGAAATTTTTCAATCGTTCCGCGAGCGGGCCGGTCACGTCCGTCGTGGTGATGAAAAAATCCGCGTCGCCGGTCTCGGTTCCGGGCTGCCAGTAGCCGACCTGCGAAAATTTCCGCAGATACCACGGCAACGGCCACGCATCCTTCGCAACGACGGCGATTCGCGGCGACGTCAGGTTTCGCTGCCGGCAAATTTCCGCGATCTGCACCGGTAGATTGAGGATGTCCTCCGTGGTGTGCGCGTAGGCGAGCGGATTTTTTTCATCCGCCGGATAATCAAACGCCAGCGTTTTGGTCTGCTGACCGGCGACCAGCACCAGCGCGGCGATGGCAACGGCTGCAATCCATCGCCCGGTGGCATTTTGAAATTGCTGCCAGATGCCGTCCACGCCGAAGCCGCACAGCAACGCCAGCGGCAGCCAGAAATTCAGCGCCAGCCACGGCGTTTTGTAGGGAATCAGCGAATAAATCAGGAAGATGGTCACGCCGTAAATTGCGACGAACAAGCCCGCGCGCCGCTGGCCAGCCACGGCGTCGCAAATCACGGCGTAAATTCCGGCGGCGGCGACGAGGAAATAAATAAAGAGCGGATCAAGAATGCCGAAATAGTAAGTGAACGCTTTTTCGTGTCCCTCGCCGCCGGCGCGGTGGGCGAAATTGGGAATGGCCTGGAGCAAATCGGCAAACACCCGCCAGTTTTGCCCGAACCAGGTGAAGAGCAAAATGGCCGTTAAGCCAAAAGCCGCTAACGCTGCGACCATGATTTTTACCGGTGGAAGTTTGTTCTTCAGTTTTGGCCATTGGCTGAAAAGCAGCGCCACGCCGAGCGCGAAGAAGTGGATGACGGCGGTTTCTTTGCACGCAAGCATCAGCGCGGCGCAAACGCCGGCGAGCGCGGCGAACAAAATTGAGTTTTTTGCCAAGGCGTGCCAGCCGCTCAACATTAGGGCAAATGTGGCCGCGACGAACAAAGTTTCGTGGATGAAATAGCGGCTGTAATAGACGGGCAGGGAACCGACGACGAACAGCAGCGCGGCGATTAGACAGGGAATGAAGCCGAGCCATTCCACCGCCGCGCCGAACAACAAAATCGTGGCGCTGCCGACGATGACCGGCGTGAGGCGCAGTTCGGATTCCGTCAGGTCGGCAAAGTTTTTTGCGCCGAGCAGTTTGACCAGCGGCTCGGCGATTAACAGCAGCGCCGGACCGTGGCGATCCTGCGGGTCGTAGTGAAAACTTTCGCCAGCAAGCAGTTTACCAGTGAGATAGGCGTTGACGGATTCGTCCGTGTGCATCGGGCGTTCGCCGAGTTGCGGCAGGCGGACGGCCAGCGCGAGCAACGCCAGCGCCAGAAAAATCAACCAGCAAATTTTGGGCGACGGAGTTTTCAATGCGAACAGGTTAAGGCTGGATTCGGCTCACGAAAACAAAAAAGCCTCAATTGGCTGGCATGAAATCAGGCTTCGGTTTCTTCTTTGGTGATGACGATTCGCTTGCCGGTTTCAACCGCTTCCACGGCTTTATGGATCACATATTCACTGGCGAAAGCGACGTCGCCGGGACAATTCAATTTGGCAGTGCCGCGAATGGCATCGAAAAAGTTTTCCAAGTGCGGCTGATGCATTTTTTTGGCGAACTGGACGGGGATGCTGTATTTGAACATGGGAATTTCCTCACGCGGATCTATCTTTTCGTCTTCAGAAGGAGGTGGCACATCAACTCTACGGATGTAGTTTTTAGCAGCGAGCTCGTCCCAATCTTTTATTGAGCGATCTTCTTGTTTGAGCGCACAAAAGCTGGGGTTCTCAGACATCTTAACGGAGCCTTCATCGCCTTTAAATTTCTCGAAATAGCCATCATCAGAACTGCTGGTGGTTTGCACCTGATAAAACGCCCGCAACGTGGAACCATCTGCCCGTGGGTATTCATAGATAACCATGGCGTTATCAAACCACTCGTGGTTTTTGTAATAATCTACGCCGCCGCTGGCGACTACAGAGCTGGGCAGGCCGCCCAAGAACCAGTTGAAGATGTCTATTTGATGCGCGCCCAGATCGGCGAGCGGGCTGCCGCCAAGCGCTTTGAACCAGCGCCAATTGCGAAACTGGTGCATATCCTTGTAGCCATATTTGGCCAGTGTTTCCGACGACATTTCTGAATGTTTTGGAAAGCCCATGTCAGCCGTCACAGGGCGATTCCATTCAGCCTGCGCCGATGTGAGTTTGCCGCAAATCTGCGCGTCATGGATGAGTTTATTGAGTGCAAAAATGTAACGCGGATTGCTGCGGCGTTGGTGCCCAATTTGGAGGAGTTTGCCGGTTTCCTGCATGGTTTTCACCATGGAGCGGGCACCCTCGATGGTGTTGCTCATCATCTTCTCGCAATAGACGTGCAGGCCGGCTTTCAGGCAGGCGTTCGTGATCGGTGCGTGCCAAAAATCCGGCGTGGCCACAATGACGGCATCCAGGTTTTTCTCGTTTGCCAGCAACTCTTCTTGGTCGGGGTAGTCTTTGACCGGCTGGTCTATGCTTTTCAAACGACGGACAATCATTTTGCGGTTGTAATCCCAAATGTCGACTATAGCAACGAGCTGGATGCTTTCGATGACGGTCAACGATTCCAGCAAAACCTGTCCCTGTGCGCCGCAGCCGAAGAGGGCGACGTTAAGTTTTTTGCCGGAAAACTTGGGTGGAGCGACCTCGGTCTTTTGCGACTCCGCGCTGCATCCGCCCAGCAGTAATCCCGCACCGGCAACGGCGGTGGTGCCGAGAAATTCGCGGCGGCTGATTTTGCCTCCGGCTTTTTCGTAAGAATTATCGGCGGTTTTCATTTTGGATTGCTTTAAATCACGCCGCCGGTTTGCCAAAAACTTCGACCTCGATGTAGTGGTTGGTTTTGGTGCTGGTGTTGCCGCTGCTATAGAGTCGGACGTAGCGGCCTTTGACGCCTTTCGCGTCCATAATTTTGCCGAAGCGGGTTTCGATGTAAGGCCGGTCTTTGCCGCTGGCAGAGTTGTCATAAATCGTCGTCACGTCCTTGCTGAAAGCCGGATTGTCAGAAACCTGCACAATGACGTCGCGATACGCGCGTTCCTGCGAGTGGTAATGCCAGACGACAACAGCGTAAATGTTGGCAATTTTCTCGAGGTCAATCTGCACCCACTGTTTGCCCTGAGCCAGCTCCACCCACGAACCATCATCGCCGGCCTTGTCGCCGTCGGTCACGAGGTCGAGCGTGCCGACGACCGGATCGCTGTCGCTGCTGGTAACTTTTTTGCCCTTGGCCAGATTGACGGTGCCGATAGGCACTTGAAATTCCGGCCATTTTTCCAACTTCGGTTCCAGATTCAGAGTGGGGGGAATCGGCACCGGCGTGCCACCTACCACGACATCCGGCAAGGCGGTCTGGAGCAGAATTTTGTCGTTGGAGCTTGGGCTGCTTGTGGTTAAAGCATTAACTGAATTTGTTTTGACCGGCGTATTTCCTTCCGCCGGAATTGATTTGGCCGGCTTGCATCCTTCCGTGAGCGCAACGCTGGTCGACAAGATGATGAAACCGATGTTTTGCAGGATGAGTTTTTTCATGGGTATGGCTCCGGTTACGTTTCAGTTTTTGGATTCAAACAGTTGGACGCGAGTTTTTGCGCCGAGGTTTCATCAATATCTCAGTGGCGGCTTGATGAAGATGAAAATAAAAAAGCGGAAGGCCGTTCAGCCTTCCGCTTCGGGAATTATTTTCAATTACGCCGCCGGCTTGCCCCACACTTCGACTTCGATGTAATGGTTCATTTTGTTCGTCGTGTTGCCATTGCTGTAAAGGCGGACGTAGCGGCCTTTGACGCCTTTCGCATCCATCAGCTTGCCGAAATAGCTTTCGATGTAAGGCTGGTTTTTGCCGCTGGCGGAGTTGTCATAAATCGTCGTCACGTCCTTGCTGAACGTCGGATCGTCGGACACCTGCACGACCACGTCGCGATAGACGCGTTCCTGCGAGTGGTAATGCCAGACGACGACGGCGTAGATATTCGCAGCCTGCGCCAGGTCAATTTGCACCCACTGTTTGCCCTGGCCGAGTTCGACCCACGAACCTTCGTCGCCGGCCTTGTCGCCGTCGGTCACGAGGTCGAGCGTGCCGACGACCGGATCGCTGTCGCTGGCGGTGACTTTTTTGCCCTTGGCCAGATTGACCGTGCCGACGGGGACTTCAAAGTCCGGGAACTTTTTCAACTTGGGTTCCAGATTCGGCACACTGATCGGCACCGGCGTGCCGACAAACAGCGCGTCCGGCAACGTGGTTTTGAGCGGCATTTTGTCGCCGGCCAGCGCGAGGCCGGCGGACAGCAAAACCAGACTGACGGTGGGAATGAATGATTTTTTCATAAATAAAATAAACGATTTAAGCTTCGACTTCTTCTTTGGTGATTTTGATTTTCTGGCCGGTTTCCACGGCTTCCACGGCTTTGTGGATGACGTATTCGCTGCGGAACGCCTCGTCGGCGGGGCAGTTCAATTTCACATTCTTGTCGAGAATGGCGTTGAAGAAATTTTCCAGATGCGGCTGGTGAATTTTCTTCGCAAAGGAAACAGGGATGTCATATTTAATGAGCGGTGCGGTTTCGCGCACGTCCACCTTGTCCGCGTCGGCAACCTGCGGCGTGGGCGTGGCGAGGAGATAATTTTTACCCGCTAGTTCGTCCCAGGATTTGGTTGAGCGATCTTCGCGCCAGAGCGCGCAGATGCTGGGGTTTTCGGACATTCGGATGGTGCCTTCATCGCCCATGAACATCTCGAAATAGCCGCCGCCGGCACTGGTCGTGGTCTGCACCTGATAAAAGGCGCGCGCGGTGCTGCCGTCGGGTTGCGGGAATTCGTAGATGACCATCGCATTGTCGAACCACTCGTGCGTCTTGTAATAATCCAAGCCGCCGGTGGCCATCACGGAACTAGGGGTTTCGCCGAAAAACCAATTAAAAATATCAATCTGATGTGCGCCAAGGTCGGACAGCGGGCCTTTGCCCAGGCCTTTGAACCAGCGCCAATTGCGGAACTGGTGCATATCTTTGAAACCATATTTGGCGAGCGTCTCCGGCGGGATTTCCGAGTGTTTCGGAAAGGTAAGGTCGTTGGTTACAGTGCGGTTCCATTGTGCTTGCGCTGCTGTGACTTTACCACAAATCTGCGCGTCGTTAATGAGTTTGTTCAGCGCAAACTGATAACGCGGATTGCTCCGGCGCTGGTGGCCGATCTGAAGCAGCTTGCCGGTTTCTCTCATGGTTTTAACCATCGAGCGTGCACTTTCGATGGTGTGGCTCATCATTTTTTCGCAATAGACGTGCAAGCCGGCCTTGAGGCAGGCGTTGGTAATGGGTGCGTGCCAAAAATCCGGTGTGGCCACGACGACCGCGTCGAGATTTTTTTCATTGGCCAGTAACTCTTCGTAGTCGCGGTAACCCTTGACGTCGAAACCCGTGTCCTTGAGCCGGCGGACATTGCTCTTGAGATTGTATTCCCAAATGTCCACGACGGCGACAAGGTTGATGGTGTTGATGACTTGCAGGGATTCCAGCAAGACCTGTCCTTCCGCGCCGCAGCCGATGATCGCGACGTTGAGCTTCTTGCCGGAAAAGGCCTTGGCGGCGGCAGATTGTTTGGCCTCCGGGCCGCAGCCAGTGAGCAGCAATCCCGCGCCGGCAGCGGCGGTGGTGCCGAGAAATTCGCGGCGGGAAAGCTCGCGGAGGAAATTTGGAGTTACCATTTTTTGAGCAGGGTAAGCTTGTTATGTTTGGCTAGGAGCAACGCGCCGGCGACAAGGCCGAGGTGGATGCCGAGGTAGGCGATGCCGTCCGGCTGATTGATGAGAATCAATCCGACCGACAGCGCGATGTAGATGATACCTTGCAGCATCAGCGAAATGCGTGTGCCTAGGCCGACGAGCAGCATCAGGCCGGTAAGAATGAGCACCGGGCCGAGCAGCTTGTCAAAGAGGTTCAACGCGAAACCCGGCAGCAACACCTCGTTTTCAAATTTACTCTTTAGCGCGGCGGGAACGCCGTGATAGTTGGCCAGCGAATAAAATTTGACCTTCAAGTCCAACACCGCGCCACCGGCGTCGGGCTGGCCACTGGCGTCCAATACGGGTTTCTGCACCGACTTGTAGGCGCCCCATTTTTCAACGCCGGCGAGGATGGCGCGCACCGCGAGCCAGCCGCGCAGCAGCCAGAAGGCCAGCGTGGCGTCGCAGTTGCCGCAGCATTTTTCGGAATTATTGGTATCGTTCATATGTAAATTCAGTAAGTTAGATTAGTAAATCAAAGTCTGATAATTTAGCAAAACTATAATTAAGACTGATGCCACGGCGCGCGGTATTCGCGGGACGTGAGCTTGCTCGCTTCATCGTCGCCGATGATTTTTTCCGTGGCATTGTCCCAGCGGATTTTCCGGCCGGTGCGCATGGCAATCAAACCGAGATGACCGGGAATCGCGGAATGATGCGCGACTTCAGCGGGCGTGATGGTGGGCTGGCGGGACTTGACGCAGTCAATGAAGTTGCGTTCGTGATTGCTGGATTCGTAAAGTTTTACCTTGCGAAATTCTTCCGCCAGATTTTTGCCTTTTTTCCAAGCCGGATTGGAGCAGTCGAAGGATTTGCCGACATCGCCGCGATCCACCCAGACCCAGCCTTCGGTGCCGATCCATTTTGTGCCGCCCTGGATGTCTTTGTAGCCGCCGGCAATCGTCATGGTGATGTTGTTCGGATATTTGGCTTCGATGCGGTATTTCGTGCAGGTGTTCCACAGGGCTTCGGGATTGGGAAATTCGCCGTGGCCTTCGACTTCGGTCGGGCCGGACAGGTCGCAATTCATGCCCCAATGCGCGATGTCGCAATGATGGCCAATCCAGTCCATCAACTGCCCGCCGCCGACGTTGTAATTCCAGCGCCAGTTCCGATGCACGCGCTGCTTGATGTAAGGCTCCATCTGGGATGGCCCAATCCAGGTTTCGTAATCCAGTTCCGCTGGCGGCGGAGTCACGGCCAAATTCCATTCCGGCGAACCGGGGAGGATGGTGGCCAGCAAATCCTTTTTCGCCGTCGGCTGGCCAATTCGGGTCAGCAACTCCATCGCATTTTTGCCAAAATCATTATGGCCGGACGGCAAACCCACTTCGACGTGCGTGATTTGGCCGATGAGACCGCTGCGGACGATTTCGCAGGCCTTGCGGAATTGCGCCACCGAGCGCTGCCATGAACCGGTCTGCCAGATAATATTGTTTTGCTGCACCGCGCGGACGATGGACTGCTGCTCAGCGATGGTTTTGGCCAGCGGCTTTTCGCCGTAGACATCTTTTTTGTTGCGGGCGGCTTCGGTGGCGACGAGTTCGTGCCAATGATCCGGCACCGCGATCATCACGGCGTCAATGTCCGGCCGCGCGAGCAGTTCGCGGTAGTCATGATAACCTTTGCAGTCCTTATTTTGGTAATGGTCGTTGATGGTCTTAACTGCGTCGGCGAGATGGTTTTTGTCGAGATCGCACGCGGCGACCACCTGGCAATCGTCCAGTGCCATAAAAGATTTCGTGTTGCCCGGCCCCTGCATACCCCAGCCAATCACGCCCAGCGTGATGCGTTTGGAAGCGGCGGTGCGGCGGGCGGAGCCGGTGGCGCAGCCGGGCAGGATTAGCGGCAAAACCATCGCGGCACCGGCGGTTTTCAAAAAATGGCGGCGGTTCAGGGAGCCGAGCGACTGGGTGAGGGACGATTTTTTTTGCATATTATTTTTTGATGGAACTTGGCTTTTCAGTTTAACGGCATTCGCCGGTTTGTAACTGTCTGGTTCTTAAGATTGACTTTCCGGTGCAAAGGTTACAATTTTATTTTTGAAGAAAATCATCATTATTTTATGCCACGCAACATTACTCTTTTCACCGGTCAATGGGCCGACCTCTCTCTCGCACAACTGTTGCCGCTCGTCAAAAAAATGGGCTACGACGGCGTGGAACTCGCCTGTTGGGGCGACCACTTCGAAGTGGATCGCGCACTCGCCGAACCCGATTATTGCAAAAAAAAATGGGCGTTGCTCACCAAGCACGGCCTGAAATGCTTCGCCATCTCCACGCATCTGGTTGGCCAGGCTGTGTGCGATTTGATTGATGAACGCCATCAGGCCATTTTGCCTGCCGATGTCTGGGGTGACGGCAAACCCGAAGGCGTTCGTCAGCGCGCCGCCGAAAAAATGAAAGCTACGGCCAAGGCCGCTCGGAAATTTTTCAATGCCAAGCCCGGCGCGAAAAATGATTTTCCTGCCGTCGTCAACGGTTTCACCGGTTCCTCCATCTGGCACTCGATTTACGGTTTCCCGCCGACCAGCCAAGATTATTGGAACAAAGGTTTCGCCGATTTCGCCAAACGCTGGCTGCCGATTCTCGACGTGTTTGAAAAAGAAAACGTCAACTTTGCCCTCGAAGTGCATCCGACGGAAATCGCCTTCGACATCGCCTCGGCCAAACGCGCGCTCGCCGCGGTGAAAAATCATCCGCGCTTCGGCTTCAATTACGATCCGTCGCACCTCGGCTATCAGGGCGTGAATTACGTCAAGTTCATCCGCGAATTTTCCGACCGCATTTTCCATGCGCACATGAAGGACGCTTGGTGGGGCCACGGCGACGGTAGCGTGGGTGTGTTCGGTGGGCACACGGATTTCACCGACCCGCGCCGCTTCTGGGATTTCCGCTCGCTCGGCCACGGCGACGTCAACTTCGAGGAAATCATCGTCGCGCTGAACGACATCGGCTATCGCGGCCCGCTCTCGGTGGAATGGGAAGACGGTCGCATGGATCGCATTCATGGCGCGACCGAAAGCTGCGCGTTCGTCCGCAAACTGGACTTCGCGCCGAACCAAGCGGCGTTTGACGCGGCTTTCTCGAAGAAGAAATAATGCTTTGGGCCGCCGCTAGTGGCCATGCACATCCTGTCGTTGAATAATAGTTAGGCCGATTAGCACTTTATGACAGACGAAACCCAAACTGCCACCGACAATCAAACACCAAGGGTCATCTGGTGGTTCAAGATTTACACTGGATTCCTGTGCTTGCTTTATCTAGCTACCGCTGCGTTTTCACTCTACTTTTTTCTTTCTGACCCGGCAGACATAGAGATGTCAGCGACAGAGGCGCTGGTTCTCGGTGTGCTTTTACTTATTGTTAGCATAGTTTTATTTGTCGCGTGTTTGCTGCCGCTTGTTCTTAAGCCAAAGCCTTGGCTCTGGACTTATAACCTTATTCTTATTTGCCTTGGTATGACGAGCGCTTGCATTTTGCCAGCGTGCATACCGTTGCTGATTTTCTCGCTTAAGCCGGAAGCAAAGAGATATTTCGGCAAGGTTTGAGTGCCTAACAAGATTAGATGAGAGGGCAGATTGCTTGGCGACTTTAATGAAATTGGCACCAGTTCCGCGCGTTGATTTTGTTCGTGTCCATTCGAGGCGCAGCAGTTAAAATAGGATTTTGAAATGACGACGACCGAATTGAAAACCCGCCCGCGCCTGCCGGATTGGCTGCGCATCAAGCTGCCCACTTCCGACAGCTTCGCACAAACGCGCAACCTGCTCGGCGAACTCAAGCTGCACACCGTCTGCGAAAGCGCCAAGTGCCCGAACCATTGGGAATGTTGGAGCAAAGGCACGGCCACGTTCATGATCGCCGGCGACCGCTGCACGCGCGCCTGCGGCTTTTGCGCCGTCAGCACCGCCAAACCGTTGCCGCTCGAAGCCGATGAACCGCTCCGCGTGGCCGAAGCGACGCGCCGGATGAAATTGAAACACGTCGTCATCACCGCCGTCGCCCGTGACGACGTGGCCGATGGCGGCGCGGAACATTTCCGGCAAACGATTGAGGAAGTCCGCAAATTAAATCCGGGAATTGTCATCGAAGTGCTCGTGCCAGATTTTCAGGACAGCGATGCGTCCATTGAACTGGTGCTCGCGGCGAACCCGCAAATTTTTAACCACAATCTTGAAACCGTCCGCCGCCTGACGCCGGAAGTGCGGCATCGCGCAACCTATGACCGTTCGTTGAGCGTGTTGAAAAAGGTGAAGACCAAACGTGGCAAAACCATTTTCACGAAGTCCGGCCTGATGCTCGGTCTCGGCGAACGCGAAGAAGAAGTTTTGGAAGCGATGCGTGATTTGCGCGCGGCGGGCTGCGACATTCTCACGCTCGGCCAGTATCTGCAGCCGACGCTGAAGCATCTGGCGATGGTGGAATTTGTGCCGCCAGCAAAATTTGCCGAATACAAAGTTCGCGCGGAAGAAATGGGCTTCGTCCACGTCGCGAGCGGACCGCTGGTGCGGAGTTCGTATCACGCGGACGAATTTGGCGCGGCGTCAGCGACCTGCTGACGTCTGGCGCAGCAGCAGATAAACCGCCACGGCCACGCAGACGAAGAAAATCGCGAAGCTGGCAACGGTGATTGACAGTTTGAGTTTGCGGGCGCGCTCGGCAACTTGCGCCGTCTGTTTTTTCTCGGCGGCCATAAAGTTGCCAAACTGATTTTCCAGCGCGTGGGTGATGGCTGCTTCGTTTTTCAATTCCAGCGTGAGCCAGTCGCCGGCCAGATTTTTCCATTCGGCGGGCAGCCGTTCCAGCGTTTCCGCCGGGGCTTTTTGAAACCCCCAATGTTTCCAGAACGGCGAGGTTTCCTGCGTCCACACGCGGAAGACGCCGTGGTTCGCGGCGATTTTCTGGATGCGCTCCCAAAATAATTCCCGCGCGGCGTCGGCCACAGCAAAGTCGGCGAAATCCTCGGCGTAAAATCGCAAATGCTGGCGGGCTATTTGCACGCCGATGGCTCCGGCAAAATTTCCGCCGGTCGTGACGATTTGAAATTCGGTGACGCGATCCTTGAGTTCATCCGCCGGCAGCCGTGCGGCGTGCCACAGCGCTTTGAGTGCAGGCAAATCATCCACGGTGGCGCGGCGGAGCTGAAGTTGCGGCATGGGCTGATTGTGGAATAAATTTCCCCGGCGCGAAGAAAAATTTGCATTTGCAGCGGACTATGTGATTTTAGCGGTCGCTAAGTTTATGAGCCAACCCAAACAACTTCTCGACGCCTTGCAATGGCGCTACGCTACCAAGGTTTTTGACGCGACCAAAAAAATTCCCGCCGACCTCTGGGCCGCGCTGGAAAAATCGCTCGTGCTGACGCCGACGAGCTACGGTTTGCAGCCGTATCATTTTCTCATCGTGCAGGACGCCGCCACGCGCGCGGCGTTGCTGCCGCATTCCTGGGGGCAGAAACAGGTGGTGGATTGCTCGCATTTCGTGGTGTTCACGGCGCGGACGGAAATGCATAAGGCGGATGTGGACAAGTTGGTCGCGCGCATCAGCAGCGTGCGCGGCGTGCCGGCGGAGTCCATGACTCCCTACTGGAACATGATGATTGGCGACGTGGTCAACGGGCCGCGCGGAAAAATCGCGCACGAATGGGCGGCGCGGCAGTGCTACATCGCGCTCGGCAATTTGATGACCGCCGCCGCCGTGCTCGGCGTGGACGCGTGCCCGATGGAAGGTCTCGTGCCGATGGAATACGACAAAATTCTAAAGCTCGAAGGCACGGGCTACAAAACCGTGGTCGCGTTGGCGCTGGGTTACCGCGCGGAGGGCGACAAATACGCCAGCCTGGCCAAGGTGCGTTACGAGACGGCGGATTTGATCAAGGTCATTTGATTCCGGCTGGTAAATTTGCATGTCGTGATGTTGTTGCCGTGATGTAACAGTAAATGGAATTGCGTCGAGACGGGAAACTTCTAAAATGCCCGTCTATGAATTTAGATTCACTTTACTCGGAGCTGACCCTTAAAACGAAAACCAAGCTGGCGCTGATTGTCCTCGACGGCCTCGGCGATTTGGCGACGAAGGAGCAGGGCTATCTCACGCCGCTCGAAGCCGCGCACACGCCGAATCTCGACAAGCTTTCCAAGGATTCCGCGCAGGGCCGCATGATTCCCGTCGCGCCCGGCATCACGCCCGGCAGCGGTCCCGGCCATCTCGGACTGTTTGGCTACGACCCGCTGGAATTTCAAGTTGGCCGCGGCGTCATCGAGGCGCTCGGCCTCGGCGTGGAACTGCAACCCGGTGATGTTTGCGCGCGCGCGAATTTTGCGACGCTCGATGCGAAAGGCATTGTTACCGACCGCCGCGCGGGACGCATCGCCACGGAAGTTTGCGAAAAGCTTTGCGCCAAGCTGTCCGCCAAAATTAAAAAAATCGGCGACACGCAGGTCATCATCAAGCCCGGCAAGGAACATCGTTTCGTCGTCGTGTTTCGCGGCAAAGGTCTCGAAGGCCCGCTAACGGATGCCGACCCGAATCGCGAAGGCTTTGCCATTCCGACCGTGAAACCGCGCGATGCGAAAAACCTGAAGCAGAAAAAAATGGCGAAGCTCATCGTGGATTTTTACAAGGCCGCGCTGCCGGTCATTGCCAAGGAAAAACCGGCGAACGGCTTTCTCATGCGCGGCATCGCGCATCAGCCGGAAATTCCGCTGTTTGAAGAGCGTTACCTGCTGAAGCCCGCTTGCCTCGCGGTTTATCCGATGTATAAAGGCCTCGCGCAGCTTGTCGGCATGGTGAAAATCGAAGGCCCGCAGACCATCAAGGAGCAGTTCGAGCGCTACCTCGCCGAATACGACAACTACGATTTCTTCTTCATCCATTACAAATACACCGACAAATATGGTGAAGACGGCAATTTCACCGCGAAGAAAAAAGCGATTGAAGACTTTGACGCCGCGCTGCCGATTCTCCTGAAAAAGAAGCCGGACGTCATTGCCATCACCGGCGACCATTCGACGCCCGTTTCGATGAAAGGCCATTCCTGGCATCCGCAGCCGGTGCTGCTGCACTCGGCGACGAGCGGCTCGGACAAGCTGGAACGCTTTACCGAGACCGGTGCGAACAGCGGCTCGCTCGGCATCATGCCGGCGAAATTCCTCATCCGCCTGATGCAGGCGAACGCGAAGATGTTCGACAAGTTCGGCGCGTAAATTGAATTATGCAGGGCGGGTTGCGTCACGCAGCCCGCCTTTTTTGTTTTTGGAACTTGCCAACCGCCGCTGTGAATCGCCAAGCTTTTGCCGCATGAATCTGCCCAACAAACTCACCGTCTCCCGGTTCGGGCTGACGGTGCTGTTTTTGTGGGCGCTGTTCTCGCCGTTCAAATACAACGACACGCTGGCGTTGCTGTTTTTCTCGCTGGCCGGCTTCACGGATTATCTCGATGGTCATCTCGCGCGCTCGCGCAATCTCATCACTAGCTTCGGCAAGCTGATGGATCCACTCGCGGACAAAATTCTGACGTGCTCGGCTTTTATCGCGTTCGTTGAAAGCTCGCATTTGCACCCGGGCGCGCCAGTGCCAGTCGGCGCATGGATGGTCATTGTCATCGTCGCGCGCGAGCTGGCCATCACCGGTCTGCGCCTGCTGGCGGCGTCGAAGAACATCGTGCTCGCGGCGGAACGCTTCGGCAAACACAAGACCATTTCGCAAATCATCACCATCAACGCGCTGCTCATCGTGGATGCGTCGGAGGAATGGCCGGTGGCGCTGAAAAATTTCTTCGCCGCTTGGTTGCCCACGTTTGCGGAAATCATGTTGTGGATTACGGTGGCGCTGACCGCGATGTCCGGCGTCATCTATCTCTGGCGCAACCGTGCGCTCTATCTCGAAGACGTGTGAAGTAGGCTGGCAGATTTTATCGGTGCAGCGGCAGCGTATCGCCGGCACCGGCGGGCTGATAAACGGCGGGCGGAAGATTTTTCAAGGGATCACTTTTCTGGTTATGATGCCAGGCCCAGAACGACACGCCGAGGATGAGCGTCAGGCCAATGACGGCGAGACCCGCGAAACCGACCTTCCAATTCAACTTGGCGACGAGCAGTGCGATATCATCCACGAAGGTTCTTTTTGATTCCGACAGCGGCGGTGGCTCGCTAAATTTCTCCGTGCCTTTCAATTCTACCGCCAACTCGGCGAGCACGGCGGTGGTGTCCAGCTTAAGCACGGCGGCGTAATTCTTCACGGAACCCCGGATGTAAATCGGTGCGGAGAACACGCCAAAGTTGCCTTCTTCCAGCGCGCGGATGTGGTCGGTGCGGATCTTGGTCAGGTCTGCGACCTGCTCGACCGTGAGGTTTTTGGCCTCGCGGGCGGAGCGGAGTTGTTCGGCGACCGTTGACATTCCCTTTATTTAGCGCGATTGACGGGGGCTTGGCAATCTTGGAAATACTTCAAACCGCACTCTGCCCGCCGCCATCCGCACCGCCACCGTCGAGGTCAATCAGGATTTCGCGCGGCTCGGCACCGTTGCTTTCGCCGACGATGCCGCGATTTTCCAGTTCATCCATGATGCGCGCCGCGCGACCGTAGCCGAGGCGCAGACGGCGTTGCAACAGTGAGACGCTCGCCTTCTGTTCGCTGCGGATGACTTCGATGCACTGCTGGATGATTTCTTCGTCCTCGTCAATGCCGCTTTCGAGGTCGGTGTTGGCGCTGGGTTTGGAAAGCTGCTGATGAATTTCCATTTCGTAACTCGGCTTACCCTGTTGCGCGATGAAGGCCACGATGTCTTCCAATTCTTTGTCCGTGATGAGCGCACCTTGCGCGCGCTTGAGATTGCCCGAACCAGGCGGGAGATAAAGCATGTCGCCCTTGCCCAGTAATTTGTCCGCGCCCATCGCATCGAGAATCGTCCGTGAGTCCACGCGGCTTGCGACTTGGAACGCGATGCGCGCCGGAATGTTGGCCTTGATGACACCGGTGATGACATCCACAGACGGACGCTGCGTCGCGACGATGCAATGGATGCCCGCCGCACGCGCCATCTGCGTGATGCGCGCGATGGCCATTTCCACATCCGCCGGCGCGACCAACATCAAGTCCGCCAGCTCGTCAATGATGACGACGATGTAGGAAAGTTTTTCCGGGATAATGATGTCTTCCTCGCGCGGCACGACGATCTCCTCGTCCACTTCCACCGCGAAACCGCCTGCGCCCGCCTCGACTTTTTCCTTCTTCGCGGAGAGCGGCAATTCCAATTCCTGTTCCGGCAACGGCTTGTTCTTCGGACGTTCGTTGAACGACTTCACATTGCGCACGCCGACGCGCGCAAAAATTTTGTAACGCTTTTCCATCTCATTCACCACCCAGCGCAGCGCGAGCAAAACTTTTTTTGGATCGGTCACGACCGGCACGACGAGATGCGGCAGCGCGTTGTATTGCTGCAATTCGACGACCTTCGGGTCAATCATCACGAAGCGCAGTTGGTCCGGCGAGAACCGGTAGAGCAGCGACGCGATGATGGAATTGATGCAGACAGATTTGCCGGAGCCGGTCGAACCGGCGATGAGCATGTGCGGCATCTCCGCGAGGTCCGCGACGATGGGATGACCGTAAACATCCTTGCCGAGCGCGATGGGAATGCGTGCCTTGCTGTTGCGCCATTCGTCCGACTCGAACAAATCGCGCATGATGACCTTCGTCTTCACCAAATTCGGAACTTCGATGCCGACGGAAGATTTTCCCGGCACCGGCGCGAGAATGTGGATGCGTTCCGCCTTCAGCGCAGCGGCGAGGTTATTGGAAAGATTTTGAATCTTCTCCAGCTTCACGCCCGGCGCAGGATGCAATTCGTAGCGCGTGATGGTCGGCCCCTTGGTGATGTCGCCAAGCGAAACCTCGATGTCGAACTGCGCGAGCGTCTGCTGCATCAGCCGCGCGTTGGCCATCAATTCTTCCTTGGACTCGGTCGGCTTCACCGTCATGTCCGCGTGCTGAAGAAAATCCATCGAAGGCAACTGGTAGTTGCCGATCATCGGCACCGAGGCGACGGTCATCGGCTTCGGTTTCTTCGGCGCGGGTCGCGGACGCGGCGTGGGCGCGGGCGGCGTGGAGCCGTCGGCAATCGTGATGACCGGCTCCACCACCGGCGGGGCGGGCTTCTCGGTGGCGGGCGTTTCTGTTTTTTCGGCAAGAGCCGGTTCGGGCTTCAGTTCTTCCGCTTTTTTCTCGGCGGGGACGGCGTCGGATTTGCGTCCGAGAATTTCCTCGGTTGCCGCCGGCCGGATTTCGCTGGCGGGAATGATTTCGGCGGCCACCAGCGGTTCGTCCGCCGGCGTAATTTCCTTCGGCGATTCCGGCAAAGTCGTCTTGCGGACGCGCGGACCTTTGGCCTGCGGATAACTCAAGTCGCGCACGGTCGGCTCCGGCACCGGCAAACCGTCGGCACCGAGGCCGCTGGCGGGCTTCTCGATTTTTTCCGAACGGCTGACCTCCTCTTCGAGCTGGCGTTTTTGTTTTTCGAGTTCACGCGCCCGTTTTTCGAGTTCGATTTCCTCGGTGGATTTTGCTTCGGTGTGCGCGGTGAAATTATCTTTGTGCAACAAGGCGCGAATCCAGCCACCCAAGCGGAAGTTCGTCAGGAACAGCAAGCTGATCAAGCCCAGCGCGACATAGACCAGCATGGCGCCGAGATTGCCGAGCAGACAAAAACCAAATTCCCAGTTCCGCGTCTGGCCGTAGGTCAGATAACCCAATTCGCCGCCGGCGCTGTGGATGCCTTTGGCCAGATGAAAGCGTCCGTTGTTTCCGCCGTCATCTGCCAGAAACAAAAGTCCGGAAACAGATACCAGCAGGACGAGCGACCAAAGCAGCGACCAGCCCAGCCGCTCGCGCAAATAACTGAAGGCATTGAACAGGTAGCTCACGCCAAAAATGCCGGCCAGGAGCGGAATCAAATAAGCGGCACCGCCGAGCAAGTAAAACGAGGCGTAGGCCAGCCACGCGCCAATCAGCCCGATCCAGTTATGGAGCGGCTTGTTAAGATGCGTGGTGATGAAGGAAATATCGCTACGGTCAAATGACAGTTGCGCGCACAACAGGGGCAGGGCGATGAATAAAATCAGCGCGATGCCGATGACATCATTGAAGCCGTGATTGGATTTGGGTGAGTCGTCCGACTTTCTTGCCATGCCCGCAACGTAGCAAGACCGCGTGAGGGTTCAAAGTTGAAACTGAACCACTCGTGCAGATTTGGCTTTGGGCTTGCCATTTGGATGCGACCTTGCCAACCTCATCGCCCCTTCGGTTGCGCGGTTAGCTCAGTGGTAGAGCATTACCTTGACACGGTAGGGGTCGGAGGTTCGAAACCTCCACCGCGCACCATTCCTGAATTTTGGACAGGACGCGCCACGCTGCGCCAGATAGCGACTTATCCCCTTTGTTTTCAATGGTTTTACCACCATTAACCTTGTCAGAACTTGCGACAGGTTGCGACTCGGAATGACCCTCTGCGCCTAAAATTTGTGAGGCCAGTTGTGAGGGTGAAACGGTCAGTTTCTTGACCGCATCGCGCAGCGATAACAAGGAAGCATCCGTGTAGGTGGTCGCCGTGAGTCGCGGATCATTATGCCGCATCAATTCCATTGTCTCCCGTTGTGACACTCCGGCGCGGTGAAGATTCGTGCAGAACGTATGCCGCAGAGAATGAAAAACCACAACTTGGCCTTGTGAATCCTTCTTAACGATATTGGCGGCTTTCAAGTGTTCGTTAAAAAGTTCGGAACGAGGAACCAGTCCCTTGAAAACCAATTCGCCAGCTTGGACGCTGGCGGGGCGAAATTGCCGCAGCGCCGACACCAAATCAGAATGCAGCGGCAGACATGCCAGCCGACGATTTTTGCTAACCGACGCGCGAACCGTTACCGAGGGCTTTTCGCCGGTCAAATTGAAATCAACCCAGCAAAGCGCTTTTAATTCGCCATGCCGAATGCCAGTGAATGCCGCCGTCAGATAAACAATGCGCTGATCACCAGCCACGCCGAGCAGTGCCGCCAGTTCGGAATCATTATACGCGCGCCGGGGCCGAACTTGATTTCCGCGCGCTTCACCTTTTTGAATCGCCAGCAACGGATTAGCCGAAATGCGGCCATGCGCGACGAGCCAGGTAAAAAAGACTTTGGCTCCGGTCAAATATTCATTCAGGGTCTTTTGTGATTTCGTCTGGACACGGCGCCACGCCATAAATGAATCGGCGGTTACATCCTGTGGATAAATCCATCCGCAATCTGCAATCAAGGTCGCATTGTAGTGTGAAATGTGGCTGATATAATCGCGGACGCGGCCTTTGGCGCGCAAATCCCCTAAAAAATCCTGTAAATGTTCCGCCAGCTTGCGCTGCGCAGATTTACGGACGACCCGCGACGGCAGCAATCCCGCACGTTCGTGTTCCTTCTCACGCAGTAAGCCGACTTACCCAGCAGCAATGCGATCGCATTGCTGAACAGTTAAATAATCGTCCCAGACTCCGCCTAGGATTTAAAACGCCCAACGAGGCTTACTACTAACCATTTTGTCGCACTACAAATGTGAAACTAAACATCATGTTTCCAGTATATCTCAACTCGACCTCCAGTAAATCTCTCGCTCCCGGACTCGCCAGCAACCGTGGCATCAATCAGCCGGATACGAACCGAACTCTTGTAGCTACGAATCGGAATGACTCGCTCATCAGGAAATGTCTGCGTGCGGTGTGACCATGCCGAAAGCTGGCAAGGAAATGCGCCGTGCCAGATGCGCTGCGGATAAAGCAAACTGTCTGTGCTGTCTCGCTGAAACACGCCAACCTCCCAACCCAAAACATCGCGCTCGGCTCGCAAAACCAAACCAGATGAAAGCTGATGGCTGAAGCTGGCGTTGGTGGCTGTAAGACTAAACTCAAGCACAGGCTTGGCGGTCAACTCGCCGGCAACCGCCAAAAATCCCGAAGCTAAAAACGTGATGATGAAAGTGAACGCTCGCATGATGTCTAACGAAAAAAGCTGAGCCACGCCGGATTCATAGCGTCGTCCGCGAAGCGGAACTGCCAGCGCCCGCCGGCGTTGGCTCCGGCGACTTGTTAGGCGACTTATGGTGGCTGTTTAGACACGAATCAAATGGAAAAAATAGAGTGTCAATGACTGCAGAAGGCACGATGTCAATAACGCCATAGACCGGCCCGGCAACCTCTTCTAAATCCGCAATACATTCAGCATCCCACTTAACACCTGGATAATGAACTGGCCCTTCATAGGACTTGGCTCTAACAGCAATAAGCCTACTGCCAAGGGCAGAACAACCTGATGTAAGCAACACAACGCAACTAAAGACCAACAACGTCATAAGCACGTAACAACGGGTTTTATACATAATCACACGAAGTCGCCTAACGAAAAAAGCTGAGCCACCGCCGACTCGTGACGTGAACCGCGACAGCGGAACGGCAAGCGCCAACGGCGGTTGGCTCCGGCGACTTGTTAGGCCACAGGTTCATACTTCTGGTCAAACTACAAGAACCAACAACAAAAACCAGCCGATAGACTCCAAAAGGCGAGATCGGCCTGCGCCAAAATGGATGCAAGCTAGCGGCACAAATAAAAGACCTACACA
Organism: uncultured Verrucomicrobia subdivision 3 bacterium; assembly: GCA_903861445.1. Taxonomy (GTDB): domain Bacteria; phylum Verrucomicrobiota; class Verrucomicrobiia; order Limisphaerales; family UBA11358; genus UBA11358. Next base: position 25,340 of record CAIOUK010000240.1, read on the forward strand.
TATCAAGATTCCTTCAAATGTCCTCAAAAATGTGGGCGCAATAGCCCCCGGAAACATCCTAGCACAACTGAGAATAACGCAAACTGAAGCGGCTGCTCCTCGAACCCAACGCAATCTTGGCTTTGTTTTTTCCATGACGCTCATGTGGCCTAACGAAAAAAGCTGAGCCACCGCCGACCGGCGACGTGAACCGCGATAGCGGAACTGACAGCGCCAACGGCGGTTGGCTCCGGCGACTTGTTAGGCCACTTGGATTCAAGTTGCCAGTGCGACAGAATTGGTGGGTGAAATATCATCAATTAAGCACGGAGGAACGTTATGAGATTGCGACCATGCGACGGCAGGGTTTGCGAATGGCAGAGATGGCAAAACATCTTGGCCGGCATCGTAGCACGTTGTATCGGGAGGTGAAGCGGAATCAGTCGGTGCATGATGGCCGTTATCGCGCCAGTCATGCGGTGGAGAAAGCGAGCGGGAGGAAACACCGATCCCGGCGGAACTGGCTTTATGGACCGGTGGAGTTTGCGGCGGTTGAAACTTTGATTCGTCAGCGATTTAGTCCTGAACAGATTGTG
>CAIOUK010000241.1 GCA_903861445.1 uncultured Verrucomicrobia subdivision 3 bacterium
AGCAATTCGCCGACCGTGCGGATGCGGCGGCTGCCCAAATGATCAATGTCATCCAGCGAGCCTTCGCCCTTCTTGAGCTTGAGCAAATACTTCGTCGCCGCGACCAGATCCTCCTTGGTCAAAATGCGGCTGTCGCCCTTCATGCCCAACTTCTGATTGATCTTGTAACGGCCTACGCGACCGAGGTCGTAGCGTTTTTCGTCGAAGAACAAACGCTTGATAAGCGCGCGGGAATTCGCAGCGGTCGGGGGATCGCCAGGCCGCAGGCGACGGTAAATATCCTTGAGCGCCTCAACTTCGTTCTTGGCCGGATCTTTCTTGAGGCACTTGATCATGTTGCCCTCGTCCACCGAGGTGTCCACGACCTTGATCTTGGTGATGCCGAGCTCGGCGATCTGCTTGACGACGGCCTTCGAGAGCGGCTCGAACGCGCGCGCCACAACGAGGCCTTTTTCCTCGTCCGCAACGTCATGCACGAGCACGCGGTTCTGCAAATCTTCAATCTTTTCCGCTTCCTTCACCGTCAATTCCTCGATGGTGTAGAACAGCTTCAGGATTTCCGCATCCGTGCCGCGATGCAGACCCGGATCTTCCTTCGACTTGCTGACTTTTTCCTTTTCCTCGTGGTCGAGGAAGGAAAGCGCGCGGAAGAACGTCGTCGTCAAAAATTTCCGGCGGCGTTTTTTGCGGTCGAGATAAACGTAGAGCAAATCGCTCGTGTCGAACATCGCTTCATACCAAGAACCGCGGTCAGGAATGACGCGGAAGCTGTGCAGCATTTTGCCATTCGGATGCTGGGTCGCTTCAAACGCGATGCCCGGCGAGCGATGCAACTGCGAGACGACCACGCGCTCGGCACCATTGATGCAGAACGTGCCTTGCGGCGTCATCAACGGGAGTTCGCCCATGAAAACTTTTTCTTCCTTCGCGCTCTTGCCATCGTCCTTCAACAAGAACGTGACATACAGCGGCGCGCCATAGGTCGTGCCTTCGCGGAGACATTCCAACCAGTCCACCTTCGGCGCACCGATTTCGTATTCCTTGTAGTCGAGCACGACCTTGCCGTCGTAGCTCTGGATGGGGAACACTTCGCGAAAAACCGATTCCAGTCCGACGTGTTTCTGGCGCTTGGACGGCGTCAGGTCGGCCTGCAAGAATTCCGCGTAGGAGTTCGTCTGCAACTCGATCATGTTCGGCGGAATGACGATTTCCTTGATTTTACCGAAGTTGATACGTTCTGTGGATCGCGATGGCATTTTATATTTTCTGTTAGGCACGGCACACGCCGCACCGATTTCTACTTAACGACACAAGGCAAGCCCGTCGCTTTAAACGACCAGCTTGCCAACCGGCAACCAAATTGTTCTAACAAACCAAATTTCTCAAATTATCCCGCTTCTTGCGGGGATGAAATAGGGCGACGGCACCCTGCCGTCGCCCCAAAAACGGGCAACTTACTTGACTTCGACTTTCGCGCCAGCTTCTTCGAGCTTCTTCTTGGCGGCGTCGGAATCAGCCTTGTTCGCACCTTCCAAGATCGTCTTCGGCGCGCCTTCCACCAAAGCCTTGGCTTCAGCGAGGCCCAAACCGGCCTTCACTTCGCGGACGGCTTTGATGACGGAAATCTTCTTGTCGGCCGGAACCGAGGCGAGGATCACGTCAAACGTGGTCTGCGCTTCCGCCGGAGCGGCCGCACCACCAGCCGCTGCGCCACCACCCGCCGCAACCGCGACGGACGCGGCGGCGGAGACGCCCCACTTGGTTTCCAGTTGTTTCACGAGTTCGGCGGCTTCGATAACCGTCAACTTGCTCAATTCTTCTACGATGTTTGCGAGGTCTGCCATAATCTTACTTTTGCTTTCTATGTTGTCGTCTCGTCGTCTGCCGGCGCCCCGGCAATTTTCAGTTCACGGCTCGCGAACCGACGATTTACGTTTTGGTTTCTTGTTTGTTTTTTCCGATTTGAAATTTCAAATTCCAAATCAAAAATTGTTTAAGCCGGTTGTTCGACTTTTTCCGCCTTGGCCTTGATGACCGCCGCGATCTGCGTTCCGGGCGTGTTGATCAAGCCCATCAATTTTGCGCGCAGCACATCGAGGCTCGGCAAATCGGCATACGCCATGAGCGTGGCCGGTTCGACGCGCTTGTTGTCCAAAAAGCCGAACTTGAGTTTCAGCTTGTCGAA
>CAIOUK010000242.1 GCA_903861445.1 uncultured Verrucomicrobia subdivision 3 bacterium
CGGAAATTCGGCCACGACGAGGGCCGGTTTGAAATTCTGACGGCGACCAATTCCTTCCACGGCCGGACGCTCGCCGGCATCGCCGCCACCGGTCAGGACAAGGTGAAAAAAGGCTTTGAACCCGCCGTGCCCGGCTTCCGGCACATTCCGTTCAACGACCTCGAAGCCGCGCGCAATGCCATTTCGCCCGCCACCGTTGCCATTTTGATCGAAGGCGTTCAAGGCGAAGGCGGCGTCACGCCCGCCACGCCGGAATATCTGCTCGGCCTGCGCGCGTTGTGCGACGAAAAGAAAATGTTGCTGCTCATGGACAGCGTGCAATGCGGCCATTACCGGACCGGCAAATTCCAGAGCTTTCAAAAAATTCTCGAAGGCGTTCCCGGCGGCGAAAAATTTCTGCCGGACGGCCTTTCGATGGCGAAGTCGCTCGGCGGCGGTTTTCCCATCGGCGCGTTCTGGGTGCGGGCGCCGTATGCGGATTTGTTGAGCGCCGGCACGCACGGCACAACTTACGGCGGCACGCCGCTCGCCTGCGCCGTGGCTTTGAAAATCCTCGAAGTCATCGAGCAGGAAAAACTTGCTGAACAGGCGCAAAAGCTCGGCGCGTGGCTGAAATCGGAAATCGAACGGCTCGCAAAAACCTATCCAACGGTCGTGAAATCCGCGCGCGGCCTGGGCTTTATTCTCGGCATCGAACTGTGCGAAAAGATTCCCGCGTTAGCCGCTAGCGATAAAACGCCTGCGCTACAATTCGTCAACCGGCTGCATGCGGCGGGCGTGTTGACCGTGCCGGCGGGAAATCAAATCATCCGGTTGCTGCCGCCGCTGAATCTCAAGCCGCAGGAAGCCGGCGAAGGCATTTCAAAAATTGAGGAAGTCGTAAAATCGCTCGTGTGACCGCCGCCGCCTTGAAACATCTCTCTGCTGTTGACCCGGTGATGAAAAAACTCATTGCCGAAGTTGGCTCATGCAAACTAGAACATGAGCCGTGGCGTTCGCCGTTTCAATCGCTCGTGCAGGCGGTCGCCCACCAGCAACTTAACGGCACGGCGGCGAATACAATTCTCACGCGGTTCAAAAAACTGTTTCCCCAACGCCGTTTTCCAAAACCGGAAGATTTGGCCAGCGTCACGGACGAACAAATCCGCGCCTGCGGCTTTTCGTTTTCCAAAATCGCGGCCATCCGCGACATCGCGGTGAAAACTTTGGACGGGACGATTCCATCGTCGCGGCAAATCGAAAAACTGACGGATGAAGAAATCATTGAACGGCTAACCGCCGCGCGTGGCGTCGGGCGGTGGACGGTGGAGATGCTTTTGATTTTTCAGCTCGGGCGAAAAGATGTTTTACCGGTGGATGATTTTGGTGTGCGTAACGGTTTCCGTCTCGCCTACAAAAAACGTGAAATGCCCAAGCCCAAGGCGCTGCTGGCGTTCGGCAAAAAGTGGCGGCCGCACGGCACGACGGCAGCGTGGTATCTCTGGCGCGCGGCGGACGCGGCGAAACTTGCCGCCCGCAAAAAGAAGTGACTTCAAGCCCCGATTCGGGTAGATAATATCCTTTGCGTTTATAGCTCCTAAGCTATGGCTACCATGAAACATCTGTTGAAATTGGAAACGTTGCCGCGCGCGGATTTTGATCAAATCCTGCGCGACACCGCCGTGTTCAAACGCGAACGCGGCCACCACGCGACCCAGCCGCTCGCCGGGCAGACGTGGGCGCTGATGTTTTCCAAGCAATCCACGCGGACGCGGCTCTCGTTCGAGGTGGGCATCCGCGAACTCGGCGGGATGCCGATGTTTTTGAGCGCGGTGGACATCCAACTCGGTCGTGGCGAGCCCATCAAGGACACGGCGCGCGTGATGGGCCGGATGGTTCACGGCGCGGTCATCCGCACGTTCGCGCAGCACGACGTGGAGGAGTTCGCGAAATTTTCCGGCATCCCGACCATCAACGCGCTGACGGACGACGAGCATCCCTGCCAGATTCTCGCGGACATTTTTACGTTCCAGGAAAAACGCGGCTCCCTCGCGGGCAAAACCGTTGCGTTCATTGGCGATGGCGCGTGCAACGTGGCGAATTCGTGGATTTGGGCCGCAGCAAAATTTGGTTTTGAACTGCGTATCGCGTCACCGGAAAAATTCCAGCCTTCGCCGGAATTACTCAAGCGGGCGGGTGGCAAAGTTTCCGTGACCAGCGACATTCAGGCGGCTGCGAATGGCGCGGATTTGCTCTACACCGACGTGTGGGTTTCAATGGGCAAGGAAACCGAGGCGAAGGAACGCATCCAGACTTTGACCGGCTACCAGATCAATGCCGCATTGGTGAAACTGGCGAAGAAAGACGCGCTGGTGATGCATTGTCTGCCGGCGTATCGCGGCAAGGAAATTGACGAGGAAACGCTGGAAGCGCACGCCGACACGATTTTTGAGGAAGCGGAAAACCGGCTGCACGTGCAGAAGGCCATCTTGAATTGGGCGGTTTCCTGATTGGCCATCGAGGCACCGAGGCACAGCGGAAATCACTCCTGACTGAAATCTTCCGGCTCGTCAGGCATTCCGCGTCGGCTGGGGCCGGTGGCATACTGCCGCAGATATTTCACGGCCACTTTCAAATCTTTCGGCCATTCGCTCGTGATGACCACGGGCGCGTTTGTGACCGGATGCGGCAGGGTCAATTCCTCGGCATGCAGCGCGGCGCGGGCAATCAGCGGCCGTTCCTCGCGACCCGGCTTGAGGTAAAAATCTTTTTTGAGCCGCGAGAGCCAGAGTTTTTTGCCACCGTAAAGTTCATCGGCCACCACCGGAAAACC
>CAIOUK010000243.1 GCA_903861445.1 uncultured Verrucomicrobia subdivision 3 bacterium
CCTTTTTCGGTGTCGTTGAGCTTGACCTGAAATTCGTTGAACTCGCGGATCTCCGTGGCCATGCGCTCGGCGATTTCCTTGGCGGCGACGACGGTTTTTTCCATGTTGCCCTTCGTGTTGTCCTGCACGAGCGCCCACTGGTCGGTGGCGGCGGCGATTTGCGCGGAATATTTTTTCAAGTCCTGCAACTGCAAAGCTACGGTGCTGACGGCGTTAATTTCTACCAGCTTTTTAATCGCACGATATTCCAAAATGAACGGCAGGCAGCCGAGCACAGCGCTGAGCGCCACACTGGCGGTCGCCAGAATAATTTCGGTTTGCGTGATGGCGTGCGCCGGACGAACGGCCAGCGCGGCAGCAACCACCAACAAGGCGATGGCAAAGGAGATAAACGGCCACTTGGCAACCTTCCAGCTGGAAACATCATTCATGATGTCAGTGTCCGAAAAATGTTGTCGAAGTGCAAGCCGCGCGGCGCTTTCTCCTCGACTATCGGCGCGAAAAGAAAATCATTTGCACGTGCGCATCTGTGTCATTTTTAATCCCGCCGCGCGCGGCAACAAAGCGCGGCGGTTCAAGAAATTTCTGAACGAGCTGTCGCAGCAGTGCGCGCTCAAGGCCACGACCGCGCCGGGCGATGCGCGCCGGTTCGCGCAGGCGGCGGTGGCGACCGGTTACGATATTATCGCGGCCGCCGGCGGCGACGGCACGGTGAACGAAGTCCTCAACGGCATCGGCGACGAACCGGATGGTTTTGCCAAAACGCGGCTTGGTGTGCTGCCGCTCGGCACGGTGAATGTTTTTGCCCGTGAACTGAAAATCCCACTGAAGCTCGAATCCGCGTGGAAGGTTTTGAAGCGTGCGCGCGAAACCAAAATTGATCTGGGCCGCGCAGATTTTCTCGATGACGGAAAATCGCAATCGCGTTATTTCATGCAGCTTGGCGGCGCCGGACTGGATGCGCGGGCAATTGAATTGGTCAGTTGGAAACTAAAAAAAAGCGCCGGGCCGCTGGCTTACGTCGTAGCGGGTTTGCAGGCGGTCGTGGAAAAGCAGCCGCAAATTTCCGTGGCGGCGGCAGGTCAAAAAATTTCCGGCGAACTGGCGTTGTTCGGCAATGGCAAATTTTACGGCGGCTCGTTCCATATTTTTCCCGAAGCGCAGCTGGCCAATGGCCAGTTGGACGTTTGCGTTTTTCCGCAGGTCAATGTGCCGGCGCTGCTGCGGCTCGCGCCGGGATTTTTGCTGCGCCGAAAATTGTCCGAGCATCGCGTCCGCCGCCTGCGCGCCGATCAATTTGAGATGACCAGCGACAGCCCGGCCGCGTTCGAGTTGGATGGCGAATGGATTGGCAGCCTGCCGGCCACGTTTTCCGTCGAGCGCCAAAAGCTGCGCGTGGTCGTGCCGTAGCCGCAGGCTTGCCGTCAGCCACGCGGCGGATTAGCCTGTCGCCCATTTCCCATGAATGAAATTCTCGTCATCGGCCACAAAAATCCCGACACCGACGCCATCTGCTCGGCCATCGGCTACGCGGAATTCAAGCGCCGCACCGGTTTGCCCGAGGCCGTGGCCGCGCGTTGCGGCGACACGAATGACCGGATTGATTTTGTCCTGAACACCTTTGGCGTGCCCGCGCCGAAATTCATCGCCGACGTTTCACCGAAAATTTCCGATGTGATGCAGCGGAAAATTCTGAGCGTTCGCCCGGATTCCACGGCGGCGGAAGCGCTGCGGCTGATGGATGAGAAAAACCTGCGCATCCTGCCCGTGATGGACGCCGCACAGAAATGTCGCGGCCTGCTTTCGCTGTTCAAGTTGAGTAAATTTTTGTTTCCCGCCGTCAGTCGCCAGCCGGGCCGTCAAAATTCCCGCGAAGTGTTGTCGTCGCTGGCCAGCCTTGCCCGGACGCTCGACGGCGAGCTGGTCGTGGGTATTGACGCCGAGCGCGAGGACGAATTGATTCTGATGATCGGCGCGATGGGGTTGGAATCTTTTGCGGCTCGGCTCGATAAATTTCCGCCGGAGAAATGCTGCGTCATCGTTGGCGACCGCTGGGACATCCAGAATGTCGCCATCCGCGAAGGCGTGCGCGTGCTCATTGTCACCGGCGGCATTTCCGTCGAGCCAAAAACCGTCGAGGCCGCGCGCAAAAATAATGTCAGCGTCATCACCTCGCCGCATGACACGGCCACCACGGCGTCACTTTGCCGCGCAGCTGTGAGCGTCAGCCATGTGCTCAATGAGGAATTTCTCTGCTTCCGCGAAAACGCGCCGCTCGCCGCCGTCCGCGACGAAGCGATGTCTTCCGGCTACCTCGCGTTTCCCGTGCTCGACGGCGAAGGCCAGATGATCGGCATTCTGTCGAAAACGGATTTTCTGAAACCGGTCACGCGCCGTTTGATTCTGGTGGATCACAACGAGCTTTCCCAAGCCGTGCAGGGCGCGGACGAGGTGGAAATCATTGAGATCATTGACCATCATCGCCTCGGCTCGATGGCGACGCAGCAACCGATTTTGTTCCGCAACGAACCGGTCGGCTCCACCAGCACGATTGTGGCCGACTGTTTTTTCCGGCACGACGTGGAATTGCCCAAGGCCATCGCCGGCCTGTTACTGGCGGGCGTGGTTTCCGACACGCTGAACCTCACTTCGCCCACAACCACGCCTCGCGATGCGGAAGTGTTGAAGCAGCTCGAAAAAATATCGTCGGTCAATGCGCGCGAGTTCACGGAAAAACTGTTTGCCAGCGGCTCGCTGCTCACGCTCAAGCCCGCGCCGCAGGCTGTGACGACGGATTGCAAGGAATACGTCGAGCAAGGTGTGAAATTCAGCGTGGCACAGATCGAGGAGATCGGTTTCGAGCAATTCTGGAAGCGCAAAGATGAGTTGCTCACCGCGCTCGAAGCTTACCGCGCCAGCAAGGCGTATCATTTCTCTACGTTGCTCGTGACCGATGTGGCCACGCAATGCTCGCTGCTGCTTGTCGTCGGCGACGAGAAGTTTATCAAGCGCATTGACTATCCGCGCCTCGAGCCGGGCATCTACGAATTGCGCGATGTCGTCTCGCGTAAGAAACAACTGCTGCCCTACCTCACCCACTGCCTGCGCGAAAAGGAAAAAGGCGTTAAGGCGCAGGGTTAAATCACGTCGCCATCGGCGCGCCCACGCCGATGCTGTGTTTCAAGCAGTAAGCGCCGTTGTCTACGTATTTCTGCGCCCACCATTTCAGTCCGGAACGTTCTTTTTTTGTCAATTTGCGAACGACTTTCGCGGGCGCGCCCAACACGAGCGAGCCGGGCGGAATTTTTGTTCCCTGCGTTACCAGCGCCTTCGCCCCGATGATGGATTGTTTGCCGATGACCGCACCGTCCAAAATCACCGCGCCCATGCCGACAAGACATTCGTCGCCCACTTTGCACGCGTGGACGACGGCGCTGTGGCCGACGGTTACCCAGTTGCCGAGCACGCATGCAAAATCATCCGCGAGATGCAGCACGGCGTTATCCTGCACGTTGGTGTGATGGCCGACGATGATGCGGTTGATGTCGCCGCGCAGCACCGCGCCATACCAAACGCTGCTATGCGCGCCAAGCGTCACATCGCCAATGACGGTGGCGGTTTTGGCGATGAAAACATTTTTGCCGAGCTTCGGCTGGCGGCGGAGAAATTTATCCAGTTGCGGCGCGAGTTTGTTCACGCGGAAAATTTATCAGCGGCTCAAATTGAAAGCAAATGTCGAGCGACTCGGCATTTTCAAATTGGTGCGAACGCGCGGTCGGTGCTAGAGTCTTTTCGCCGTGACCAAAGCCAGTTCCACCCGTCCCGAAACACCGCGCCGGAAACTTCCGTGCTCGTTCAAGGATTTGACGCCGGCCAAACACTTTAACCCGCGCACGTTTTTTCAGGAGCTGGTCTGGAAAGGCTGGTTTACCAAGCGCACCGGCACGCACCGCCCGCTAATTTTTCCACGCCTGCGCCACGGACAAGTAGCCATCACTTGGATCGGTCATGCGTCGTTTCTCATCCAGTTCAACAATCTGAACGTGCTGGTGGATCCAAATTTCGCGAACTGGCTGTTTCTGCTCAAGCGGCTCAAGCGCGCGGGCCTGCGCGTGCAGGATTTGCCGCCGATTGATCTGGTGCTGCTGACGCACGCGCATTACGACCATTTCCACAAGCCGACGCTGCGCAAATTGCCGGCGACGAAAATCGGCCTCATGCCGTGGGGCGTCGGCGACCTTGCCAAAAAACTCGGCTTCGCGCGCATCGTGGAGCTGGACTGGTGGGAAAGTTTTTCGCAAAAGGATTGGAAGGTCACGTTCACGCCGAGCAAACATTGGGGCGCGCGGACGTTGCACGACCAGCATCGCGGCTACGGCGGATTTGTGCTGGAGCATCAGGGTCGGAAAATTTATCACTGCGGCGACAGCGCGTATTTCGATGGCTTCAAGGAAATCGGCGAGAAGCTGCGACCGGAAATCGCCCTGCTGCCGATTGGTGCGTATCACCCGGAAAGTTTCCGCAAAGTCCACATGGGGCCGGACGAGGCGGTGACGGCGTTCAAGGATTTGCGCGCGAAGATTTTTGTGCCGATGCACTTCGGCACGTTCAAGCTGTCGTTCGAGGCGATGGACGAGCCGTTACGCTGGCTCAAGGAAATTGCCGCGCAGCAAAGACTCACACCGCGGCTGAAAATCCTCGACGAAGGTGTGCCGAAGGTGTTTTGATGGGCGGAATTTAACACGCCATGTTTGATCTGGAACTACCCGAAAGATTCCGCCGCTACGTCCCGCTGACGGTCTGGCTGCTGGTCGTGCTGACCGTTATTTTCATTCCGCTTTATATCATCAGCTACGGCTACCTGCCCGCCGACGACTGCCTGCGGCATTGCGCGAAAGCGGTGAGCGACAAATCATGGCCGGAAATTCTCGTCGTCGGCGACAATTTCAAAATTGATCACAACCTCGGCTGGCACGCGATTCTCGGCGGGCTGCATCAGGCGCTGAATTGGGACACGGAAACGCTGGTAGTTTTTTCGGTGGTGGTTTTGTTTTTGATTGTGAACGGGTCAGTGCTGACGTGGCTCAAGCGGCCGGAGGCGTGGCTTGGGGCGCTGCTGTTGTTGATGCTCATTTCGGATTTTCCGCAGCGGGTGATGCTGGGCCGGCCGTTCGCGCTGACGGTCGCGGCACTGATCACGATTTTGTTTGCGGTGCAGAAATCCGCGCCAGGCTGGAAGAATTTTCTACTATTCACCGCCGCCATCGCCAGTTGCACGTTTGTCCACGGCGTGTGGTATTTGTGGCTGCTGCCGCTGATGGCGTTTGTATTCGCAGGTCAATTCCGCTGGGCCGGCTTGCTCGCGGGCGCGTGGCCGGCGGGTGTGGCGCTCGCGGCGCTGGCGACGGGGCATCCGGCGGATTATTTATGGGAGGGTATCAACATGGCGCTGGGCTCAACCGGCCAGCACGCCACGGCGCGCACGCTGGTGACGGAATTCCAACCGTTCACCGGTGAAATTCTGGGCGTCATCAGTTTGGGCGCGCTGGTGCTGCTGCGCGTTTGGTTGAAACCGGCGGCGCTGCCGCTCACGAAAAATCCGGCGTTCTGGCTGGTGATCGGCTGCTGGATGCTTGGTTTTCGCGTGAGCCGATTTTGGGAAGATTGGGGCTGGCCGGCGCTGGCGGTTTTGCTGGTGACGGAAACGGAATTTTTATTGCTCGCCAAATTCGCGACGGATTCGCTGCGGCGATTCTGGCTGGTGCTGCTGCTCGCAGTCGCGACGTTTCTGGCGGTCACGAGCGATGCGCGCAGCCGCTGGACGCAAAATCTGACGTGGCAGTTTCTGTCGGTGAAGGAGCATCCCGAACTCGCTGGCTGGCTGCCGGAAAAGGGCGGCATTCTCTACTCGGCGGACATGACGGTTTTCTACCAGACTTTTTTTAAGAATCCGCACGGCGACTGGCGTTACCAACTCGGTTACGAACCATGGCTGATGCCAGCCAAAGATTTTGAGACCTACCAGAAAATCCTGTGGAATCTTGGCGACGCCAAGGCCTACGCGCCGTGGGTCGAAAAAATGAAATCCGCCGACCGTCTTGTCATCCACGGCAACAGCGGCGAACGTCCGAACATCCCGCGACTCGAATGGAACTACGGCGTGAGCGGCATCTGGCTCGGGCGCACGCCGCGAACTTCAGCGCACTGACAGCGCGTCGCACTGTTTTGCCAGCGCAAAATCTTTTTCCGTCAATCCGCCGGCATCGTGCGTGGTAAGTGCGAGCGTGACCTTGTTCCAGCGCACGTCAATGTCCGGATGATGCTGCGCCTGCTCGGCGAGTTCGGCGACGTCATTGACGAATTTCATCGCGGCGGGAAAATCCTTGAATGAAAACGTGCGCGAAATAATTTCGCCGTTGCGCTGCCACTGGGGCAAAGCCGCCAGCGCGAGGATGATTCTCGCCGGCTCCATTTTGATCTGGCCGGCGGCAAAGCTTTGGAGCGATTCCAAGTTGACCCGCGCCGCCTCGCGGAACAGGCTCAAGCTGGTCACGAGCGACCAGCCCCATATCAGGAGACAAATGCCGAGGCCGGCCCACGCCAGCCCGCCATTGACCGGCGCGCTTTTCGGTGCGTCGTTGAACATCAAGCTGTAATACTGCATCAGATCCCGCGCCGCCCAAACCGAGAACATCACGAAGCCGGTGAGAAACAACAGCAGTTGCAGAACACCTTCCCAGCGGCGACCGGCCAGCAACGTGCCGAGGCCGGGCGTGCCGAGCAGGTTCAACAGCGCGGCATTGCGCGCCTGGGTGCGGCTAACTTTTTTCCGCACGGAAGATGGTTTCATAAGCATACATCAGCGCCGCGAAGCCGACGGGAATGGTAAATATCACGCCAACACAGCAGGCCAGCAGGCCGGCGAGATTGACCAGCTCAATCAGCAAAAGCAGGCCGAAGACCTGCCACCAATGCTTGTTCACCATCTTGAAACTGGTTTTCATCGCCGGCCAAAATTCCATCTGCCGGTCAATGATCAGCGGCAAGGTAAATCTCCAGCACACACTGAGATAGGTCACCGGTATCATGCACACCAGCAGCACCAGCAGTGGCATGAATAAGATCGGCATGACGGCAGCTTTTATTGCTTCCGGTGAGTTTGACCCCGGTTGTGAAAGCTGGCTGAACAATGGCAGTATGGTAATGATGAGCACTACGATAAACGGAACCAGACACAATCCGATTAACAAGCCTTGCACCAGTGTGCCGAGAAAAAGCTGGCCGAATCCGCGCCGGAAGCCGTC
>CAIOUK010000244.1 GCA_903861445.1 uncultured Verrucomicrobia subdivision 3 bacterium
AAGGCGTCCAGCGCGGTGACTTTGGGCGCGTCAACGTGTTCCTTGTCGTAATCTTCAATCAGGCGGCAGAGCAGGTCAAAATAGTCCTCTTGGTCTGCCGTCAGCTTGTGTCCGGCCATTGCGTCGGTGATTTCACTCACGTTTTCAAAATCCACCTTGTCGTGGATTGGGCGTGGCGTGAGTATCCCGCACAGGCCGGTGTAATCTTTGGGCAGTCGGGCAAATTCAATTTTCGTTTGCGTCGTTTTCATAATGTTTCTTTCCAACGGTCTTTGTTGTATTCCGCGTGCGTCATAAAGCGCATGACATAGACAATCTGGCGGTTGAAATGCACCGCCGCAATCAGCCGATAGTCATTCCGGCGGATGTTAAAAATCAACACCGTCCGCCCGCTGTGGACTTTCACGGCGTCCGTGTCAGGATATGTCCGCCGCACATCCAGCAGATTGCGCCACGCCGCCGCCCTGACCGTCTTGCGCCAAACGTCCAAGTGGCGAGCCGCTGGCGGATGTTCCCGCCCCGCCGCCACCAGAAACGCTTCTTTGATGATCCGCACGGAGACAATTTGTATTCATGCGCCGGATTTGTCAAATCCAGTTTTTGTGTAAATGGAATTTCAAAACCCGCGCATGAAGGGGCGTTGCCAGTGTGCCACCAGCAACTTGCCCAGCGGGCATGAGCATCACCTGCCGTCAGTGGTTGTTTCAACGCCTTCTCGCTCATTTTGGTTTTTAGTCCGTAGAATTACCTCTGGAAAATGCACTCACGGAGAGACGCAGCAGTTCCGTAACTAGCCCACTGGACGGACGCCTCAAAAGAATCCTTACGCCGCCGGGTGGTGTCCTGCCAATTCACACGCCTTGCCACAAGCCACGCCGGACGCGCGACGTTGCCCGCTGGCGACACTTGGACGCTGGCAAAGGGTGAAGACCGATGGCAGTTTTTTCCGACAATTTCCGACAGCAAAGGCGTCAAGATGCGTCAAAATAGGTTTTTAGGCTAAAAACAGAAACACGCATTTCACCCTTTGTTTGCAAGGTATATTGGCGTTTTGATGAATTTCTCAAAAGTGCCGAATACGTTTTCGATTCCCGTGCGCGCTACCAACTTTCAACTAATGAAATCGATGCTTCGGTAAGTTGTATGAATTCAATAGCCGGCTGGCACCAAAGATAGGAAGGTTGCGTCGATAAAAAGGCGAGGTTGCCAGCTTGGATTTCGGTTGGTTCGTCATGGTCTTCGGATCACTTCTCGTTCGTCTTTCCATTCGTCCATTCGGTTGCAAAATGCTGCCAGGCTTGCTGACACTCGTTTTCATTCCCGATGACTTTCCAGATTCTAGTCCAGTGAAAGGCGGCACCGGCCACCGGCAGACGGCGGGATTCCGGGGTTCGGTTGGCCAGTAGCGGATCCGTCGCCGGCGGACAGCGCTTTTGAAGTTCATCCACCAGTCGTGCAATTCGCGGCCCCACGAACCAGGGAATGGCGGTTTTCTTCTGGTTGCGGAATGTGCGCGGAGCGAGATATTCGATGACCGGCTTATCATCGGTGTTGACCGGATATGGGGCGAACATATCGCGGGCGGCCGTCAAGTTGCCGCAATAAAAGAAAAGCACCGTCTGGGGATTGAACGGTAAAGCAAGATTGTTCATGTCATGGGCGTCTTTTCCCGCCACGGCCAATTGCTTGGCCAGAGAGCTGTCAATATCGCATGGCGGCAACGGAGTGCTGTCCTTGTGTCCGGCGAGGGCAACAACTTCATCTCCCGGTTGGAAATTGTCCCGCCAGAGCGAGACTTGGCCAAACACTTCGAGCATGGTTCGGGAAATGATGAAAAATTCTTTTTCGGTCACTTGGTAAAGCGGCAGCCACAGGAAAAACACGCCGCCTGGCTTAAGATGGTCTTTGACGCTCTGGAAATGTTCCTTGCTGTAAAGGCTGCCGGCCCCGGACCGGTAGGGAACAAACAGATCGGAATTTACGATGTCAAATTTCTCATGCGTGGCCATTAGATAATGACGCCCATCTTCGGCCAGCACGGTCGAACGGGGATCTTTGAAGAGGCCGTCCGTAAAATCTTCGCCTTCCACATGGGTGATGTATTTTTTTGCGGCGGTGATGACTTCGGGCACGAGTTCGCAGGTAACCACGCGGGTCACATTGGTGAATTGCGGATCCAGCGCACCACCGGCGGTGATCCCCGTCCCCAGCCCCAGAAAAAACAGGCTTTGCGTTTGCGGACAGATCAAAAGCGGCATTTCGGACTGCAACCGCTCTTGCGGGGCCGCACCGGTGGAACCCAATCCGTAGTGCGAGTTGATCTTGATGGACAAACCGTAGCTATCGCGCGCCACGGCCACCGTGCAGTCGCTGCCTTCCCAAGTTTCGAGAATGTCCTGACGCTGATGCAGGCTGTCAACGCTGTTGATTGGCAATCCGGTCGGGTCGAGCGCCGCAAACTGCAGGATCAATGCCGCCGTGCATATTGCCTTGAAAGCGAAGCTCCGAAAACTCCAGCCAACGGGGAACGTCAAGGCGGCAAGCAAATAGAGAACCGCCAGCGCCCGCATGGTGCCCCACATGCCGAACTTTTCGAGAAACAAAAAACCGCAGATTACCGATCCCAGTATTGCGCCGGACGTATTCACCGCTGCCAGAACCCCGAGGCTCCGGCCGGCCGATTTGGCATGGCGCTCCTCGGCCTTCATCAGGAAGGGAAAAATTGTTCCCAGCACCAGCGCTGGCAAGGCGATGGTGACCGTGACATTTTTGAAAATCAAACCAAGGTATTCCAGCCACGAACCGTTGGAGGTCGGTATTTGCATCGAATCCGTGAGCTTCATAAAAACAAACGGAGTCACCGACACGGCTAGACCACCGGCCAGCAGGAGAGCCGCCAGCAGCTGAAGCGGTGAAACGGCCAGCCGCGCCAGCCGGGAACTTAGGAATGCACCCGCTGCCAGACACAACAGAATCACCACAAGGATGGCGGCAAAGGTATAGACGGAGTTTTCAAGCACCTGCGCGAACATTCGCGTCCAAAGCACTTCCAGCGCCAGCATTCCGAAACCAGACAAAAAACCGACCAACAGCAGCGGCCACCTTCCTTTGCGGTCAATGGGCGCAACCGCTGATGGCACTTTCTGAACTTCCATCGCTGTTCCGCGTGACATCCAGAATGCCATCAGGGCGATAGCGGCGGTCAAAGCCATTGCCCCAATACAAGTGAGCTCGAAGCCCAGCCACAACGGGAAACAGAAACCTGCCAGACCGGCGCCAAGGGTCGCGCCCAGTGTGTTGATTCCGTAAAGCCAAGCCGACGTGGTGCCGAATTTGGAGAGGTTGCGGATGAGGTGTTGCCCCATGACCGGAATCGTTCCGCCCATAAAAAAAGCCGGCGGAAATATCAGCAGGACGGCCAGGGCAAATTTCACCGCCAGCAGGATCGGGCCAGAGCCAACACCCTGAAAGAGCGCCGGGTAAATCCGGTAGTAGAGATCGAGAATGCCAAAATAAATCAGCGCGGTGGTGGCAATGCCAGCTTCGATTCCGGCGTAAACGCGAAGCGGATTGGTCATTTGCGCGGAGCGTTTCCCCCAAAACCAGCCGCCCGCCGCCAGTCCCATAAAAAAAGCGGCCAAGGTTGCCGCCGCTGCCTGTGACGTATTGCCGAAAAGCAGGCCGAGCTGTTTCAGCCACAAGATTTCATAGACCAGCCCGGTGAAGCCCGAAAAAAACACCAGCAGATAAAGCCGCCAAGAAGTTCCGGGAACAATTTTTTGCAACCACGCTTTTGATGCTGGGTCCGTCATGAGGATCGCGAGGCTGAAATCATGGGCAGCAAAGTAACGCGAAGAAGCGGCAATTCAATGAAAGAATTACGGTTGTCCGTTTGACCGCACCACGACCGGTTTTTCGTGAAAGCTTGGAGCCGCGCATGGCAACAGGCTTGCAACATTTCATTCATGATTGCCCGCAATCACCTTGCTCGTCGCGCCCAGCGCAGCTTGGCGGGCGCGGAGCGGGAATTGGAATGCTGCTCGGCGGCGGTTGGCCGGATCACCTCGTCCGAAATTTCCGAATACAAGCCGGCGCTGAAATGGGCGGCAAACGATTTTTTGACGCGCCGGTCTTCGCCGGAATGAAAGGTGAGGATTGCCACCCGGCCCCCGGGATTCAGGCTGGCCGGCAACTGGCGTAGGAACGTATCCAGCGCCGAAAACTCATCATTCACCGCGATGCGTAAGGCTTGAAAGACGCGCCGAACCGCCAAGTCGGCAGCGTCCTGGCCGAGCCGCGGTAGCGCGGCACGGATGGTGGTGGCCAATGCCAGCGTGCTGGCAAAATGTTTTCCGGCCAGGACAGGGGACAGCGTCGCGGCATTGGGTTCGTCCGAAAAATCAACGAGCATTTCCACCAGTGCCGCTGGCGAAGTTTTTTGCAGCAACGCGGAGGCCGGCTGGCCGCGCTGGGGATTCATCCGCATATCCAGCGGGCCGTCGAGCTTCACGGAAAAGCCCCGCGCCGGATCGTCAATCTGCATCGAAGAAACGCCGAGGTCGGCCAGAATGACATCCGCTCCCGAAATGTTTTGCGTCGCGAGCACCTGCGGCAGTCCGGCGAAATTACTGCGGTGCGCGGTGAAAACGCTTTCGTCAAAACCGGCCGCCCGAAGGCGCGCTTCGGTTTTCGGCAGTTCAATCGGGTCGGCATCAAGACCTAGCAATTTTCCGCCGGGCAAAAGTTTCGGCAGAATTTCCTGTGTGTGGCCGCCGTAGCCGAGCGTGCAATCCACGGCGATTTCACCCGGCTGTGGTGCAAGCACGTTCAGAATTTCAGCGACCATAATGGGACGGTGCGTGCCGACCGGCGTCTTGCCGGACGCGATGACTTTCGCGATCGTTTCCGGGTCGTGGCCGTGTTCCTTGTATTTTTCATCGAAGCGACGAGGATTTTTCCCGCTATAACGCTTGCGGCGTTTGTGCGGAGTTGGCGGAACGGCTGGTAAATTTTCTTCGGACACGGCGGCAATTCTGCGATGCTTGGCGCGTGAGTTCGAGGCAAATCATCGTGGTCGGCGGCGGTGCCGCCGGTTTTTTCGCGGCCATTGCGGCGGCGGAAGCTGGCGCCACCGTGACTGTGCTGGAAAAAACCGCGCGCTGTCTGGATAAAGTGCGCATCTCTGGCGGTGGTCGCTGCAATGTCACGCACGCGTGTTTTGAGCCGCGCGAATTTGCCCCGCGTTATCCGCGTGGCAGCCACGAACTGCTGTCACCCTTCCAGAAGTTTTCCGCGCGCGACACTGTGGATTGGTTTGCGGCGCGCGGGGTGAAATTAAAAACTGAAGCCGATGGCCGGATGTTTCCCGTCACGGACTCATCGCAGACGATTGTGGATTGCCTCATGAACGCGGCGCAAAACGCGGGCGTGAAGCTGCGGCTGAACTGCGCGGTAGAATCTGTCGTCAAAAAAACGGACGGTAAATTTGAACTCGCTTTGTTTGGCGGCGAAAAAATCTGTGGTGATAAATTGCTTCTGGCCACGGGCGGTTGTCGGGCCGCCGCCGCGGGGCAACTGGCGGTTTCACTGGGACACACGCTGGTGCCGCCGGTGCCGTCGCTGTTCACGTTTCAGATCGAGTCGCCGTGGCTGCGTTCGCTCGCCGGGGTTTCGCTGGAGCTGGCGGAAGTTGTGGTGCCGGCGGCCAAACTGCGGGAGCGCGGGCCGCTGCTGGTGACGCACTGGGGTTTGAGCGGGCCGGCGGTTCTGAAAATCTCCGCGTGGGGCGCGCGGGCGCTGCACGATTTGAATTATCAATTTCCGCTATGCGTGAACTGGTTGCCGGATTTGACCGCAGAAAAAATCATTGGGCAGTTTCAGTCGCGCCGCGAATCGGCGGGCGCAAAATTGTTGGTGAACGTGCCGCTTTTTCCATTGCCGGCGCGGCTGTGGGAACAGTTGGTTTTGGCGGCGAGTATTGCGCGCGAAACGCGGTGGGCGGCGTTGACGCGAGCGCAGGCGCACGCGCTGGCGGCGCAAATCTTGCGCTCGGAATTTTTGGTGACGGGCAAAAGTCTCAACAAGGATGAATTTGTGACGTGCGGCGGGGTGAAGCTCGGTGAGGTGAATTTTAAAACAATGGAGAGCAAAATCTGCCCCGGACTTTTCTTTGCGGGCGAGTTGCTGGACATTGACGGCGTAACCGGCGGCTTTAATTTTCAGGCGGCTTGGACGACGGGTTTTGTTGCAGGCCAAGCGATGGCGGTGTGAGTTTTGGCCGACTGGTATTGTTATTGGCGTGAATCACACTTTTTTGAGGAATATCCTTATAGAAAACTATCGCGTGAATGTTTCGTGGGTCTGCGATCTATAGCAAAACCAAAATCTATAAAAAAACGAACCTTCAAGTTGGATTTAGTCTAGCCGGTTATTGCTTAAAATGTGCTAATAATTGTGGAACTAAAACTGAAAAAACACTTGCGCTATGTCTATTTGCATGACAATTTTGTCTTGTTTTAGTCCCAAATCGTTCAAGATTACCCAATTTAACCAGAGTGCTTAACGCCAAAGACAAAACGGCTACGGTAAGGAGCCAACGTTTAATGTTTCTTTTGCGTCGTTTAATGCAATTTTGACCCCAAGACAGCTATGAACCACACCCAAACCATATTTAGAAGGTGGCTGCCATTTTTGACGCTGGCAGTATTAACTATCGTATTTAGTCAGTCGTTGCGGGCCACGACGCTGGTGCAAGAGTTTTATCTGCCGATGCCGGAGGCGCAGATTTATCAAGCCAACAATGCCATCATTAGCGGCACGAGTTCGACGATTCTTTCGACTTTTTCCATCGTGGTCACGGGGGATGGCACGGTAATTTATTATGATCAGTGGGAAGATGGTTATGAAACGGACTTAAGCAACCCGACGCAGTCCACTACCCAAATTTGGGGTGATGGCAATGACGCGCACGGTATTCCGCCTGGGTTTGCGCACAATCCGGTGGGCTTGCCCGCTGGCACGGTCATCACGCTGACGAATGTCGTGCCGACCGCGCCGCGCGGAACGGCGGTTTTGTATGATGCGCGTGACCATATCGCTGCGAACAAGGCTTTGGTAATCACCCGCGCGGGGTGGCCGTCAGGCACCGGTCCGGTGTTTGCCGGGGCGGTGGGCGTTTTATCCACGATTGATTGGGGAACGAATTACATCAGTCCGGTTGGCCAGAACATGACGAACATCAACCTGATGAAATACGTCGGGATGTTCATCATGGCGGCGCAGAACAACACGGCGGTGACGATTGATCCCAACGGCAATGGCGTTGGCACGACCAACATTGTTTTGAATCAGGGCGAATCCTATCTAGTCAATGGCGGGATTATGGTCGGCGGCCGGGTGACGGCCTCCAAGCCGATTCAGGCGGATTTGATTATCGGCCATGTGGGAGCCAGTTATGCCAGCGATTGGTTCACGTTGTATCCGGCCTCGTCCTGGAGCAGTTCATATT
Organism: uncultured Verrucomicrobia subdivision 3 bacterium; assembly: GCA_903861445.1. Classification (GTDB taxonomy): domain Bacteria; phylum Verrucomicrobiota; class Verrucomicrobiia; order Limisphaerales; family UBA11358; genus UBA11358. The sequence goes on from CAIOUK010000244.1 coordinate 7,508, forward strand.
ACACGCCGGTTTGTTCGGCTTCGAGTGGTTCGTATCCCACTTACGTTTATCTCTACAATTCAAACACCAATCCCATCAATATTAATTACACCACCAAGACCACCGCCGGAACTTTTCCGGTGCCGGCCACAAACGGAGTTTATCAGTTTCAAATGCCCATCGGCTCCGGCGCGAGTTTTTCCAGCTCCAATGGCCAAAGTTTTTACGCGCTCTGCACCGTGGCCGCGCCGAATTCGGCAGACACCGCTTACAACTGGGGTTATACGCCCGTGCCCAAGAGTGGATTGACCACGGCGGCGACGGTGGGTTGGGGGCCGGGCAGTGCGGATGGCACCCAGAATGGCAGTCCGGTCTGGGTCACCGCTTTGGGGAACACTACATTGTATGTCGTCTATCAATCCGGCAGCCATCCCTACACCAATTCTGCCGGCAGATACGACACCAATTTTAATTTAACCGCACTGCAATCTCTTAAAATTTACGACCCTGGCGCCAGTAAAAGTCAGACGGGTATGAAACTTTATACCTTGGATGGAACGCTCATAGCAGCCGCCTGGGGTGAAGATGCCGATAAAGCCGCTCCTGGCAATCCTTACATTGATGCCGGCACCACGGTCATTCCCTTTCCGGTGCCGACGATTCATAAGTCGGTGACGAATCTTACTACCACCGCCGGCCTGCAAATCAGTAATATATTGCAATATACCGTGGAGGTAGATAATAAAGGACTCTTACCGCTGGGCAACGTGGTAGTCATTGACGGACCGTCCACAAATCTTGCTTATGTTACGAATACTTGCACTTACAATGGTGTCTCGATTCCAGATAACCCCGGTCCTTATAATGCCACTAATACGGCTTTTCCGCTGGACACCAACGGCACGCCGCCCGGCTATACTATTCCGATTCTGTTGAGTCAGGGCACCAGCACCTTCACCTATAAAGTTCAAGTCATTGGCGGGGGAGCTGTCAGTAATAATGCCAGCATACCCCTTGCTGGTGCCGCCACCATCTCCGCTCAGACTTATATCCCGACAGCGTCGGCGGGGTCGAATGCATTTGTGTCTTTGAATTTCACCACCACCAATAGCACTACACCGGTCAACACTTATTACATCGGCAACGATGTGTTTGTGCTTATGACCAATTCCATCATCACGTCCAACATATTGCAGACAATCAATGTGACGGTGACGGACACCAACAGCGGCGATTTCCAAACCATTGTGCTGACCGAGACAGCCACCAACTCCGGCGTGTTTCGCAATATAACCAATCTGCCCACCTCCAACACCAATGGTTTTAATCCGCAGGATGGCATCTTATATGTGGCCAGCGGCGACACGCTGACGGTGAGTTATACCGACCCGCTTTATGGCGATAGTTCCACCACCAATGCCAGTATCATTGCGCCGGCGCAAAAGAAACAGCTTTATCTTTCCACGACCAACAACCTTACGCAAGGTAACCAGTATCTTTATCGTGTGAATCCGGCGGCCACGCCGAATCATGGTTCAAACTTTTTCAGCGTGGATATTGGCAGCGCAGGCGGATCTATGACTGTGCTCTCGACTAATACAGGGACTAATGCGACTGCAACAACGTTAACCTTGAGCAATGTGGTTGTGT
>CAIOUK010000245.1 GCA_903861445.1 uncultured Verrucomicrobia subdivision 3 bacterium
CGTCGCTATCTACGCGGCAGCCATCGCCGGTGAAATACATGTTCTGGTAGGTGGAAAAATAAGTGTTGATGAAGCGGTGATGGTCGCCCCACGTCGTCCGCATGATGCCGGGCCACGGTTTCTTGATGCAAAGCTTGCCGCCTTCGTTCGGTTTACATTCGGAGCCGTCGTCGCGCAAGACAACAGGTTCGACGCCGAAGAAGGCGCGACCCGCGCTGCCGGGTTTGAGCGTGTGCGCGCCGGGCAAAGGTGTGATGAGATGTCCGCCGGTCTCGGTCTGCCACCAAGTATCCACGATGGGGCAGCGTTCGCCGCCGATGTGTTTGTAATACCACATCCACGCTTCGGGATTGATGGGCTCGCCAACGGAACCGAGCACGCGGAGCGAGGTCATATTGTATTTCGCAGGAAATTCTTCGCCAAGACGAATCAAGGCACGAATGGCCGTGGGCGCAGTGTAGAAGGAATTAACCTTGAACTTCTCGACAATTTGCCAGAAGCGTCCGGCGTCGGGGAAGGTCGGCACGCCTTCGAACATGAGCGTGGTGCCGCCATTGCAGAGCGGGCCATAAACAACATAGCTGTGGCCCGTGACCCAGCCGATGTCGGCAGTGCAGAAATAAACGTCGCTTTCGTGGATGTCGAAGACGTATTTGTGCGTGAGCGCGCTCCAGAGCAGATAGCCGGCGGTGCTGTGAACAACGCCCTTGGGTTTGCCGGTGGATCCGGAGGTGTAGAGGATGAAGAGATAATCTTCGGCCTTCATCTTTTCCGGCGGACAGTCAGCGGAGGCTTTCGCCATCAGCTCGTGATACCAGACATCGCGGCCGGCGACGAGATTGCACGGCTCGGCGTTGCGTTTCACGACGACAACTTTCTGGATGCTCGGCGTGTGCGTGAGTGCGACATCGGCGAGTTGCTTGAGCGCGAGCGATTTTCCGGCGCGAAGCGAGACGTTCGCGGTGATGAGCAATTTACATTCGGAATCGTTGATGCGCCCGGCGAGCGAATCCGAGCTGAAGCCGCCAAATACGACGTTGTGAATCGCGCCGATGCGCGCACACGCGAGCATCGCGACAGCGGCTTCGGGAATCATCGGCATGTAGATCGCCACGCGGTCGCCCTTGGTGACGCCGAGCGATTTCAGGACGTTGGCGAACTTGCAAACGTCCGCGTGCAGTTCCGCGTAAGTAATTTTTTTGACGTCTTCTTCCGGTTCGCCTTGCCAAATAATTGCAGTCTGCTGGCCGCGTGTTTTCAGATGCCGGTCGAGGCAATTGACGGTGACATTCATTTCACCGTCTTCAAACCAAGTGTGTTTGATCACGCGCTTGTCGGTGTTCCACTCGTGCTTGCTGGCATGAGTCGGTTTCTTCAACCATTCGAACGTGGCGGATTGCTCCATCCAGAATTTTTCCGGGTCGTTGACGGAGCGCGCATACATGGCGTTGAACTGTGCCTCATTCAGTAGCGCGTGCTTGACGACTTCGAGCGACGGCGGAAACGTGCGGCCAGCTTGTTGCAGGGACTCAGTGGAAATGGCGTTGTGACTCATGTTGGTTCAGGTGAAATCGGTTGTAGAATTTCCGAAAATAAATCCGCACTGTCAATCGCGGAGCAGTGGCAATCGAGCGTGACGGAGAGAATTTGCTTTACAGCTCCCGCTAAAGGGTGGATTTATCCCGCAAACCAAACCTGCGTCGGAAAAATCAAATATTTGCTAATAACTTCCCGCGTCGCGTGTCTTAACCTTGTCGCCAACGTCAACCTCATGAAAATTATGAAAACCATTCCCGCCCTGTTGATGCTCTCCACGCTTGCGGCCTGTGCCGAACCGTCGCTCACCATCTACAACCAGAACTTCGCCGTCGTGCGCGACACGGTGCCGCTGGATTTGAAAGCCGGCGCGAACCCCGTGACCTACGCGGGCGCGACCGCGCAGGTGGAGCCGGATTCCGTCATTCTGCGCGATCCGGCGGGCAAGCGTGCGCTGCAAATCCTGGAGCAGAATTACCGGAACGATCCGGTGTCGCAGGAGTTGCTGCTGTCGTTCTTTGAGGGCAAGACAATTGATTTTGCGAGGCTGCGGCTCAAAGACAACACGCAGGTCGCTGAGCTGATCCCCGGCAAAATCATCCGCAGCGGTTTCGTCTCCGGCGGCGGCAACGAGCAGCCGATTATTGAGGTGAACGGCAAGCTGCAATTTTCTTTGCCCGGCCAGCCGCTGTTTCCCGATCTGGGCAGCGACACGATTCTCAAGCCGGCGTTCAACTGGCTGCTGCAATCGGACAAGGCTGGTAAATTTGATGCGGAAGTGGGCTACGTCACCGGCGGCTTTAACTGGAACGCCAGCTACAATCTCGTCTCGCCAGAGAAGGGCGACCAGTGCGACCTCGTCGGCTGGATCACGATGAACAACAACAGTGGTAAGACGTTTGAGAATGCGAGAATTAAACTGATGGCCGGTGATGTGAATAAAATCCAGTCGCAAAATATGTATGCGGGCGGACGGAGAATGTTTAAAGCGGGGTTGGCGATGGCAATGGCCGACGAAGCCCCCGCTGTCACCGAAAAAGCCTTCGACGAATTTCATCTCTATTCCATCGCGCGTCCGACGACGCTACACGACCACGAGACGAAGCAAGTCGAGTTTGTCCACGCCGAGAAGATGTATGCGCCGACGATTTATGTCTATGACGGCGCGACGGGTTATCAATTTTACGGCCTGAACTACGATCGCGGCTACGGCCAGAGCGACAACAAGAAAATCATCGTCCAGCGCGAGTTCAAAAATGCCGAGACCAACCAGCTTGGCATCGCATTGCCCGCCGGCAAATTACGCTTCTATCGGCGCGATGCGGACGGTCAGTTGCAATTTGTCGGCGAGAACACGATTGATCACACG
>CAIOUK010000246.1 GCA_903861445.1 uncultured Verrucomicrobia subdivision 3 bacterium
ACCGCGTCGAGAATCGCCTTGCGGCAGCCGTCGAGATCGCGGTTCGCGTGCAGCGCGTCGTCCGGCAGCGAGTATTGCGCGCCGACGTTTTCGCAGCCACCGCCCTTGAGCGCGAGCTTCACGGAAATTTCCGGCGAACGATGTTGGTGAAAATGAAAGCTCGGCGCGCCCGGACCGACATTCGTGCCGTCGTTCTTGCCCGTAAGCGAATCAACCGAATTCTGGCGGAGATAACCTTTCTTCGTCGCCAGCGTCACCGCTTCACGCGCAGTTTCGGCGAACGTCACTTGGTCGTAGCCCACCGGCACGTCCACAAAAAACAAAACGCTGCCGGTGTCCTGGCAGATGGGCTGCGATTTGGTTTTCGCGAGCGCGATGTTCTGGTCAATGATCTTGAACGCGTTGGCTGCGAGGGAATTTTTCTTTTCATTCTCCAGCGACGCAAGAATCGCGCGGTGAACGTCGTCGGGAATCTCGGCGGATGTGCGGCGGATGAGTTCGACTAAAGAATCTAGCAGTTGGCTCATAAATTTGTTCCAGCTTACGGATTGAGCGCGCCAGCGTCAATTTGTGTTGGCGGGGTGAAGGACTTGACTTTTTAAGGTAGCGGTGCGAATAAATGGCATCGCCCAGCCTAATGGTTGAAGCGATAAAACGAAACTGAACCATTCCAACACATGAAAAAAATATTTATTATCCTCACGGCGGCGGTAGTGGCCGTGTCAGCTTACGCCAGTGAATTTGCCGATATCAGCGTCAGCGAAGTCAGCAAGCTCGCCGAAGCCAAATCGGCCGTCATCATTGACGTGAACGGTGCGAAATCCTACGCCGCCGGTCATGTTCCCGGTGCGTTGAGCTTTGCGGCCATCAAAAACAATCTGGCGGCGAGTCTGCCGGCGGACAAGGGCGCGTTGATCGTGGCCTATTGCGGCAACTCGAAATGCGGCGCTTATTTGCAGGCCGCCAAAGCCGTGCAAAAGCTCGGTTACACCAACGTCAAACACATGGCGGCGGGCATTTCCGGCTGGAAGGAAGCGGGCATGAAGACGGAGCCGGCGAAATAATTCTACACGACTTTTGACTGCGGGCGACTTGGCAACGAGTCGCCCGTTTTTAATGTTCGGATGTTTAGAAAAAATAACTTTTACCGTAACTTTATCTTGTCTGTGTTCGTCCAAGTGGATTGATTTGATGGATAAATGATTGCGGAGTCATGGCATGCGAGTCACTCGAAGTCGGCGAGTCAGTATTAACTGTCATTGACAGAGGTTTCAGTGGCCATAATATCACCGACACCCATTTTTTATTTCGTCGCAAAACGAATTTTTACCAGATGAATTGTCATAAAATTGTGTCCGCCGTATTTGGTTGCCTGTTGGCGGTGACCGCGTTTGGCAAGCCGGCGGCGGGCGGCGTTTCCTACAACCGCGACGTGCGGCCAATTCTGTCCGAGAATTGTTTTTCCTGCCACGGCGCTGATTCCGCCTCGCGCAAAGCGGGGCTGCGGCTCGATCATTTTGAGACGGCCACCAACAAATTGGAAGACGGCGCCATCGCCATCGTGCCGGGCCGGCCGGAGCAAAGTGAAGTGATTCGCCGCATCGCGGCCACGGATGACGACCAGATGCCGCCGGCCAAAATCAACAAAGTTTTGAAGCCGGAACAAAAAGAAGTTTTGAAAAAGTGGATTGCCGCCGGTGCCAAATACGAACCGCATTGGGCCTTCGTCCCGCCGGTGAAAGCGCCGCTGCCGCCGGTCAAAAATACCAAATGGGTAAAAAATCCGGTTGATGATTTCATTCTCGCCCGGCTGGAAGCGGAAAAATTAAAACCTAATGCCGTGGCGGACAAGCGCACGTTGATTCGCCGCGTTTCCCTTGATTTGACCGGTCTGCCGCCCGCGCCGGAAGCGATTGAGGCGTTTGTGCAGGACCAGTCGCCGGATGCCTACGAGAAGGTCGTTGATCGTCTGCTGGCCTCGCCGCAGTGGGGTGAGCATCGCGCCCGTTACTGGCTGGACGCCGCGCGCTACGGCGACACGCACGGGATTCACTTCGATAATTACCGTGAAATGTGGTCGTATCGCGAATGGGTCATCAAGGCGTTCAACACCAATATGTCCTTTGATGAATTCACCATTGAAAATCTCGCGGGCGATTTGTTGCCCAACGCCACGCGCGACCAAAAAATCGGCAGCGGCTTCAACCGTTGCAACGTCACGTCGAATGAAGGCGGCTTGATTGACGAGGAATATCTGGCGCTTTACGCCCGCGACCGCACGGAGACCACCGGCCAGACCTGGCTCGGTCTGACCGTTGGCTGCGCCGTGTGCCATGACCACAAATACGACCCGCTCACGCAAAAAAACTTTTATTCGCTCTCGGCGTTTTTTAACAACACCACGCAAAAAGCCAAAGACGGCAATATCAAGGACACGCCGCCGACCATTCCCGTGCCCCAGCCGGAAGACGATGCCCGCTGGCAGAAACTTGGCGATGAAATTCCCGCTGCCGAGCAAAAAGTCACGGAGCGAAAAACTTTTGCGCGCAGTGATTTCACAAACTGGCTGGCGCTGCCGTATCATCCGGGCATTTCCTCGTCGCCTACGGCGGACAAGCTGGTTTTTGCCGCGCCGCTGGATGAAGGCGCGGGAACCCAGATCCATGTGGATATCAAAGGCACAAATCAAGCCGTGGATATTGGCGATAACACCAACCGGCTGGAAGGTGCGGTGGCGGCTCTGGCCTACACCACGAGCGGCTCGAACGCGCCAGCGTTCGCCGGGGTGGGCGATTTCGAGCGCACGAACGCTTTTAGTCTCAGTGTTTGGGTGCGGCTACAGGACGATGTGGACGGCACGTTGTTCGGACGTTTGGATGATCGCGAAACACTTCATGGCTGGAATTTACTATTGAATGAAGGCCGGCCGGTGTTTCAGATGTTCGGCGAGTCGGGGACGAATTCGCTACGGGTGGCTGTCAAGAAGGAGTTGGCCACCAACCGTTGGTATCATGTCGCGGTGACTTACGATGGTTCGTCCAAGGCGAAAGGCGTGAAGCTTTTCGTCAACGGAAAAATTCAGGAAGTGGATGTTCCGGCCAACAACTTGAACGCTTCGGTGCGCACCGCTGTGGCCTTCAAAATCGGTCAGCGGGAAACGAATTCGGCGGTGGCACACGCGGGTTTGCAAGATTTGAAAATCTTTGCCCGCGCGCTGGCACCGGAGGAGGTGACGGATTTGATGAGCAAACCGCGATTGTTCTGGCTGGCGCACAAGCCGCAACGCCCGCCGGAGGAGACCGAGGAACTCTTTTCCCTCTGGCTCGTCGGCGCGGATGATGTTTATCGCGGGCTGGTCACGACGCGGGATGCTTTGAGCAAAGAGCAGGCGGAAATCCGCAAGCGTGGCACGGTGGCATATGTGATGAACGAACGCACCAATGCCCCCGAGGCTTACGTTTTGTTCCGGGGCGCGTATGACCAGCGCCGTGACCGGGTGACGCCCACCACACCGGAATTTCTGCCGCCCATGCCGGCGGATTTGTCGCGGAACCGGCTGGGGTTTGCCCAATGGCTGTTGCGCCCGGAAAACCCGCTGACGGCGCGCGTGACGGTGAACCGTTTCTGGCAGGAGCTATTCGGCACGGGCATCGTCAAGACGGCGGGCGATTTCGGCGTGGCCGGCGAACAGCCGTCGCACCAGGAATTACTGGACTGGCTAGCGGTGGATTTCCGTGAGCACAGCTGGGATGTGAAGCGGATTTTCAAATTAATGGTCATGTCGGCCACCTATCAGCAAGCGGCGACGGCCACGGCGGAAAAACTGGAAAAAGATCCGGAGAACCGCCTACTCGCGCGTGGGCCACGCTTCCGCATGGATGGCGAGATGGTGCGCGACTATGCGCTGGCGGCGAGCGGTTTGCTGGTGGAGAAAATCGGTGGGCCGAGCACGCGGCCGTATCAACCGCCGGGCATTTGGGATGAAGTCGGCATGCCGCAGGGCGACACGCGCAAATACGTCCAAGATCACGGCGACAATCTGTATCGCCGCAGCGTTTATAGTTTCTGGAAACGCCAGGCGCCGCCGGCCGCGATGGAAATTTTCAACGCACCCTCGCGCGAGGTTTGCACGGTGCGGCGCGAGCGCACGGACACGCCGCTGCAGGCGTTGGTGACATTGAACGATCCGCAATTTGTCGAAGCCGCGCGCGTGCTGGCGCAGAAAAGTCTGGCGGATAAAGATCACGCGCTGGATTTCATGGCCGAACGGCTGTTGGCGCGGCCTTTGACATCGAAGGAAAAGAAAATCATCACGGCCAGTGCCAAGGATTTGCTGGCGTATTATCAGACGCAGCCCAAAGCGGCGGAACAGTTGCTGGCGGTGGGCGAAACAAAACCGGATGCCAAGATTGATCCGCCCACGCTCGCGGCCTACACGATGGTCGCGAACGAGCTGATGAACCTCGACGAAGTCCTGAACAAATAATTTATGAGCCACGAATTTCAAGCGCATCCGCTGTTGCAGGATTACGTCCGCTACGAAACGCGCCGGCAGTTTTTCAAGCGCGGCGCCAGCTTGCTCGGCACGGCGGCGTTGGCCGCGCTCGCGCCGAATCTGTTGTTGGCTGATGACAAAAAAGCCGCCGCCGCCGGCGATGCGGAAAAGATGTTGCGCTCCCTCGGGCCGCATTTTCCGCCCAAGGCGAAGCGAGTTATTTATCTGCACATGGTCGGCGGGCCGCCGCAGATGGATTTGTTCGATTACAAGCCGAAGCTGGGCGAATATTTTGACAAGGATTTGCCGGATTCCGTCCGCATGGGGCAGCGCATCACGACGATGACGAGCGGTCAAAAGCGGTTGCCCATTGCGCCCTCGAAATACAAGTTCACCCAATGTGGCAAGGGCGGCATGTGGGTCAGCGAACTGCTGCCGTGGACGGCGAAGATGGCGGACGACCTGTGCTTCATCCGCTCGATGAACACTGACGCCATCAATCACGAGCCGGCCATCACGTTCATGCAAACCGGCAACCAAATCACCGGCAAGCCGTGCCTCGGCTCGTGGGTTTCTTACGGCCTCGGTTCGATGAATGAAAATCTGCCGACGTTCGTGGTGCTCATCGCGAAGTCCACGAACACCGAGCAGTTGCAGGCGATTGGCACACGGCTGTGGTCGGCGGGTTATCTGCCGGGCGAACACGCCGGGGTTTCGCTGCGCACTGCCGGCGATCCGATTCTCTTCATCAACAATCCCGCCGGCGTGGACGAAAAAGTCCGGCGCAAAACGCTCGACGGCTTGAAGGCATTGAACGAAATTAATTTCCGAAATGTCGGCGATCCCGAAACGCACACGCGCATCAAGCAATACGAATTGGCGTTCCGGATGCAGTCGAGCGTGCCGGATTTATCCGACCTCTCGAAGGAATCGGCGGCGACCTACGCGCTTTACGGCGACGACGCGAAGAAACCCGGCACGTTTGCCAACACGGCGCTGTTGGCGCGGCGGCTTGTCGAGCGCGGCGTGCGCTTCGTGCAGATTTATCACAACAACTGGGACACGCACTCGAACGTCGGCGGCCGGCTGCCGCAGCAATGCAAGGACATTGATCAGGCGTGCTATGGCCTGATTCAAGATTTGAAGGCGCGTGGGATGCTCGACGATACGCTTGTGGTTTGGGGCGGCGAATTTGGCCGCACGATTTATTCGCAAGGCCAGTTGACGAAAGACAATTACGGTCGTGACCATCATCCGCGCTGCTACACGATGTGGATGGCCGGCGGCGGCGCGAAGCCCGGGCTGGTTCACGGCGAGACGGATGATTTTTCCTACAACATCATTAAAGACCCTGTCCACGTTCACGATTTTCACGCGACCGCGCTCAAGCTGCTCGGCTTCGACCACCTAAAAATGACCTACCGTTTTCAAGGTCTTGACCAGCGGCTCACCGGCGTCGTGCCGGCGAATGTGATTGACCAACTGATTGCCTGAAAATTAAATACAAACCCGCTTTATGAATAAATCAAATTTGAACCGCCGCGAATTCATCAAGCGCACGGGCGCGGCCGCAACTGTTTTGGCCGCTGCACCGTATATCATTGCGCAGGACAAAACCGGCAGCCGTCTGCCGGTCATCGGCACTGGCGAGCATCAATACGAAGTCATCCACGACTGGGGCGAACTGCCGGCCGGCCACGTTTACGGCAATACGCACGGCGTCGCGGTGGACGCGCAGGGCGAGATTCACATCAAGCACACCGTTGGCAAGGGCGCGAAAATTGACGATGCCGTCGTGGTGTTCGACGCCGATGGGAAGTTCGTGCGTTCCTGGGGCAAGGAATACAAGGGCGGCGCGCACGGCCTGCATTTGAGCAAGGAAGGCAACGGCGAATTTTTCTACCTGTGTGACACCAAGCGGCATGAATTTGCCAAGACGACGCTGGCGGGCAAGGAGCTTTGGCGCAAGTGGGCGCCGGAACAATGCACTGGCTACACGATGCCGGATGAATTTGTGCCGACGAACATTGCAGTAGCGCCGGGCGGAAATTTTTTTGTGGCCGACGGCTACGGCAAAAGTTTCATCCACGAATACGACCGCGACGCCAAATATCTCCGCAGCTTCGGTGGCAAGGGCGCGGCTCCGGGCCAGACGAGTTGTCCGCATGGTTTGATGGTGGATTTGCGCGGCGAAAAGCCGGTGTTGGTCGTGGCTGACCGCAGCAACAACCGGCTGCAAAACTTTACCCTCGACGGCGCGCACCTAGGCTTTGTTACGGAAAATGTTCTGGAACCCTGCCATTTTCACACGCACGGAAAACTGATGGTGGTGCCGGACTTGCACGCGCGTGTCACACTGCTGGATGAAAGCTTCAAGCTCGTCGCCCAGCTTGGCGAAGGTCCCGGCTACAAAGGTTTGCGGACGCTGACGCGCGATCATTTTATCCCCGGCCAGTTCATCGCGCCGCACAGCGCGTGTTTTGACCGCGAGGGGAACATTTTCGTCGTCGAATGGGTCGAGGTCGGCCGTGTCACCAAGCTCCGCAAAATTGCCTGATGTGATAGCTGGTAAACCGGCTGCTGAAGTTGGATAATTTGAATTAGAATCTCATTTTTTATTCTTCTAGCAGAAATCGCGGTTATCTATAACGCCTGTTGTAGCGCGATAAATTAAGGGGTTTTCTCTCGTCAGCAATAATGCCCGTCGGCTTTATCTAGCCCGCCTCCGATTCTTTTTGGAGATTCACCAAAGCAATTAACAGTGACTTTTTGCCAAAAACGGTGGTGATATATGTGAAGCATACCTTATTACTTAAAAAAGATGGAACATTTTGAGTAATAAGTATGAATGTGAATCTTCCCAAACCACAAAAAAAGCGGTTGTCGGCCGTGCTGGAACATGCCAGCGGCGACAAGCGCTTCAAGATTCTCGAAGTGCACATGAAGAAACACCAGTTCCGGCAGGACGCGCTCATCGAGGTTTTGCACAAGGCGCAGGAACTGTTCGGCTACTTGGAGGACGATTTGCTGCTGTTTGTTTCCTACAAGCTCAAGTTGCCGCCGAGCCGGGTTTATGGCGTCGCGACCTTTTACCATTTCTTCCAGCTCAAGCCGCAGGGCAAACACGCGTGTGTCGTCTGCATGGGCACCGCGTGCTACGTCAAAGGTGCGGACAAGATTATTGATGCCATCACGGACAAACACAAAATCCGCCCCGGCGAAACCTCGGCGGACAACCAGCTTTCCCTGCTCACCGCGCGCTGCATTGGCGCCTGCGGCATTGCGCCGGCGGTCGTCTATGACGGCACCGTCACCCCGCGCGCCACGCCGGAATCCGCCCTCGAACACATCAACCAGTGGATGAACAAATGATTCTCAACGATCTCATCGCCATCAAGGACAAGGAAATTGCCGGACGGAAGAAAATCATTCTCCGTTGCTGCATGGCGGCCGGCTGCATGTCCTCCGATTCCAAAGGCGTCAAACAGCAATTGGAAAAAGCGGTCGCGGATGCTGGTCTGCAAAACGAGATCGAAGTGCGCGGCGTCGGCTGCATGAAACTCTGCTGCGAAGGCCCGCTCGTGTCCACCGACCCGCAGGATGAACTTTACGTCAAGGTCACGGCGGAAAATGCGCCTTCCATCATCGCTGCGCTCAAGGGTGGCAAGACGAGCGTGACCAAGGCTGATCCGCATTCGCCGTTTTTTGCCAAACAAACTTCCATTGTGCTGGCGAATAGCGGCGTCATTGATCCCGAACGCATCGAAAGTTATATCGCCGCCGATGGCTACCAGGCACTGCACGAAGCCCTGAATGAAATGACGCCGAAGGATGTCGTCGAGGCGATGGTCAAGAGCGGTTTGCGCGGTCGCGGCGGCGCGGGCTTTCCGACTGGTTTGAAATGGGGCACGGTGGCCAAATCGCCGGGCGCAAAAAAATACGTCGTCTGCAACGCTGATGAAGGCGACCCCGGCGCGTTCATGGACCGCAGCGTGTTGGAAAGCGATCCGCACAGCGTGCTCGAAGGCATGGCCATCGCCGCGTATGCGGTCGGTGCCGACCAGGGATTTATTTATGTGCGCGCGGAATATCCGCTGGCTATTTCGCGACTGCAAATCGCCATCAAGCAGGCGAAGCAAATGGGTTTGCTCGGGGCCGGGATTTTTGAATCACCGTTCAATTTCAATATTGATTTGCGTATCGGCGCGGGCGCGTTTGTCTGCGGCGAAGAAACGGCGTTGATGATGTCCGTCGAAGGCAAGCGCGGCACGCCGCGTCCGCGACCGCCGTTCCCGGCGGAAAGCGGGTTGTTCGGTTGTCCGACGCTGCTGAACAACGTGGAAACTTTTGCAAACGTGCCGGCGATTTATCGCAAGGGCGCGGAATGGTTCGTGGGCATCGGCACGGAAAAAAGCAAGGGCACCAAAGTTTTTGCGCTGGCCGGCAAAATCAAAAACACTGGCCTCATTGAGGTGCCGATGGGCACCCCGCTCCGCACCATCGTCGAGGAAATGGGCGGTGGCGCGCCCGACGGCGGCCGCATCAAGGCCGTGCAAACCGGCGGTCCGTCCGGCGGCTGCATTCCGTCGCAACATCTCGACACACCGGTGGACTACGAATCGCTCGGCAAACTTGGTTCCATTATGGGTTCGGGCGGCATGATTGTGATGGACGACTCGACGAACATGGTGGAGATCGCGCGTTTCTTCATGGAATTTTGCATGGATGAATCCTGCGGCAAATGCATTCCCTGCCGCGCCGGCACGGTGCAGATGCATCACATTCTCGACAAGATTGTGAATCGCCAAGCCACTGCCGCCGATCTCGCGAAGTTGGAAGAACTGTGCGACATGGTTCGCAACACCAGCTTGTGCGGCCTCGGCCAGACCGCGCCCAATCCGACGATGAGCACGCTGCGGTTTTTCCGCAATGAATACGAGGAGTTGCTGCAATCCGATCCCTTCGGCCCGCGCAGTAACGGTGTGGCGAAACAACCTGAACCGGCGACGAAATAATTTTTATGGCTGCCAAAACTTTGACCATTGACGGCAAGCAGATCACCGCCGAGGAAGGTGCCACGGTGTTGCAGGCCGCGACCGAGGCCGGGATTAAGATTCCAACGCTCTGCCATCTCGAAGGTGTTTACGACATCGGCGCGTGCCGTTTGTGCATCGTGGAAATCACGGGCACTCCGAAATTGTTGCCGGCGTGCACCACGAAAGTGGCCGAAGGCATGGAGATTAAGACCGACAGCGAGCGGCTGCGGAAATATCGCCGGATGATTTTGGAACTGCTGTTCGCCGAACGGAACCATGTCTGCGCGGTGTGCGTGTCCAACGGCCATTGCGAATTGCAGACGCTGGCGTATTCGCAGGGTATGGAACACGTCCGCTACGATTACACTTTTCCGAAATGGAATTTGGACACGACGCACCGGCTCTTCGGCATGGATCACAATCGCTGCGTGCTTTGCAATCGCTGCGTGCGCGTCTGTTGGCATATCGAAGGCGCGGGCACGAAGAATGTTTCCGGTCGTGGCAGCAAATCCAAAATCATCACCGACCTGAACCAGCCGTGGGGCGACGCCGATTCTTGCACGGAATGCGGCAAATGCGTCATGGCCTGTCCGACCGGCGCGCTGTTTAACAAGGGCGCGACCGTGGGTGAAATGGAGCGCGACCGCGACAAGCTGGAATTCATCGTCACCGCGCGGGAAAAGAAGCAATGGATCGCCGACTGAAATAATTTATGAAGATTCGTTTGGCCACAGTTTGGTTGGGCGGCTGCGCCGGCTGCCACATGTCGTTCCTCGATCTCGACGAGTTTCTGATTGACCTCGCCGACGCCGTGGACCTCGTTTACAGCCCCGTCGTGGACGTGAAGGATTATCCCGAAAATGTGGATTTGTGCCTGATTGAAGGCGCGGTCTGCAACGAGGACAATCTGGAAATCCTCCACAAAATTCGCGCCCGGACAAAAGTGCTCGTCTCGTTCGGCGACTGCGCCGTGACCGGCAACGTGCCCGCCATGCGCAATCCGCTCGGCTTGGCTAACGTGGAAAATGTGTTGCAGTGCGCCTACATGGATCATGCGCAAAATAATCCCAGCGTGCCGAAAGCCGACGGCATCGTGCCGCAATTGCTCGCCAACGTGCGGCCCGTGCATGAATTGGTTCGCGTGGAATACTTTTTGCCCGGCTGCCCGCCGCCCGCCGCGCGGATCAAATCGCTGGTCGCGCAACTGCTGGCCGGCACCACGCCTAAACAAGAAGGCGAACAACTGAAATTTGGTTGAAATAATTTTGTTATGTCAAAACGCATTGTCATTGATCCCGTGACCCGCATCGAGGGCCACGCCAAGGTCAGCATTTTCATGGACGACGCCGGAAATGTTTCCGACGCAGAATTCCATGTCGTCGAGTTTCGCGGCTTCGAGAAATTCTGCGAAGGCCGGCCCTACACCGAAATGCCCGGCATCACGCAACGCATCTGCGGCATTTGTCCCGTGAGCCACACGCTGGCGTCCGCCAAGGCCGGTGATGCGCTGATGGCCGTCAACATTCCGCCCGCCGCCGACAAATTGCGCCGCCTCCTAAATCTCGGCCAATTCATCCAGTCGCACGCGTTGAGTTTTTTCCACTTGAGTGCGCCGGACTTTTTGCTCGGCTGGGACACCGCACCCGCGCAGCGCAATGTTTTCGGCCTAATTGCCGCGAACAAGGAGCTCGCCCGCGCCGGCATCCGTCTGCGCCAGTTCGGCCAGGAAATCATCGAGGTGCTCGGTGAAAAGAAAATTCATCCCGCGTGGGCCGTGCCCGGCGGCGTGCGCAGTGCGTTGAGCGCGGAAGGTCGCGCCAAAATCAAAGCCTGGCTGCCGGAAGCTTACGCCACCACAAAAGTCGCGTTTGACCTTTGGCAGAAAACGATGGAGACGCACCAGCGCGAGATCCAGATTTTTGGAAATTTTCCGTCGCTGTTCATGGGACTCGTCGCGGAAGACGGCACGTGGGAGCACCACGGCGGCAAACTGCGTTTCACCGACAGCAGCGGCAGCATCATCGCCGATCAGCTCGACGCGCTGAACTATCTCGATTTCATCGGCGAATCCGTGCAGGGCAATTCTTATCTGAAATCGCCCTACTACCTGCCGCTCGGGTTTCCGGAAGGCATTTATCGCGTCGGTCCGCTGGCCCGCCTCAACGTTTGCGAACAGATGGGCGTTCCGAAAGCCGACGCGGAGTTGAAGAAATTCAAGAAGCTCGGCCACGGCGCGGTCACCTCGTCGTTCCTGTATCACTACGCGCGGCTCATCGAAATTCTCGCGAGCATCGAATACGTCGAGCGCTACATGGACGATCCCGAACTGTCGAGCGACTATCTCCGCGCCGACGCCGGCATCAATAATCTACGCGGCGTGGGCGTGAGCGAAGCCCCGCGCGGCACGCTCTTCCACGATTACAC
>CAIOUK010000247.1 GCA_903861445.1 uncultured Verrucomicrobia subdivision 3 bacterium
CCGGCGAATACCAATGCAGTTTTGCTCATAGAATGCGAAAGCTTACGAAAAATTCAACGGGTAGAGAAAGATTGAAGTTTCCGCCGCCGGCCAGCCCAACGCTTTCCCGGCCGGAAATTTTCAGCGACAATGTCATGGCCGACAGATAGCGGTTGGTAAAATAAGTTGACTCGCCGGAAGTTCCGTCTAAATATGCTCGCCAAGCCAAGCAATGACCCAGCCTGAAGCAGCGGTGGGGCTGGCTTATCCGAGCAATTTAAACCCTGTGCGAACATGAAACTCCCACTATTTATCAGCCGCCTGCTGGTCATCGCCGCCGTTTCCATTGTGTTGGGCGGCTGCGCCACACCGCAATATTATATTTTGCCGGACGATTCACCAGCCGGACGAGTGGTCATCCCTGAACCTGATTTTGCGACTGATCTCGCGACTGAACTCGCGCCCGAACTCGCGCCCGCGCCGGCACCCACCATCGCACCAGCACCGGCGGACGCATTTGTCGTCCACCCATCGCCTGTTCAAGCACAAGCCGCCACCCCGGTTCAGCCCGTGAAAAAGGCAACGCCACCGCCCGCGAAGAAAGCTGGCGGGAAAGAGAAAAAAGGTAAAAAAGGTAAAAAAGACGACACTTCCGCCTGACGCGATTAACCTAGGACGTTCGCGCCGGAATGCATCATCCTTATCTGTGAGCCGGTTTTAGCGGATGAAAAAATCTTTCAGGCGGCTCGTTACGCGCCCGGCAGCAGGATTAATTTTATCCCATGAAAACATCAACTCCAAAGGCGTCAGGCTTCAACCACGTTGTCATTTTCTGGACCGACCCGGCAAAACCTGAAGCGGCGGATGCCGTCATCACCGGCGGTGAAAAGTTTCTCAAAACCATTCCCGGCCTGACGTATTTTCACATCGGCAAAATGGTCGGCAGCGCGCGGCCCGTGGTGGATCAAACTTATCAGGTCGCGCTCAATACGGTTTTCACCAGCAAGCAGGCACAGGACGATTATCAGGCGCATCCGCAGCACTTGGAATTCATTGCGCAATGCGTGAAGCCGTTCGTGAAAAAAGTCGTGGTCTACGATTTTGAGTGAAGCAGGAATTGTCGCGCGAAAGCCGCGAAGCCAGCGAAAGCAGAAAAGCTTTTAACCTTCGTTTTTCTTCGCGGCCTTCGCGCGACAAGCTTTTAATCTTTACGCCCGCGGGTGAAACTTCCGGTGAATGTCCCGCAGCCGGCTGCCGGTGACGTGCGTGTAAATCTCCGTCGTGCCAATGTTCGCGTGGCCGAGCAGTTCCTGAATCACGCGCAAGTCCGCGCCGTGTTCCAGCAGATGCGTCGCGAAACTGTGCCGCAACATGTGCGGCGTGATGTTGCGCTCGATGCCCGCGCGGCGAACGCGATTCTTGATGCGCAGCCAAAGTGTGACGGAAGCGAACGTCGTGCCGCGCTTCGTGAGAAAAACATTCGCCGGCGATTTCGGCGTGATGAGTTTGGACCGGCCCGCTTCGATGAAACGATTCAACGCATTGATCGCGGTTCGTCCCACCGGCACCACACGCTCCTTGTTGCCCTTGCCGATGACATTGATAAAGCCGGCGTCGAGATGAAGCTGCTCCAGCCGTAGATTTTTCAACTCGCTCAAACGCAGGCCGCTCGCGTAGGCCAGTTCCAAAATCGCCTGATCACACAGATTTTCCGGCGATGCTATTTCCTCGGGCTTGAGCAGCCGGGTGATTTCGTCGTTACTCAACGCCTTCGGCAGCCGCTTCCAGCGGCGCGGCAGCGACAGATTTTCTGCCGGGTTCGTGGGCAGAATTTTTTCGTTCTCGGCGAATTTGTAAAACGCCCGTAGCGCGGCGATTTCCAGATACACGCTCTCGCCGCTCATGCGCCGCGCGGGTTTGGGCGCTGCGCCCGCGCGCGTGGACGGGCGACCGATGGTTGCGCCGCGCACGCGCTCGTGCGCGAGAAACGCCATCAGATGCTTCAGCTCCACGTCGCGCCAGTCCGTGAGCTTTTGCTTCTCTGCCCACGCGGTAAATTTGCCGAGCAACGCGGCGTAGGTTTTCGCCGTGTTATCCGACTGGCCGCGCTCGTGCCGCAGGTATTGCAGAAAATCTTCGACGAGCGTTTGCATCGCGGCAGGCTAACGTCAGGCGGATTCCGCCCGCAACCACAAAGCTCAATTCACGGCTTCCCTTAATTCGCCAAATTGCTACTATTTCTCATGGCTTTTAGCAAATTAGGTCTTTCCGAGAAAATTCTCGATGGCGTCAAAGCGATGGGTTATGTGGATCCCACGCCCATCCAGCTCCGCGCAATTCCGCTGGTGCTGGCCGGCAAAGACGTCATCGGCAGCGCGCAGACCGGCACCGGCAAAACCGCCGCGTTCGC
>CAIOUK010000248.1 GCA_903861445.1 uncultured Verrucomicrobia subdivision 3 bacterium
CGCCGATGTCATTGAACACGGCCATCATGCCGATGATGGTGCCGACGAGACCGAGCAACGGCGCGATGCCAATGATGATTTCCAATACGACGAGGCCGCGTTCGAGCTGGACGACTTCATGGCGCGCGGCGGTTTCGAGCGAATCCGTGTTGTCGGCCTTCGGCCAGTCGAGGTGGTCGGCGGCGAGCAGCAGCAGCCGGCTGAGTGGCGAAGGATTTTTCGCGCAGTCATCGCGAAGTTTTTTCACATCGTCGCGCGTGCGGCACCCGGTCACGGCTTCGGCGATGGCGGTAGGCACGACTTGATTCCAGCGCAACGCCCACGCGCGCCAGAGCACGACGCCCGTGCCCACGACGGAGGTGGCGAACAACAGCAGATAAACGAGTTTGTCCATAAATTCAATGACGGTTCAATAATAGTAAAAAGTGAAGGTGATTTCCCGAAAATTCGCACCAATCATGCGCTGCATATCCGCCGGCCATTTGGCGAACGGCGCGGCTTCCTCAACGGCGGACTGGCAGACGTAGCCGAGCATTTCGCCGACGGTGTTTTCCAGCGTGTGCATTTCCGAAACGCTGCCGTCGGCTTTCAACTTGAATCGCAACATGACCTTGCCCGTGCGATCCTGCGCGAACCGTCGGCTGTCGAGCAAATCATACCAGCGCTGCGTCACCGCCTCGACGATGGCGCGGTCGTAGGCACCGAACGCCGTGGATTTCGCATCGAGCGACGACCATTGCAACTGCCGCTTCACGCCGCCGGCCTGTTGCATCTGCTGGCCGGGCAGCGACCGGGATTGCTGGGCGAGCGCCGCATTGAGCGTGCGCGGCCGTTCCGGCCGCGGCGGCACTGTTTTCTGTGCGGCAGCCGTTTGATGCAGCTCGGCCTGCTCGGTTTCGCCGGGCGGCACATCCTGGATGGCGGTGGCCGATTCGACGCGCGGTTGGGGCGGCGGCGCGGACGGCTGCAGCTTGGATAATTTTGGCGCGTCTTCGGTTTTAGCCATGTCCTTCTGCCGGCCTTTCAACTTCGGCTGGTTGGCATTGGCGGCGTCGGGATTGGCGGCGCGGGAATTTTTATCGGAATAATATTTTGCCCGCACCGGCGGCTCGGTGTCAGTGTGCGTCACCTCCACGAAAATGGTCGGATCGATCATCTGCATTTGCGCGACCGGTGTCAGTGGTTTTTTTCTCTCGGCCTTATGCCACCACGCCGGCACATGGAAATGTTGCCACCAGCCGAATTTTTCCCCCGCCGCATAACCGCCCCAGACGCCGAGATGCACGGCGAGCGATAGCCAAAGCGCCACCATCAACCGCGCCATTTCTGGGCGGTTGAGGCGGAGGGAAACGCGTTCAGCCATGAAGCATCATGTTGCCGCACGCGCGCAGCCGGGGCAACCGCTAGATTATATTTTGGCAATCCGGCGGCAAATGTTAGATTGTGCGCATCAGCCATGAACCATTCCCTACCGATGTCACCGGTTGCTGTTTCGCCCCATGTTGCGGATTATACGGTGGTGGTCAGCACCGAGGATGATTTTCATGCCAACTACCATCACTTCGCGGAAAAGGTGAACCGGAAATTGAAGTCCGGCTACCAGCTTCATGGCCCGCCGTTCAACGTGGACAAGACCCTGTGCCAGGCCATGGTGCGGCTGGTTGGAGCGCCGGCCAGTGACGACACGACGATGTTTGCCAAGCACCCGAACTCGCCGGGCTGATTCCCGCTTGCAGTTTCGTGGCAATTTGTTTTCATCGCGCCATGCCGAAAACTTTGCTTGCCGCCATTGTCAAACACTGCGACCAGCGGCTGCGCATCGCCAAAATCGGCGATTACGCCGGCGCGGTGAACGGCTTGCAGATGGAAAATTCCGGCGTGGTCACGCGCGTGGCCGCCGCCGTGGACGCGAGTCTCGCGACGGTGAAACTCGCGATCGCGGCGAAAGCGGATTTGCTCATCGTCCATCACGGCTTGTTCTGGTCGCCGGCGCATCCCTGGACGGGCAAAAAATTTGAACTCATCAAACTTTGCGTCGAAAATAATCTGGCGGTTTATAGCTCGCACCTGCCGCTCGACGCGCATCCGCAACTCGGCAACAACGCGCAGCTTTGCGCCGCGCTGGGCTTGAAAAAACTGCAGCCGTTTTTCTTCAGTCACGGACAAAACATCGGCCTCCAGTCACGCGCGAAAATTTCCCGCGTGGAACTCGCACGGAAATTGGCACGGGCGACGGGCGCGAAACCGCTGCTCATTCCCGGCGGTCCGAAAATTTGCCGGCACATCGGCGTGGTCACTGGCGGCGCGGGCGCGGAGTTGAAAGCAGCGGTGGACGCGGGTGTGGACACGTTCATCACCGGCGAAGGCCCGCACTGGACGTTTGCGCTGGCGGAGGAACTGGGCGTGAATGTTTTTTACGGCGGCCATTACGCCACGGAAACTTTTGGCGTGAAGGCGCTGGCGGCGGAGCTTTCCAAAAAATTCAAAGTCCCGTGGGTGTTTTTACATCACCCGACGGGATTATGACGGGTCAGGCCGGCGTTTTTGCGCGGCGCGTCAGGACAAACAAGGCAACGCACAAGAGCATTCCCACGCCGATGGCCGACAGCGTGACGTAAAGCGGTTTGTTCGGCAGGCTGAAATCAAACACCACCGTGTGTTGTCCCGGTTCCAGATAAACCCCGCGCATCAGGAAATTGCAGCACAGCAACTCCGCCGGTTTGCCATCCACGGTCACATGCCAGCCGGGGTCAAAGTGGTCGTTGAGCAGCAGCACCGACGGCGTGAAGGCGTGCGCAGCGAACTCGATATGCTTCGGCGCATAGCGGGTGAACTCCACCGTGCCGGAATTGTCATTGGTCGCCACGGCGGACAAACCTTTTTGCGGCGTGGAGACCACCACGGTTTTTGCCGGATCAAATTTCAAATCCGAAATGATTTTGAGGGCGGCGGCGAGGTTGGTGTTGACCTGCCAGTTGGAATAAAGTTTGGCGCGGGGCAGGGCGCCGGTGAATTCAAAGAGCGCATACTTGCCCTCGTTTTGCAGCGTGGCCGTGAGTTCTTCCAATCGCTGCGGTTGCAAGATGCCGGGCTTGGGCACAATTTCAAAGCGCTGCGCGATGCGAAAACGGTTTTTGCCGGGGTCAAGCTGCTGGTTTAGCACGTCCAAATAACCCGCCGGCCCGAGGATATAGCGGGTATTGGTCAGTTCCCAATGCCGTGCCAGTAGCGGGACACTTTCGGCCGTGCCGCGCGGGGCGAGTGCTTCGTAATAGGCTTTCAGTTCTTCGAGCATACGCGACATCTGGATGACGTCGAGGCATTGGATATTGTAATAAAGAAAGAGGTGCTGCATCCATTCGATGCGATAGAGCTGGTCAAGCAGTTCCAAGCCCGGCGGCGCGCGGAAAGGCAGGGCGGCCACGCGGTGTTCATAGGGTTGGTTCCGCAGAAAATCCACCACCGGATTCAGCGAGCCGACTTCGTATTTCTGCTTGTAATCCCAGTGGATGACATAAGGCAAATCCGCCCGGCCCAGATCAAACAGCAGAAATCCGCCGAGCAGCAGTCCACCGGTTTTCGCGCGTGCTCCGTTAAAATAGCCCGCAATGACCAGTGTGACCAAGGTTAGCGCGGCAGCCAGCAGCAGCAAAAACCAGCCGACCTGACTGATGCTGAACCCGGCGATTTCTTGCGCCTGAGTCGCGTCTGGGAAACCCATTTTCTGGAGGTATTGGATGAGTCCGGGTTTTTGCGCCGAATAAATTAACCAGCCCAGCGCACTTGCGCCCAGCAATCCCACGCCGGAAAAAGTCCATTTGCGGTCAAACGCGCCCGACTTCGCCCACCAAAGTTGCAACTGTGAAACCAGGCCGGACGCTTTCGGCGCGGTGCCGTCCAGATACCGGCGGTTCAAAGCGTGAACGCCGTAGGCGAATAAAATCGACAGTGCCCACGAGAAAAATATCAGGAATTTAATGGGATTACGGATGGTCGAAAAATAAGGCAGCTTGTAGAGCAACGCATAAAACAGAACGTCACCGCTGGCATGGGAGCCCGGCGCAAAGCGACCCCAGGCGAGCGGTAGGCAAAGGAGCGCCACCACTGCCCAGAACCAGATCAGTCTTTTTTGGGCTTCCTGGAACAAGGAGTTTTGCCGCCGGAACGATTGCGCCACCGTCCACGCCGCGATGAGCAGCACCAGAATGCCGCAATAATTCGTGCCGCCCGTGAACCGCATGAAGCCCGACGGCGGTGTGCCTGGTGCGCCCGCATCGAGAAAGCGATCCAACCCCGGATCGCGCCCGATGCCGCCCCAATAGACGCCACCGCGATAGGCATCCTCAAATTGTGGCATCATATCTTTGGGCGTATCCATTTTGTAACCGAACACGCCCGGCACGATGAGACTGAAGGTTTCTTTTTTGGGCAGGCTCCATTGCGTGGCCCAGTCCCAGTGCTGGGCCTTAGTTTCCGCGTTCTGCGCCGTTCCCGCCACCCCCGTGATGCTGGTGCCGACCAGCGAAACAATCGTCTGATAGGCAATGAATCCGGCAAAGACGGCAATGACCGCCACCTGACTGAGACCCCGGATAGTTTTTACGAACGGCGGGACATGCGCTTCTGTCAGGGCTTTGTAAAAAACAAAGGCGGCGATGAACAGGCTGTAAAGCGCGCCGATGTCCGCTGCTTCCATCACATTGACGCCCACGCACAGACCGGCCAGCGCCAGCCGTGTCCAGCGGATGAGCCAAGGCGTTTCGCGGCTGTTGCTGACGATTAGCGCCAGCGCTAGAAAATCCATTCCCAGGGCGATTTGTTGGGAAGCCACGCCCCAGCAGGCGGTGGCAAAGAAGGTGCTGTTTAACACGGCGGCCAGCGCGCCCAGCAGCGCGGCTAGCGGCGATAATTTGAGCTGCCGGAAAAACGTCCAAGCACCGA
>CAIOUK010000249.1 GCA_903861445.1 uncultured Verrucomicrobia subdivision 3 bacterium
GGACAACATTCTCGCCACGCAAAAGCGCGTCGCGAAAATGTATTTTGACGACGGCAGCATCGCGCAGGCGATCCCGCCGCTGAAGGCGTTGCTGCACATCATGCTCCACGACGAATGGGAAGGCAAAGGCCTGGATCATCCCGACGTGCGGAAATTTTTCACCCGCGAAAATCTCTTGGCGAGTCCGTGGTATGCGGTGCGACTGGCGGCGAAACAAAAAATCGACCGCGCGCTCTGGAAACGCCACGTCGAATATCTGAACGCCTTTCTCCGCCGTCCGAACTACACCGATGTCGCGGAAAAACTCGGCATCGCAGAACGCCTCACGGCCGCCCGGAAAACTTTGGAAGCGGTCGAGTCGCCGGATTATTTGAAGAAGCTGGCGGGCACGATTGGCGCGGAACCGATTGACGCCTACCGCGTCTGAACCGGTTCAAAAATGTTTTTGCAGCCACTGGAGCGCGTGCGTGAGCCACGCGAAATCCAGATAGCCGCGGGTGTAAGCAAAAAATGCTAGCAGCAGCCCGCCAAAAACCGCCGCCCATTCCCAGCAGAGAATTTTCTGTTTGCGGACTTTTAATAGAAACAGTGCGGCGAAGAGATTAGCCGCCGCCGCGATTCCCAGACCGCAAAACATCAGCAGGCGTCCGGTGGTGGCCGATGAAATTTGCAGATTCCCCCATTGCGCTCGCGCTGCCGCCGGCAGACCGATGAGCAGAAAAACCAGCAGCACGCCATTCGCGGTGATGATCAAAATCCGCTGCATGGCCGACTAATTAATTTTCTCGGCCACTTTGTATTTGAACATCCGCTTTTTCATCCAGCGCACCGCCAGCAGATCGTAGAACGAAGCAAACAGCCGGTTCCACACGCCGTAATTGCTCTGGCCGGCAAAGCGTGGGTTGTTGCTGACTTCAATCTCGGTGACGGTGTGGCCTTCGATCTTGAACAGCGTCGGCAGGAAGCGGTGCATGCCCTTGAAGAATTTCAGGTTCTCGATGCACTCGCGCTTGAACGCGCGGTAGGTGCAGCCGGCATCGGAAATTTTTTCGCCGGAAAGCTTGTTGCGGACGGCGTTGGCGATGCGCGAGGACGCCACGCGGATAAAATGGTCGCCCTCGCCGCGCACCTTCACGCGCGTGCCGCAGACACAATCAAAATGCTTCAATTGCTCCAGAAATTTCGGCAAATCTTTCGGATCGTTCTGTAAATCAGCGTCGAGCGTGAAGAGATATTTGCCGCGCGCCGCCTTGAGGCCGGCGAAGCTCGCCGCGCTCTCGCCGCAGTTGAACGCAAATTTCTGCACGCGGATGCGCGGGTCGCTGGCGGCGAGATCCTTGAGGATTTCCCACGACTTGTCCTTGCTGCAATCGTCGGTGATGACGACTTCGTAGGCTAGCTTCAGCGGGTCCACAGACTCGCGGATGGCCTTGATGAGTTCGCGCAGATTGCCTTCCTCGTTGTAACACGGAATGACGAGGCTGATTTCAGGATTCTCAATGCTCATGAGGCGATAATGAAGCCATAAAACCGGTGCGCTGGCACGAATTTCTTTTACTCCGAACCGGCGCTCAAACTACGGCGCCAGCATTTCAAAATGTTTTCATTCAGCGGCGGTCAACGCGGGAATGTCCATGGCCGAACGACTCAATTCCAATTTCACAATTGTGTCCATCGGTTGCAGCGCGGACGGCGGAATGACGATGGCCAGCTTGCCGTCTTTCTGGCTGAAATCCACATGGCTTCGGTTTCCCGTCAGTAGCACCGCCGATTTGA
>CAIOUK010000250.1 GCA_903861445.1 uncultured Verrucomicrobia subdivision 3 bacterium
CAGATTTATTTCACGCGCCAACGCTGGCGAGTTCTTCGTTCGTCTCCACGTTCACAATCTTGAACTGCTCGGCGTGCATACCGGTGTCTGCGCGGAAGGACAATTTGCCGAAGTAACGTTTCTCCATCTCGATGAGATGTTTCTCGTCCTCGGTGCGCAGCCGTTCCAGCACGGTCGGATGCACCACGATGCGCAATTGGAAGTCGTTCTCGTCGCGTGTGCGCTTCTTGAGGATTTCTTGCAGTTTGCGCTGAATTTCCACACTCATGGTCACGGTGCTCTTCACCTTGCCCCGGCCCTTGCAATAGGGGCAGTCGTCATACACGGCGGCGCGGACGCTTTCGCTGTGACGCTGGCGGGTCATTTCCATCAGGCCCAGTTGCGAGATGGGCAGGATGTGGGTTTTGGCCTTGTCGCGGCGCAAACCGTCGCGCATGCGGTTGTGAACCTGCTGGCGGTCACGCCCGGATTTCATGTCAATGAAGTCCAGCACGATGAGTCCGCCCATGTTGCGGAGGCGAAGCTGGCGGCAAATTTCTTCGGCAGCTTCGAGGTTCACCTTCAAGATGAGCGCGTCCTGATCCTTGCCGCCTTTGTGGCGACCGGTGTTCACGTCAATCGCCACGAGCGCCTCGGTTTCATCAATGACGATAGCGCCGCCGCTCTTCAAATTCACCTGCCGCGAGAAGGTGTTTTCCAACTGCTTGCTCACGTTGAAGCGGTCGAAAATCGGCTGCGCTTCCGTGTATAATTTGATCTTGTTCGCCGAGCGCTTGGAGATCTTGGAAATCATCTCACGCATGCGGTCGTAGGCCTTGTTGTTGTCCACCACGATGCGCTCGACGTCCTCGGTGAGAAAGTCGCGCACGGTGCGCTCAATCAAATCCGGCTCCTGAAAGACGCAGGTCGCCATCGGCTGTTTTTTGATGCGTTCCTGGATTTGGTTCCATTCCTCGACGAGAAACGCGAGGTCGCGCACGAAGTAACGGAGCTGTTGGCCTTCGCCGGCGGTGCGCATGATGACGCCCATGCCGTCGGGAATATGCAGTTCGCGCAGAATTTTCTTGAGGCGCTTGCGCTCCTCGGGATTTTCAATCTTGCGGGAAATGCCGCTTTGATCCGAGTTCGGCAGCAACACGAGGAAACGGCCGGGCAGCACGAGATTCGTCGTGACGCGCGGGCCTTTCGTGCCGATGGGGCCTTTCGTGACCTGCACAATGATGTCCGAGCCGGGCGAATAAAGACGCGGAATGTCCTTTTGCGTAATCTTCGGACGCTGCGGACGGCGGCCTTGGTTTTCGCGCTCGACGATTTCCACGCCGGAGTCGAATTGATTTGGCACGATATCCCAGTAATGCAGGAAAGCGTTTTTCTCGAAGCCGATGTCCACGAATGCGGCTTTCAAACCGTCTTCGAGATTGCGCACCTTGCCCTTGAAGATGCTGCCGACGAGGCGTTCCTCGGTCGTGCGCTCGATGTTGAATTCCTCCAGCTTGCCATCTTCGGTCACCGCGACACGCGTTTCGAGCGTCTCGGCGTTGATGATGACTTCCTTGTGGACGCGAACTTCCGGGCGGATGAGCTTCTGAACTTTTTTGACGATGCTCGTCGCGGCGGACTTGATGGTGTCAATCAAGCCTTTCGGTTGTTCGGCGATTTTCACCGGCGCGAACGATTCCTCGGCAACCGGCACGGCGGCTGCGGCCTCATGTTTGTGTTCGTGCGGATGCGGGTGCGCGTGCTCGTGCGCCATGGCCTCGGGCTTGCCCTCTGGCGGCAAACCGGCGGCGACATTTTCGGCGCGGTCAATCTCGTTCTGGTGGCGTTTCTCGAACAGGCGTTCCTGTCCGCCCTGTTCGGTGACGACTTCCTGACGCGCTTCAACGGCGTCGCGGTCGGTTTTTTGGTGAGCGGGATTCAGCCCGCCTTTGGGCTTGAATCGCATTCCACGGCGGCGCCGGGAGAAGTTATTGCTCATAGTTTAGTATCCCTTTCGATGGATGTGTATGTTTTGCATCAAGCCCACGGCGATCAACGAGCACAACACTGAGGATCCGCCATACGATAGCAGCGGCAGTGGCACACCCGTCA
>CAIOUK010000251.1 GCA_903861445.1 uncultured Verrucomicrobia subdivision 3 bacterium
ACCGCCCTGCAAAACGGCACCAACACGGTTTATCAGCCGGCCTTCAACTTCAGCGGCAACTGATTTAAGTTTTCCGATTCGCAACGAGGCCATCGCAAGATGGCCTCGTTTTTTATTTGTCCGAACTTCCGCCGGTCTTCTTCGCCGCGCGCGGTCCGGCGACAAAGCTTTTCAGCAGGTCGCGGCATTCCTCCAACCGCACGCCGGCGGTGATTTCGCAGCGGTGGTTGAGCGTCGGGAATTGCAGCAGGTTCAGCGCGCCGCCCGCCGCGCCGCCCTTCGCATCGCCCGCGCCGAACACCACGCGCGCCAGCCGCGTGTGGACGACCGCGCCGGCGCACATCGGGCACGGCTCCTTGGTGACGTAAAGCGTGCAATCCGTCAGCCGCCAGTCGCCCACGGCATTTTCCGCCTGCGTAAGCGCGAGCATCTCCGCGTGAGCGGTGGCGTCCTTTAACGTCTCCACTTGGTTGAATGCCCGCGCGATGATGCGGCCTTCGCGCACGATGACCGCGCCGACGGGCACTTCCTCGCGTTCGTAAGCCCTGGCCGCCTGACGCAAAGCTTCACCCATAAAATAATCGTCGCTGTGTAAATCAATAATCGAGTCACTCATTTTGTCTCCTCCAAAGTCCAATCGTTGCGACCATCGGCATGGCAATGGCAATGCGCCGCAAAAAAACCGTCGCGAAATTGCCAGAACCACGGCCAGATCTGCTCGCGGTCAGTCTGCGGAATTTTCAGCGCGGCGATTTTTTTGCGCGGGAAGAATTCAAAGCGACCTTCGCTCATCGGCGGCGGCAGCGCATTTAATTTCTTTTTTACCTCGAACAAGAACATTAACCAGTGCGTCTGGCCCTGATAACCGTGTTCGCTGATGAGGCCAGTCAGATGTAAATCCGACGGCGCAAGTTTTAAGCCAATTTCCTCGTGCGCCTCGCGCGCGGCGCAGGCGTAGGGCGATTCGCCGGTGTCCATTTTGAGTTTTCCGCCGCACGGACTCCAGAAGCCACGATTTGGTTCCTGCGCGCGTTCGAGCAGCAAGATTTCGTCGCGCTCGTTAAAAACGTAGAGCAGCGCAGCGATTTTGTAGGGCAAAGCCATCGCCAATCATTAACCGCGAAATACACGAAATACGCGAACAAATTTTTGAGCGCAGTCAGCCTGATTTCTTTTCGTGTATTTCGCGTATTTCGCGGTTAAACTTTCCGACCAATTTTATGAAAACTTACAACATCGCAGCGCTCGCCGGCGACGGCATCGGCAACGAAGTCATGCGCGAGGCCATCAAGGTTTTGCGCGCCACGGAAAAAAAATTCGGCTTTCAACTCAACATCACCGAAGCGCCAGTCGGTTGGGCGGGCATTGACGCGGCCGGAAAAGCGTTACCTGACGCGACGCTCGCGCTCTGCAAAAAATCCGATTCCATTTTGTTCGGCTCCGTCGGTTTGCCAGATCGCGATCCGACGATTCCAAAGGAAGAACGTCCTGAACGCGCCGCGCTGCTGCGGTTGCGAAAAGAATTTGGTTTGTTCGCCAATTTGCGGCCGGTGAAATTGCCGAAAGTTTTGGCGCACGCGTGTCCGCTCGCGAAGGAACGGCAGGGCGACGGCATTGATATTTTGGTCGTGCGCGAGCTGACCGGCGGAATGTATTTCGGCCAGCCGAAAAAAACCGAAGACATCGGTGGCGGCAATTTTCGCGCAATAGATACAATGGTTTATACGACTCCTGAAATCGAGCGCATCGCGCACGTCGCGTTCAAGGCCGCGCAGTTGCGGCGCAAGAAATTGACGAGCATTGACAAGGCAAACGTGCTGGAGAACGGCATTCTGTGGCGCGAAGTCGTGACGCGCGTCGGCAAAAATTATCCCGACGTGGCGCTGGATCATATGTTCGTGGATAACGGCGCGATGCAGCTCATGCTCAAGCCCACGCAGTTCGACGTGATGCTCTGCGAAAATATGTTCGGCGATATTTTGAGCGACGAGGCGGCGGCGCTCGGCGGTTCGCTGGGAATGTTGCCGAGCGCAAGTCTTGGTGCGACGAACGGCAATCAAACTTTCGGTTTTTACGAGCCAGCGGGCGGCACTGCGCCGGACATCGCCGGAAAAAATCTGGCGAATCCCATCGCGCAAATTCTTTCGAGCGCGATGATGTTGCGGCAGAGTTTTGGTTTGAACGACGCGGCGGTGGCAATCGAAAACGCCGTGACCACGGCCATTAATGCGGGCAACCGCACCGGCGACATTTACAATCCGATTGAGACGAATGCGAAACGCGTCGGCACGACGCAGATGGGCGATGCGATTGCAGCGGCGGTGTAAATTTAAAATTCAGCTTCATGAAGAGCGGCCATCATCGGCCGCTCTTTTTTTATGGGAAAGTATTCCAAACCAATTCGGGATTGTTGGTGACGCCGCTGCCGGTGCCGTTCCAATAGGCAGTTTTTGTGAACCACTTGGCATGGCCATCAAGGAAGGAAAAGTTCGCCCCGACATTATGCAGATTGGTGACCGAGTTGCCGTCACCCAGCGCTGGCTTCTGCTCGTTGTCGAACAACCAAACCACTGTGACGGGCGCAGCCGGAATGGCAGATAGTTTGATTTTTGGATGATCGTTAGTTCCGGTGCCATTGAAACCTTGGTTTAGCGTGTAATGAAACAGATTAATGCCATTGCTACGCCGCGTATTGCCCGGACAGATCCAAACGGAATTTTCTGGTTCAATAATTGCGTTGGTGTGCCATGGCATATCTGCATAACGGGGCAACTTTAATTCTAAAGGTAATTGCACATACCAGCCGCTATTCGTATCGGAAGCCGTGGGATTAGCCACACCTTCCGGCGGCAGAAAGTCATCATGATCCGCCACGTAAAGATGTGTCGCCAGACTCCACTGTTTAAGATTATTCAAACAGACTATAGCCTTGGCCGATGCCTTGGTCTTGCTCAAAGCCGGCAACAGCAGCGCTGCCAGAATCGCGATGATGGCGATGACCACCAACAGTTCGATCAGCGTGAAGGCGCGACGGAAATCAGGCGCTTGGCGGCGGCAACTTTCGCCAAATGCCTTATTCCACCGCCGGATCCAGCCGCTTATCCGTGATGAGATATTTGCGGACATAATCGAACACGGCATTTTCCAGCGACATGACGGGTGCCGCGTAACCGGCACCGCGCAGGCGCAGCAGATTAGCCTGCGTGAAGTATTGATACTTGTCGCGAATCGTTTCGGGCATCGCGATGAACTTGATGGCGGGCTTCTTTTTCAGCGCGGTAAACACGGCGTTCGACAAATCAATCCAAGTCCGTGCATGACCGGAGCCGATGTTGAAAAGGCCGTTTGCGCGCGGCGTCGCGGCGAGATGCAACGTCATCGCCACGCAATCTTTGACGTAAAGAAAATCACGCTTTTGCTCGCCATCCTTGAATTCCGGCTTATAGCTTTTGAATAACTGGATGACGCCCTTGCCCTGCACCTGCGCGAAACTTTTGTGGACGAGCGAACGCATATCGCCCTTGTGATCCTCGTTCGGGCCGAAAACATTGAAATATTTAAGGCCGCAAATCTTGTTCAGGAAACCGCCGCGCTTGGCGTGCAGGTCGAACAGGTGCTTCGAGTAGCCATACATATTCAGCGGGCGCAACGTGTCGAGCAGCAGCTCGTTGTCTTCCATGCCCTGCGCGCCGTCGCCGTAAGTCGCGGCGGACGACGCATAGACGAACCGCGCTTTGTTCGTGAGCGACCAAGTGGCGAGGTCGCGGGTGAACTCGTAATTATTTTTGATGAGATACGTCGCATCTTTTTCCGTCGTGGCCGAACACGCGCCCAAGTGGAGAACCAAATCAAATTTACCCAGCGCGCCGCTTTGCAAACGCGGCAGCAAATCAGCGGCTTCGACGTAATCGGCAAAACGCAGCGGCGTGAGGTTGCGCCATTTATCGTTCGTGCCAAGGAGGTCGCAGACGACGATGTTGTCGCAACCGCGCCGGTTCAGCGCCCAAACCAGCGCGCTGCCAATGAAGCCTGCGCCGCCCGTGACCAAAACGCGCGCGTCGGAGAAATCAGTTGGTTTCATTTTCCTTCACGATACGGATGCGGTGGGGATTGCCAATCTCAAACTGATAAATTCCTTCGCCGGCACCGCCCATCGCACCGCACACCGGGCGGCAAGGAATGCCAAACGCCGTTCAATCCCCTTCGCCCAGCAGGTATTTTTCCAGCCGCGTGTGCTGCAGCGTGTTCCGGACGGAGGCGATGGGGTTAACATATTTTAGCGTGATATCGCGCCGCGTGAGATTTTTTTTGAAGCGCAGCATCAAGCCGATGCCCGTGCTGTCCACAAAACTTACGCGCGACAAATCAATCATCACTGTCATGCCCGGCGAAATCTGGGATAGTTCCGCCTCGGTGCCCACGCCCAAATCCACCGCGTTCAGCGCGGTCACCTCGCCGCTCCAGCGGATTTGCAATTCCTTTTCCTGCACGCCGCTGGTCACGACTGGTGCATTCACGCTGCTTTCCAACAGAATGCGCGCCCCCGCCACGCTGGCCTGAATAGTGAAGAATTCGTCCAGCTTCATCAGTTTTAACGCGGCCTCGATGGGCGGGCGCGGCGCGACAAGAAATAATTGATGCCCCAACTCGCGCGCGCGTTTACGCAGGCGGATGAGCACGCCCATGCCGGTGCTGTCCACCAACGTCGTATCACTCAAATCAAACATCACATGACCGTTCTCCACCGCGCGCAGCCATTCGGCGCGGAAGATCTGCGCCTCTGTCAGGCCAAGCCGTTCCGGCACCCGGATGACAAAATTACCGAAGGGATCCGGCGTGATATTAGCCTCGGCCCGGGTCGCGGCGGATTTTTTGGCGCGCAACTCCCACCATTGCCGCAGCGCCGCGCCGGCAAATTTTCCCAGCCGCACGGTTCCGCGCGCCGGCTGCGAACCCGAAGTGCCGGTCAAAAAATTAAACGTAGTTCCCGCCCCGAGCACGAAGGGCACGCCGGCCTCGCGGTAATTCATGTTGATCCACTTTTCCTGTTTGGGCGAGCCGAACGCCACCAGCAAAATATCCGGCTTGGCTTCGCGTAAGCGGCGCAGAATCTCCGCGTGATCCATTTCCAGCAATGGCTGGGCGGGTGGTGAATACACACCGACCAGTTGTAATTTCGGATTTCGGCTCCGCATTTTTTCCGCGACGGCGTCCGCCGCGTCCGTGCCACCCAGAAAAAAAACGCGCCAGTTTTTTTGTTCCGCGCGCGCGAGCAATTGCGGAATCAGGTGCGCGTCAAACAGGATGCGCCGCAATTCCACATCCTCCTGCGCCCGCAGCAAAAAATTCACACCCACCGTCGTTGCGTAATGCGGCCGGCCTGACGCCACCATTTCGTCCACCAGCGCAAGGGTGTCGGCCAGTGTCACGCAGTCGAACGGCACGCCAAGAATCGCGATGGCGGCGCGTTCACTCTTGGGGTTGGGCGTTGGTTCAGTCATGGGGCTTAATGATTTTTAGCACCGCGCTGTAAAAACTCCAAGCACGGAAAACCAACAAACACTCATGCGGGCGGTGACTCCAGAATTTTTTTTACTTCGCCCAGCAGTTGGTTCGGGCTGAACGGCTTTGCCAGAAACATCGCCGCACCGGCCAGTTCCGCCTCGACCTTCGTGAGCGCGTGCCCTTTGGCGGAGAGCACGACGACGGGAATATTTTTCGTAGCCGGATTTTCCTTCAGCCGCCGCAACGCGTCGAGGCCGTCGAGACCCGGCATCATCACGTCCAGCACGATGAGCTGCGGTGCAGCGGTGACGGCGGTGGCGAGCGCCGTCTGGCCGTCGCGGCAACTGATGACTTCGTAACCGCCTTTTTTCAAAGTCATTTCCAGCAGACGCACCATAAATACTTCGTCGTCGGCGACGAGAATTTTTTGAGTGGGATTTGGA
>CAIOUK010000252.1 GCA_903861445.1 uncultured Verrucomicrobia subdivision 3 bacterium
CGCGGCGGATGACATCCATCTCCTTCGCGAGCTCGTCCGGCGGCAGCGTCGCGTGCTGCATGATGTCGCAGAGAATATCAATGGCTTTCACCGCGCCGGTGTTCGGCACGTCAATGTGATACACCGTGCGGTCAAAGCTCGTGTAGGCGTTCATGTAGCCGCCCGCCTCCTGAACTTCCTGGTCAATGCGGCTGCCCGCGCGCGTCGTTGTGCCTTTGAAAAGCATATGTTCGAGGACGTGCGAAAGCCCTGCGCCGAGCCAGCGGTCTTCGTGGATGCTGCCGGCCATCGCCCACGCCTGCGCGCTGACGACCGGCGCGTTGTGGTCTTCGCGCACGATGATGGTCAGGCCGTTATCGAGCGTGGTGAGTTTGACGCCGGGCGGGATGGACGGGATTTCGCAAGGGGATGTTTTAACCATGTTCAGAGGTGAAAAATAAACGGGAATTGCGGCGGAGCAATGTAATTTCTTGCCGACGGAAACTATCGAAATTGTTCTGCCAGTCGTTTCGCCTTCAGGAAGGCCGCCACTTTTCCGGCAATGATTTCGTTGCAGCGTTCCAGTTCCTCGTGACGCAGTTTCAGATATTCGTCAGCGATGGCTTTCAGGTCGTCCACGTTGTAGAGATAGACGTTGTCGAGTTCGCTCACTGCCGGATCAATGTCGCGCGGCACGGCGATATCAATCAGCAAAAGCGGCCGGTTCTTGCGGCGGCGCATCAAGGGTTCCAGCGTTGCGCGGTCAAGAACGTGAGTGGTAGCGGCGGTGCTGCTCACAGCGATGTCAATGCGCTCAAATTCCTCCGGCCACGTCGCGAACGGCACCGCGCGCCCGCCCAATTCGGCGGCAAGCGCTGTGGCGCGTTCGGGCGAACGATTGGTGACGGTGATGCGTTTCACGCCGCGCGATTGCAGGGCGCGGGCCGTCTTCTCGCTGGTCTCGCCGGCACCGATGACAAGAACTTCGTGCTCGGCGAGCGAGGTAAAAATCTTTTCCGCCAACTCCACCGCCGCCGACATCACGGACACGCTGCCGCGCTGGATGTTCGTTTCCGTGCGGATCTGTTTGGCCACGTTGAACGCGCGCTGAAACGCCTTATTCAGCCGCGCACCGGTGTGCTGGTGAGTAAAGGCAAGATCGTAAGCTTTCTTAAGCTGGCCGAAAATTTCCGTCTCACCAATGACCATCGAGTCGAGACCGGCGGCGACCTTAAACAAATGCTCCAAGCTGTGCGGCTCGGCGAAGGTGTAAAGCTCGTCGCCCAGTTCGCCATCGTAGGCGTGATGTTCGACCAAGAATTTTTTGATGCGCGCAAAAAACTGGTCGTCTGGCGCGAGCGCGGTGGCGGCGTAGATTTCCACGCGGTTGCAGGTGGAGAGCACGACGCCCTCGGTGATCAGGCCGGATTCGCGGAGCTGTTTCAGCGCATCAGGAATATTGCTTTCCGGAAAAGCGAAGCGTTCCCGCAATTCCACGGGCGCAGACCGATGGCTCAAACCGATGACGACGACGCTCATTTAATTGTGCAGGGCAGAAAAATGGTTGGTGATGCCGAACGTCAGCAGTAACAAGACGAAAACCACAACGACACCGGTGGCGAACCGGCGCGAGGAACGTTCGAAAAACCGGTGCGCCACGAGCAGTTCCAAATAGACCAGCCAGACGAGCGCCGACCAGATGACTTTGGCATCGGCGAAATAATTCGCGCCGTCCTTGCGCGGCAGCCACGCGCCGGCGACCAGCCCGATGGTCAGCAAAACCAATCCCACCGTCGTTAACCGCGTGGTGATGACTTCCAGCCGCTGGATGGATGGCAGGAACGAGAGCAGCGCGCGGATCTTGTGAAATTTCAAATCATGCTGCTGCATTAGGAACATGGCCGCCGCCACCGCCGCGAGGGCAAACGCACCGTAGGATTGCAGAATCGTCGCCGCGTGCAGGCTGCGGAGCGCGCCGGAAAATTCCGGTTTCGGCCCGTGCGGCGGGTCGAGCGAGGGCATCAGCGCAAAAATTCCGACGGTGAACAGCACCGGCGCAGTGAACGCGGTGAGAAATTTGAATTTCGGCATCAGTGCATAAACCAGAGTTGCCAAACCGAGCGCCCAGAGCAGGAACGTGGTGGCTTCGTAGAGATTGTTAACCGGGCAACTGTGCAGCGTCAGGCCGCGTTTGGTCATGGCCAGCGTGTGCCATGCCACGCCGCCGGCGAGCAGAATATAATTGACCCACTCGTCCCGGCGAAAACCTTTGCGCCAGAGAAAAACGGAGTAAATCATGCTCAAGCCGTAAAACGTCACAGCGAGCAGAAAATAATGCCGGTCAGTGAACCAAACCATGCGGACAGGTTAAAGCCCAAGCACGTCAGCAGCAAGCCAGTTGCAGTGAACGGCAAAAACAAAATCGCCCGGATGAGCGAACTCATCCGGGCGGCGTGAAAAGTTTCTCTAAATTATTCCTGCACGAACTTGATGGCGCGGGATTTTTCGCCGCGCTTGCGCTTGGTTTCGTCCAGTTCCTTCTTGCGGAGGCGCAGGTTTTTCGGCGTGGCTTCGACGTATTCGTCCACGTCAATGTATTCCAGCGCGCGTTCGAGCGAGAGCTTCATGGGCGGCGCGAGCGCGATGCCTTTGCCGTCGCCTTGCGAACGCATATTCGTCAGGCGTTTTTCCTTCACGGGATTTACGGGGATGTCGTTCTCGCGGGCGTTTTCGCCGACGATCATACCGGCGTAAACCATGTCGCCCGCTTCAATCATCAGGCGGCCGCGTTCCTGCACCATGTTCAGCGCGTAG
>CAIOUK010000253.1 GCA_903861445.1 uncultured Verrucomicrobia subdivision 3 bacterium
CATTTGCTCGCATTGCAAAGAGCCGGTGACGTATCCGGCGAAGATGTTTGAAGACCTCGGTATTGACCCGACGATGTTCGATGGCGTCCAACTTTTCCGTGGGCGCGGCTGCGACCGTTGCAAACAATCCGGCTACGTCGGCCGTATGGCCATCATCGAAGCCATGACCATCACGGATCAGATTCGCAAGCTCATCATTGCCCGCGCCAGCACGCGCGAAATGGCCAAGCTCGCCATCAATCAGGGAATGCACACGCTCCGCATGGTCGCACTCGACCGCGCGCGCGACGGCATCTCTACGCTGGAACAGGTGCTGGTGACGACTTCGCAGTATTAAAACTTCCGCTGCGGCAGGGAAAACGGCTGCGCCCCACTTTGCATCCACGGCGGCACCTGCGCCTGCGCGGAGGGTTGCACCGGTGTGGAATATGCTCCGGTCAGACCGGGCAACGGCGTGAGACCTTGCGGCCGGCTGATATTTTCCCGCACCGGCTCATACGAACGGCCGGCGGGATTGAACGACGGCTGCACCTGCATATTGGGATCCACCACGGGCGCATACCGCGTGACCACCGTTTTGTCCGGCGGCGAATTCGGTTCCATCAGCGCGCGAAACCGCTCCATGCCGGCCAGTTGGTCAGGCGACGGCGGCAGTTGGTTCGGCTGCGTGAATTCCGTGGCCCACGGCGAAGCCCCGGCCGGTGCCGCACCCCATGGTGAATTGGGCTTGAGCCCGCCCGCGTTCGGCATATTCGGCCCGCCGTTCAAAAGCGGGTTGAAATATTTGGGCGACCCCGCTTGCGCTTGGGCTTCGGCCCGGCTCAAAGGAACGCGGTCATCGTGGCGGGCAAAGGAACTGGCATTTTTACCGTTCTGCAACAAGTCGGCATCCTCTTGCCGCATGGCGCTCAACGCCGAGCTGGCGACCTGCCGCTCACGTTGCAACCGGAGGAGAAACCGTTCGTCTGACGAGAGTTTGTCCTCGCCTTTTGCATCCGGTAGACCGAGGATTTTTTCCGCCGTGGGCACACCCATAATTTCCGCCGGCGTCAGGAGCGTCCAGTTATCCCGCCGATTCAACGCCTCTTTCATGGCTTCGGTCGGCGGCATCATCATCACCGGCACGGACTGGGGCAAGTCATTCGCCGGACTGCTGAAAACATCGGTCGGCGCGCTCACGCCACCGACCACACTGCGCCGCTGCGTGGGCGTTGGCACCGAGGCATTGGCGCGATTCACCAATTCCGGATCCACCGGCTTGGAAAACTGGATGGTGTTTTCCGCCACTGCCGGCAACGCCAGCATCACACCAGCGGCGAACACCAGCCAAAATCTGGACGGGGGAAAATTCATCTGCTGCTTAACACTAGGATAATGGACAACCTCCGTCAAAAAAGAATTCAAAATGAAATCGGCCATTTACGGGCGAATCAGTTCACTGCCGCTCGTATTCACCCTTGCCCAGCCGCTTGTAGACCTGGAAGCCGGACTTCTTCGCGTCCGAAATAGACAGCGGCTTGAGCTTGTGCGGCGTGCTGAACGCGGAAAACACCTTGCGCACCGGCTTTTTGCACGCCGGACATTTCGTGAGCGGCGCGGCGGATAACGGGCGGTTCAGCGTGAACGTCCCGCCGCATACCTTGCATTCGCCTTCACAGATTTCGTATTCGTAAAGCGGCATAACGGGAAAAATTTAACCGCGAACCACGCAAAATACGCGAACAATTTTCTCAAAAACCATTTCGCGTATTTTGCGTATTTCGCGGTTTTGAATTCTGTCTTATTTCTTCAAAAACGCGCTGAACAAATCAATCGGCAGCGGCAGGAACGTCGTCGTGTTGTGCTCGCTCGCCATTTCGCGCATGGTCTGGAGATAGCGCAGTTGCAGCGCGATCGGCTCCTTGGCGATCAACGCGGCGGCCTGCACCATTTTTTCGGCGGCCTGGAATTCGCCTTCCGCATTCACCACTTTCGCGCGGCGTTCGCGTTCGGCCTCGGCCTGTTTGGCCATCGCGCGCTTCATGCTGTCCGGCAGCGACACTTCCTTCACCTCGACCGACGTGACCTTGATGCCCCACGGTTCGGTTTGCTTGTCAATGATCTCCTGCAATTTCAGGTTGATGACGTCGCGCTGCGACAGCAGTTCGTCCAGCGCCGATTGGCCGAGCACGCTGCGCAAGGTCGTCTGGCCGATGAGCGAGGTCGCCTTCCAGAAATTTTCCACCTTCACCACCGCCGCGTTCGGGTCCACGACGCGGAAATACATCACCGCGTCCACCGTGGCCGGCACGTTGTCCTTGGTCATGATTTCCTGTTTGGGCACGTCAATCGTCACCACGCGCAGATCCATCTTCACCATCTTGTCCACGATGGGGATAAGAAAAATAATTCCCGGCCCCTTCGCGCCCTGCAATTTGCCGAGCCGGAAGATCACGCCGCGCTCGTATTCGCGCAGAATGCGGACGGCCTGTGGCAAAACGAAAATGACCACGACGACGGTGATGGCCACGACCGAGATCAAGCCGCCCTTTAATATGAGGTTGATGAGTTCCATAATGTTGTTTTATTTTTGTTGTTTAACCCACAAAGTTAATCCGTTCACCGCAACGATTTCCACCGGTTGGCCGGTCTCAACCACCGATTCACTT
Organism: uncultured Verrucomicrobia subdivision 3 bacterium; assembly: GCA_903861445.1. Lineage (GTDB taxonomy): Bacteria > Verrucomicrobiota > Verrucomicrobiia > Limisphaerales > UBA11358 > UBA11358. Next base: position 2,649 of record CAIOUK010000253.1, read on the forward strand.
ACCGCATTCCAGATTTCGCCTTCAATAAATACTTTGCCGCCCGCCGAATCAATGCGCGATTGCGCGTTCACAATTTTTCCAATCATCGTGCCGGTGCCGGTCTGCGCCGGTTTGAATTGCGCGCCGATGCCTTTGCCGACGATGAAAATGAAAAACAGCGCCGTGATCAGCGTGCCCGGCAAAATCCACGCGAGCGACAGCCGGTAGCCGGGGCCGCCGTGGTTGAACAGCATCAGCGCGCCGAGGAAAAACGCGAGGATGCCGCCCGCCGTCAAAATGCCGTGCGTCGAGGCGAACACGTCCGCGATGAACAGCAGCACCGCCAGCCCGATGAGCAGCAGTCCCGCGACGTTCACCGGCAGAATCGCCGACATGTAAAGCACCAGCACCAGCGCAATCGCGCCGACCACGCCCGGTAGAATCGCGCCGGGGCTGCTCAATTCGCCGATGAAACCATAAATCACCATCAGCATCAAAATGAACATCACTTCCGGCCGCAGGAAAATCTGCGCGAACCGTTCCCATGATTGCATCGGAATTTCCACAACGGCGGCGTTCGCGGTGTGCAGCGTCTTTTCGCCGCAGACATGGCCGTCAATCTGTTTCAGCAAATCCGGCAAGTCGTCGGCGAGCAGGTCCACGACGTTCTTGTCTAGCGCCTCCTCGGCGGTGATGGATTCGCTGGCGCGCACGGAGGCGACGGCCCA
>CAIOUK010000254.1 GCA_903861445.1 uncultured Verrucomicrobia subdivision 3 bacterium
CAATTTCACAATTGTGTCCATCGGTTGCAGCGCGGACGGCGGAATGACGATGGCCAGCTTGCCGTCTTTCTGGCTGAAATCCACATGGCTTCGGTTTCCCGTCAGTAGCACCGCCGATTTGATTTCCGCCGGCAAGTCGGGTAGTTCAATCTGCCCGGTTTTCGATTTTAGAACGTGGAGATAGACGGTGTTGCCCTTGCGCGTGCTGGCGATGGCTTTCGTCGGTTTCCACGGGCCGCCGCGCGTGCCATAAATGCTTTCGTCGTTCACCTTCATCCACGCACCAACCTGTTTCAACACTTCCACCTGACGCGGTTCGATGCGGCCGTCCGGCATCGGGCCAACGTTGAGCAACAAGTTTCCGTCACCACCCACCGTGCGGGCGAGAATGCTGATGACTTCAGCGGGCGATTTCATCTTATCGTCTGGTTTCCAAGACCATTGTTGGCAAAGCGTCATGCAGGTTTCCCACGGCCGCTGGTCATCATAAGCGCCAACTTTCTGTTCAGGCGTGTAAAAGTCTTCGTTCTCCCGAAGTTTGCCCTGATTTTTCCACTCTTCGCCCGTGCCCATTTCAAGGCGGTTATCAATGATGATTTGCGGTTGCAATCCGCGCACGAGCGGATAAGTCGTCTGCGGATGCCAATCCACCGGGCGACCGTCACTATCAAACCAAAAGACATCGATCTTGCCGTAGTTGGTCAGCAGCTCGCGCATTTCGGCTTGGATGTGGGCGACAAAACGATTGTTGTTGGTCGAGCGGCAATCCGGATCACGCCAGTCCATCGGCGAGAAATACCAACCCATGTGCAACCCATCGGCGCGAACGGCTTTGGCCAGCTCCGCGCACAGATCGCGTTTGAACGGCGTGTGCATGATGTTGTAATCATCCACTTGGGAATCCCAGAGCAAAAAACCGTCGCCATGCTTCGCGGTCAACACGACATATTTCATGCCGGTCATTTTGGCGACACCGGCCCAGTCTGCGGCGTTGAAATTCGTTGGATTAAATTTTTTATAGAGATTGTCATAAACCTTCACTGGCGTCGGCCCTTTGTTCGGACACTTGGGATTGGAATTTACGCGGGACCAACTGATCTCTTTGCCGGTCAGCGTGACCGGGCCGTAGTGGATGAACATCCCGAACCGCGCCTCGCGCCACCACGCCATGCGTTCACTGGTCGGTGCGGGCGTAGCGGGTTCCGCCGCGAAGGTGGATAGACAACCCGGCATCAATAATGAGAGCAAGACCAGCCGCTTGAGAAAACTTTGAAACATGGCCAAGCCTGCCACAGTGCCCACAATGGCATCAATTATAATTTCGGTTGCACTGCTTCTGGGTTTGCATCAGCAAACCTAAAATCTTGAAACAGAAACCCTCACCCGTTTCCAGGCGAGGGTTTTGCAATTTGCCAGTGGCAGCTTGCCGCTATTTCTTGCCGTAGAATTCCGCGATGGCGTCGCAGACTTTGTCCGCCGCGTCGAGGCCCATCTCACCGTGGATCGGCAGCGACAAAATTTCCTTCACCGCTTTTTCCGTGTTCGGCAATTTCGGAATGTAGGGGAAAAGGCCGATGACCGCCGGTTGTAGGTGGTTCGGCTTCGGATAATGCACGCCGGTCTCGATGTTTTTCTCTTTGAGAAATTTCTGGAGATCGTCGCGGCGTTCGCAGCGCGTGACATACATGTGATACACCGGCGTGGCCCACTCTTTGACAATGGGCGTCTGCACGATGCCTTTGAGACGTTCGCCGTAGCGCGCGGCAATCTTGCGGCGGTTCTCGTTGAAGCCGTCGAGGTGCTTCAACATCACGCGACCGATGGCGGCGTTGATTTCATTGAAACGCACGTTGTAGCCGGTGAATTCGTGATCGTATTTTCCCTGACGACCGTGGTTGCGCAACATCCGCAGACGATCGGCGTAATCCACTTTGTTGGTCGTGATGCAGCCGCCGTCGCCGAGCACGGTGAGATTCTTCGACGGGAAAAAGCTGAACGCGCCGAAGTCGCCCATGCTGCCGACGGTTTTGCCTTTGTATTTCGCGCCCTGCGCCTGCGCGCAATCTTCGATGACCCACAGATTATTTTTCTTCGCGATGGCAAGCAGCTTGTCGTTGTCAATCGGATGGCCGTAAAGATGCACGCCGATGATGCCGACGGTGCGCGGCGTAATGAGCGATTCGACGTGCGCCAGATCCATGACGAAGGTGTCGTCAATGTCCGCGAACACCGGCTTCGCGCCGAGGTGAATCAGCGGTTCCATGCTCGGAAACGCCGTGTGGCTGGGCACGATGATTTCGTCGCCCGGCCCGATGCCTTGCAACTGGTGCAGGCAATACACGATCATCGTCCACGAACTGCCGAGGACGCATTGCGTGGTGCCGGTGTGCGCGGCGAGTTCGGCCTCGAACGCGGTGGATTCTTTGCCGAGGATATATTGGCCGGAGCGGATGGCGCGCAGGGCGGCTTCCTCGACTTCGGCGTTCACGAAACATTTTGATAACGGTATTTTGCTCATAAATTTATTATCCGCGAATTACGCGAATTGACGCGAATTATTTTTGGGTTGCAGGTTAATGGATTCAATCGGACGATTCGTCAGCACGATTCGCTTCCACTCCAGACTGGGAGCGCCGAAGTTAATCAGCACACCAACTTCGAGTTTGGAAACTTTCAGATAATTGATGACCTGCGCTTCCTCGCGCGAAGTTAGTTTGTCGAGAGCCTTGAGTTCTATAACAATCTTGTCGTAGCCAATCAAATCGGCAATATAGGTTTTCTTGATCTGCTTGCCTTTGTAAAAAATCGGCATCTCCTTCTGCGGCACGAAGGGAATGTTGCGGCTCGCCAACTCAACTTCCAGACATTCCTGATAAACCGGCTCCGAAAATCCGAAGCCATTTTCCCGATGCACCTCCATGGCTGCACCGACAATGGCATAAACCTCTTCTTTGAAAATGAGTTCAGGCATTGTTTTTGGTTTCAGAAAAATTTGCGTCAATTCGCGTAATTCGCGGATTAAATTATTTCAGCTCCACGGCCTTGCCGGTCTTCACCGACTCCAGCGCGGCGTTCAGCACGCGGACGGCGTCATAGCCGGACCACGCATCGGCGCGCGGCGTGGCGCGGGTGGTGATCGAATCGATGAACGCGCGCAGTTCGGCCAGCAACGGTTCTTCAGGCGGGCATTCAATCTGATTCACCACGCCTTCGGTGGCCTTGAAATCATTGCCGCCGGCGGGCGAATGCGTGTTCGCGTAGGTCTTGATCTTGTATTGCGCGACGTTGTAATCGCACACGGCGCTCATCTTGTCGCCGCAGACAATGACCTCGCGGAATTTGCCGGGAATAAAGTATTCCGTCTCCACCGTCGCCCATGTTTTGCCGTGCGGCGTGTCGTATTCGAGCGAGACAAACGAAACGTCGTCCAAACCGCGACCGAAGAAATCATGGTTGATGGCCGTGACGCTTTTCGGCATCGCGCCAAGAATGAAGTTGAACAGGTCAACGAAATGAATGCCGTCGGCAAACATCACGCCGCTGTCGTTGCGCGGACGTTTGAAACCGCCGAAGTGGCCGCGAATCATGTTCACCTTGCCGAAGTCGCCCAATTGCACCGCCGCGCGCAGCCAGAGCGTCGCCGGATCAAAACGCAAAATGTGGCCGACCTGTAAAATGCGTTTGTGCTTCTCGGCAATTTCCGCGAGCGCCTTGGATTCCTCGCTGGCGAGCGTCAACGGTTTTTCGACAAACACATCCTTGCCCGCTTCGAGAAATTCTTTGCACAGCGGAAAGTGCGATTGCGCCGGCGTGACGATGACCACGCCGTCAATCTTGTTGATGAAATCTTTGTAATTCGTCGTGAGCCGTTCGGCGGGAATGCCGAGCTTGCGCGCCGGTTCGAGCTGCTTCTCGCCGACTTCGGCAACGTAAAGCTCGATGGGCAGATTGTTCAGATTACGCAGATGGTTTGCGCCCCAGCGGCCCAAACCCAACAGCAGGACTTTGGTCATGGGGAAATTCTGCCAAATTTTTCGCCTCCGCCAAGCAAATCCTGTGGCGGCGAGACGAATTTCAATTCACTAACCGATACCAGTTGTCGCGCTGATGCGGTTCGTAGCCGAGGTCTTTGATGAGCCGGTGCATGTCCGGCACGGTCATCTGAAACGTGGTGCCGGCCTGCGAAACGACATTTTCCTCGATCATGATGCTGCCGAGGTCGTTCGCGCCGTATTTCAAGGCGACCTGACCGATCTCGAGACCCTGCGTGACCCACGAGCTTTGGATGTTTTCAAAGTTGTCGAGGTAGATGCGGCCGAGCGCCTGCGTCTTGAGATATTCGTGCGCGCCGACGGTCGGTGCGCGCAACTTGGTGTGCTCAGCCTGAAACGTCCAGCAGATGAACGCGGTGAAATGCGCCGGCTTCACGCCGCTGCCGTTGTGTTCCGCCACGCGCTTCAAAGAAATATCCTGCTGCTGCCGCAAGCGGTCGAGATGTTCGATGCGGTCGTCAATCGTCTCCACGTGGCCGAACATCATCGTCGCGCTGGAATAAAGTCCC
>CAIOUK010000255.1 GCA_903861445.1 uncultured Verrucomicrobia subdivision 3 bacterium
AACTCGCGCGGGAACATAACGTCAAAGCTGATTTGGTCATTCCCGTGCCGGACAGCGGCGTGTGCGCGGCGATGGGTTACGCCGAGCAATCCGGCATCCCCTACGAGATGGCCTTCATCCGCAACCATTACGTCGGCCGCAGCTTTCTCCAGCCCACGCAGCTCATCCGCGATTTCAACGTCCGCGTTAAGCTGAACCTCATCGAGTCGCTCGTGAAGGACAAGAGCGTGGTGATTGTGGATGATTCCATCGTGCGCGGGACGACGTGCCGTTCGCGCGTGAAAACACTCAAGGACGCCGGCGCGCGTGAAGTGCATGTCGCCGTGAGTTGTCCGCCGCACATGAACCCGTGCGTGTATGGCATTGATTTTCCCGACCGCAGCAAGCTGATGGCGGCGAACAACACCGTGGATGAAATCCGCAAATATCTGAACGCCGACTCGCTGCATTATCTGACGCAGGCCGGCATGGTGGCGGCGACCGGCCAGCCGGCGGAAGCGTTTTGCATGGCGTGTTACAACGGCAATTATCCCGTGCCTTACGACCCGATGCTGGACAAACACATCATCGAACGCCGCCGCAAAGAGACGCAAACGCTCGGCGAAGCGGCGACGAAGGAGAACGAGCAGATCAAGCTGTTGCAGGTTTGATGCCGCCGCTTTTGGTTGGTTTTGGTTGGTATTTATCTGACGATAGACCCCTTGTTGTCCGCAGAAATTTCGAGCGATTAGATCTTCTTCACAAATTGAACGCAATTTTTCGGTGCCGGGCTGTTATGAATGGTTGCGCCAGCCACACGTTTAAGGACGATTACCGGCTCGCTTCCCGCCGATAAAATATGGGAGCCTTCCAGGACAAGGTTCTTCACATCATCACAGATCAGGGCGGGACGGAAATCCTTACCTTTGACTTTAAGCGTCACATTTTCGAATTTGATGCCGTCCGCATGGCGGCAGTAAAACCCCCAGGCAGGCAGCGACCCAAACATCGCGCAGGATGGATACTTGTCGGCACATTCCGGCACATCTCCAAGTTGATCTTCTAGCTGGTGTTCCTTGTGCTTGGACTTTCCGCCTACCCCGCCGAAGATGAGCGATACGTTGCGCAGGGTAATATCACGAACCGGAGCGCCGGGCAGACCGGTGATGGATGAGGGGATGAGGGGATGATTGCCGTGGCCCTGCCAGTCTGCGGGAAATTTGTTCATTTCTTCCCGCGGACGGTTGGGAATCTCGGCGGTGACGTCGCTAATCGTCACATTGCGCAGCGATCCGATTGAACCGTTTCGGTTGCGATGTCCCAGCCGGATAAAAATGGCGTTGCAGGTATTGGTAATGGTGATGTTTGAGATGTTCACATTTTCCAGTGAGCCACCGTCAACACATTCCACAGCAATACCCGAACGATAGGTGTCGTAAATATACAGATTGCGGCAGGTGATGTTCTTGAAACCTTTGGTCGAGGCTGTGCCTAATTTGAAGGCGTAGCAGCTTGACCGAACGCGGCAGTTCTCCACCAAAACATTTTCACAAAGACGGTCGCTGGACTTCAGACAAATCGCGTCATCCTCCGTGTCAAAATCGCAATCGCGGACAACCGCATTGGAACAACCGTCGATGTCAACCCCGTCAGTGGTGATGGCGGCCATGGCCCGAACCTTGATGTGCTCAACCGTGAGGTTCCGACAGTTGTGGTAATCTTCAGTCCAACAGGAACTGTTCGTGAGCGTGATGTCACGAATGGTAACCTTCTGGCAATCGCGGAAATTGATGATGAACGGGCGCTCGATTTCATCGGCGTAAGGCGGATTTCTTTGCGGCATGATGTGGCGCGTGTCGGCAACCAATCGCGTGCCCTGACCGTCAATGACGCCTTCGCCCGCGATTCCAATATCCTCCTGCCCATCCGCAAGCAACAGCGCGTAGAAATTTAGTTTGCCGTAATCCGCGCGGGTTGCCAGTTTGCTGTAATCTGCCCGATGTGGACTGCCGAGCAAAGTCGCTCCCTTATCCAGCCAAATCGTCACATGGCTCTTCAGCCTCAAGGAGCCACTCAAATATTTTCCAGGCAAAAAACGAACGAGACCGCCCCCGGCACTGGCTGCCGCATCAATAGCGCTTTGAATTGCTTTGGTGTCGAAGTTGGTGCCATTCCCCACGGCACCAAAAAGCCCAACATCAAAAGTCGGGTGTGTGTCATTGGGAGTTTCCTTATCAGGCGCAAACCCATTTGCCGCCGGGACACAAAAAAAGACCGCCATACAGATCACCCCGGCTGCTTTTGCGACTGATTTCATAGCTGTGGTTCAATCCATTTCACCGCTTTAACTAACGGGCAGCCTTAAGCCTCAAGCAAGACTCAACCAGAACATTTGCAGCGTTTTTAGATGGTGGAGCCTAGGAGGCTCGAACTCCTGACCTTCTGAATGCCATTCAGACGCTCTACCAACTGAGCTAAGACCCCATC
>CAIOUK010000256.1 GCA_903861445.1 uncultured Verrucomicrobia subdivision 3 bacterium
AGCCCTACGACCAAACCAGCTTCACCGCTTTCATCGCCTGCATCGAACGCTTTCAGTTCATGGCCGGCCTTGAGCCGCCGCTCATCCTGCCGCCAAGCGGCTTACGCCCCGAATGGCGGCGCATGAGCGATGCGCTGCTGGAAGCGCCACGTCCGAACGGCGTGGCGGTTGATAACTTTATTCGCAACTACGCGAAAATGGCTGGCGCGCTTGCCGCCGGTAGGCCGGATATTTTCAATGCAGCGCTGGCCGATTTGCGTTCGCAACTGGAACAGTCGCAGGCCAAGGCCGTCGGCAAATCGCGCGCCGAGGTATATTTCAACCAGATGGAACCGTTTTACAACGCGATGATCATTTACATCCTCGCCGGATTGTTCGCGATTTTCTCGTGGTTCAACCTGTCGGAAACATTGCGGCGATCGTCCGTATGGCTCGTGTGGTTGGCGTTTGTGATTCACACGACCGGTCTGATTTATCGCATGGTGCTGGAAGGCCGGCCGCCGGTAACGAATCTTTATTCCTCCGCCATCTTCATCGGCTGGGGCGCGGTGCTGCTGGGATTGATTCTGGAAAGATTCCACAAGAACGGCATCGGCCTCGTCGTCGCGTCGGGCATTGGTTTCATCACGCTCATCATCGCACATCATCTCGCGCTGGAAGGCGACACGATGGAAATGATGCGCGCCGTGTTGGACACAAATTTCTGGCTGGCCACGCACGTCGTCGCCGTGACCGTCGGCTACGCGAGCACGTTTGTGGCGGGCTTTTTGGCGCTGATTTACATTTTGCGCGGCGTGTTCACCAAGACGCTCGACGAAGCGACCGGCAAATCGCTGGCGCGGATGATTTACGGCATTGTCTGTTTCGCGACGCTGTTCAGCTTCGTCGGCACGGTGCTGGGCGGTATCTGGGCGGACCAGAGCTGGGGCCGCTTCTGGGGTTGGGACCCGAAGGAAAACGGCGCGCTCATCATCGTGCTGTGGAACGCGCTCATCCTGCACCTGCGCTGGGGCGGTATCATCCGCGAACGCGGTCTCGTCAACTGCGCTATCTTCGGCAACGTCGTTACCGCGTGGTCATGGTTTGGTGTGAACATGCTCGGCATCGGCCTGCACAGCTATGGCTTCACCGAGGCGGCGTTTTTCTGGCTGGTGCTGTTTGTCGTGAGCCAACTCGCCTTCATCGCTCTGGGCTTGCTGCCGCTGAAATGGTGGAAAAGTTTTACCGAACGGGCAGTGTGATAATGCGAGTGCGGGCTGACTTGCGGGGTGACTCAAATTTCTGCACCCAAAAAGGCTCGTTTGGTTGGACGGGCGGATCCCCTGATAGACCGGAGAATATTTTACCGGCTTACACCTTTCTAAACGCGATAATAATCAGGCCGATGATGATCGCACCTACCACAATGCCGATGATAATAAAATATCTGTTGGTGTGATTGGTCTTTTTAGCAAAAGACTTATTAGTATCAAACCCCGTCGGATGTCCACCGCTCTGTTCCAGATCGTTGAGACTGACTCCGCGCGGGATGACCATCGTGGCATCCACAGTTTTTTTCGACGGGGTCACCGGCGCGGGCATCGGCGCGGAAATGGGCTGGCCGTCATCTATCTTCAATTCCACCTGCCCCAGGCGCAAAACCTGCCCCGGCTGGAGCACCGCCTCGGAAATTTTTTCGCCGTTGATAAACGTGCCGTTGGTGGAATTGAGGTCGCGGACGAGAATTTCCGAACCTTGCCGGAGAATTTCCGCGTGCCGGCTAGAGACGGAACTGTCGGCGATTTGAAAGGTGTTTTCTTCCACCCGGCCAACAGTGGTGCGATCCACATTTAACTCAAACGTGCGACCGGTCATGCCCTGATTCAGGATTACGAGCTTGGCCATAGATTATTTCAATTGATTATGGTCGCGGCGCGCTTCAAGTCAAATGGAAATCTATTTCGACAGCTCATCCACGCTGCTCAATCAACCGCCGGAACTCGGCGAACAGCGGCGTGGAATCGTGCGGCCCCGGCGAAGCCTCGGGATGATATTGCACGCTGAACACCGGCTTCTTTTTGTGGCGCAAACCTTCAACCGTCTGGTCGTTCAAATTGATGCGATTGACCGCCACCTCGCTGGGCAGACTGGCCGGATCCACAGCAAAGCCGTGATTTTGCGAGGTGATCTCGACCTTGCCCGACTCCAAATCTTTCACCGGCTGGTTGCCGCCACGATGGCCGAACTTGAGTTTGAAAGTTTTGCCACCGAACGCCTGGCCTAAAATCTGGTTGCCGAGACAAATGCCAAACATCGGAATGCTCGTGTCGAGCAGCGTCTTCACTTCGCGGACGATGTAATCCAGCGCCGCCGGATCGCCGGGGCCATTCGAGAGAAAAATGCCAGCGGGCTTGTATTTCAACGCTTCCGCCGCCGTCGCCGTCGCGGGCAACACTTGCACGGCAAAGCCATGTTGTCGCAGCCGGCGCAGGATGTTGTATTTCATCCCGTAATCAAACGCGACGATGGGAATGTCCGCCGCCGGCAGCGGCTTGCGAACCTCACGCGCGTCGAGGACTTTATTGCCGCGCACCAAATCGAACGCCGCGCTTTGCTCGTCTTTTTCGTCCCAGCGGAAGGCCTTTTTGTGCGTCACTTCCTTGACGTAATCCACACCGACAAAGACAAACTCCTTCGCGCGCTTCACCGCCTCGGCATCAGAAATTTTCTCGGTGGAAATGAAACCGTTCAACGCGCCACGCACGCGGAGTTTTTTCGTCAAGGCGCGGGTGTCAATGCCTTGGATGCCGGGAATGCCGTTCTTTTCCAGATAATCGGCGAGCGAACAATCCGCGCGCCAGTTGCTGACCACCGGCGAAAGTTCGCGGATGACAAAACCCGACGCATGCGGCCGCCACGACTCGACATCCACCGCGTTCACGCCGTAGTTGCCAATGAGCGGATAGGTCATCGTCACGATCTGGCCTTTGTAGGACGGGTCGGTGAGAATCTCCTGGTAGCCCGTCATGGACGTATTGAAACAAACCTCGCCGCAGGCTGACGCTTTCGCGCCAAAACCTTCGCCGTGGAAAATCGAACCGTCTTCGAGGGCTAAAATCGCTTTCATCAAATTTTCCAATCCTAAAGATTTGTGCGCGCCGGTTCAAGAACGAAGCCGTTTGCCAATGACGATTTCTGGGCTACATTCCGCGCTCAATGACGATGCATCTTTTCGAAACCGAACTCTGGCTGCCGGTGCCACGCGCCAAGGTTTTCCCCTTTTTCGCGGATGCCCGCAATCTCGAAACCATCACGCCGCCGTGGCTGAATTTCCGCATCCTCACGCCCGGCGTAATCCCGATGCGCGTCGGCGCGTTGATTGATTATCAAATTCGCATCCACGGTTTTCCGGTCTGCTGGCGCACGGAAATCACCGGCTGGAACCCGCCGTTTAGTTTTTGCGACGAGCAGCGGCACGGACCGTATCGCCTGTGGCGGCATACGCACACGTTCACGGACAAAGACGTCGGCACGCTCTGCCATGACCGCGTAGAATATGCCGTGCCCGGCGGTGCGATGGTGAACCGGCTGTTTATCCGCCGCGATGTGGAGAAGATTTTTATCTATCGCGCCGAAGCACTGAAAAAACATTTCGCTGCGCAATGAGATAATGCGGCGGTGCGCACCTTATTTCTTTTTGAATTTTTCCAGCTTGGCGATGAATGCCTTTGGCCCGCCTTCGGCATAACCACCTTGCCGTCCAATTTCCTTGCCGTCCTTATCCAACACGACCAAAGAGGGAAAGCCGTGGATTTTGTATTTTGCGCTCAAGGCTTTATTGGCTTTCTTCAAGTCATCGGACTGAACTTTGTTGTGCGGGAAATCCACTTCCACCAGCACCACATTTTTGGCGGCGTAAGTCTGAAATTCCGCCGAGTCGAACACTTCCTTTTTGAATTTCTTGCACCAACCACACCAGTCCGAACCGGTGAAATCCATGAGCACAATTTTGTTTTCAGCTTTCGCCTGCGTTTGGGCTTTGGCCAGGTCGGTGAGCCAAGCAGCTTCCGCCGCGTTCACCTGCCAGCAAATCGTGGCCGCCAACATTGCGATGAGGAGTTTTTTCATAATTTTATTTTTATTTTCTTTATTCTGAATTTAGACCGTTGCTAGTTCCGATTGTTCAACAAACACTTTTTTGCCGCCGACAATTGTCGCGATAGCTTTGCCCTTAAGCTGCCAGCCGAAGAACGGATTGTTCTTGGATTTACTGGCGGAACTTTCCGGCGTGAAAATCCATTCGACATCGGGATCAAACACCGTCACGTCCGCGTCTGCACCAACGCCCAGCGTGCCTTTGTTCAAATTCAGCAGCCGCGCCGGATTCACGGTGTATTTTGCAATCATGCCCGCCAGCGAAATCCGCTTCGTGTGGACGAGCTGCATGAGCGAAAGCGCCAGTTCCGTTTCGAGGCCGGTGATACCGAACGGCGCGTAGTCGAACTCGACTTCCTTCTCGAAATCGCAGTGCGGCGCGTGGTCGCTGCACAAAATTTCAATCGTGCCGTCGGCCAACCCTTCGAGAATCGCTTCGCGATCGGCGGCGGCGCGCAGCGGCGGATTCATCTTGAAATTCGTGTCATAGGCCGGCCATTGGGGCAATGGCGAGTGGCGAGTGGCGAGTAACCAGCCAAGTGACTTACCATCCTGCGCCCAGAATTTATCGCTGCCGGCCACTGCCGCATCAGTCAACGTAAAATGATGTGGGCACGCCTCGCCAGAAATCGGCACGCCGCGCTTCTTGGCCTCACGGATCAGCCGCACACTGGCCGCCGCGCTCAAATGCTGGCAGTGAATTTTCGTGCCGGTCAGTTCGGCGAGCATAATGTTCCGGGCCACAATCGCCTCCTCGCCCGCCGCCGGCCAGCCGCGCAGACCGAGCATCGTGCTCCAATAACCTTCGTGCATCACGCCGTCGGTGACGAGCGAATAATCCTGACAGTGATCCATCACGGGCAGATTGAACATCTTCGCGTATTCGCAGGCGCGACGCATCAGGTCGTTGTTTTGCACACAATGGCCGTCATCCGTGATGGCGACCACGCCCGCCTTTTTCAGTCCGCCGATGGGCGCCAGTTCCTCACCGGCGATATTTTTTGTGATCGCGCCGGTGATAAAAACATTCACCACACCCTCACGTTCCGCGCGCTCGCGGATGAGCGCGACGGTGCCGGCGGAGTCAATCGCCGGCGACGTGTTCGGCATGCAGACGACCGACGTGAAGCCGCCGCGCGCCGCCGCCGCCGTGCCGCTGGCGATATTTTCCTTGGCCGTCTGCCCCGGCTCGCGGAAGTGAACATGCAAATCAATCAAGCCGGGCGAAACAATTTTTCCTTTCGCATCGAAGGTTTCCACGCCGGCGGGCGCGGAAAGTTTTTTGCCGATGGCGGAGATTTTGCCGTCGAGCAGAAGAACGTCGGCGATGGCATCGAAATTATTGGCCGGGTCAATCACCCGTCCGCCGGTGAGCAGCAGCGAATTCATCGGCATCGAGCGTAGCGCGATGCGGTTGACAAGGCAAGCGCGCGCGGTATGATTTGCGCGTTGCGGGCGTAGTTCAATGGTAGAACAGGAGTTTTCCAAACTCCATACGAGGGTTCGATTCCCTTCGCCCGCTCCAATGTTTGCAAGGGTTTCGTAACGCCAGCCGGTTTTTGCATCAGTTTTGCATCAGCGCGGAGCCTTCCGCCGCCTGACATTCTTTCGCGCTTTCAATCTTTCCCCGCCGTTCCTTTTCTTGCCCGCACGCGCGGATTTGGAAAATATTTTCAAGCCAAAATCGCAACTTCTCGTTGCGGCGACACCAACAACCCGTAAAACTATTTATGGCTATTGGTGTTTCTTCCAAGGAGAGAAAGCCGGTTGCGACCGTGACGGTCGGATCGGTTGCCATTTCCATTTACGCCGCGCCCGTCACGGTCAGGGCGGCAACGCCAGCGGCGGCAGATTCAAGCAGCGCGGCCAGCGCCACTGAATCCAAAGTTTATCAATCGTTTCAGGTCGCGCACTACGAAGGCGCACGCCGGATTTTGC
>CAIOUK010000257.1 GCA_903861445.1 uncultured Verrucomicrobia subdivision 3 bacterium
GCAAGGTTGCGCTCGTCGTAGCCGTTCATCACCGGAATTTTCTTGGCGGCGAGGAACGACGCCATCGGCTCATAGACATTCTGGTCGGAACCGGTGACGGCAAAACCTTTGTCCAGCATTGCGGCGGCGGCGGACGCCATCGCCGTGCCGCAAATGCCGGTGAAATGAACGGATTTGATTTCAGATGAAAACATAAAGTCGGCCACAGAGTCACAGAGTCACAGAGAAATTTCAAAGCAGAACTCTGTGTCTCTGCGTCTCGGTGGCAAAACCAGACATTTGGCTTCCGCTCCAGAATTTAGTTCGGCAGGAATTATTCGCGTTGATGGGTTGGCCTCGGCTAAACTCCGCGCCGCGTGACACCGTCCGAAACATTCCCCGCCCTGCTCCGCGCGCCCGCGCCGGTGCTCGCGCTCGCGCCCATGCAGGACGTGACGACGCTGCAATTCATGCGCGTCATAGACCGCTATGGCGGGCCGGAGGTTTATTGGACGGAATACTTCCGCGTCCACGGCGATTCGCGGCCAGAAAAGTGGATCCTTGATTCCATCACGGAAAATCCCACCGGCAAGCCTGTCATCGCGCAGCTCATCGGCAACGACATTCCCGCGCTCGTGCGCAACGCGAAGCTGCTCCAGAAATTTCCGGTAGCGGCGATTGACCTGAATCTCGGCTGTCCCGCGCCCCTCGTCTATCGCAAATGCGCCGGTGGCGGCCTGCTGCGCGAGCCGCAGCGCATTGACGCCATCCTTGGCGCGCTGCGCGACGCGGTGACGATTCCGTTCACGGTGAAAACGCGGATTGGTTTTGAATCGCCGGAAGAATTTGATTTGCTGCTGCCGGTTTTTGCGAAACATAAAATTGACCTGCTCACCGTCCACGCGCGCACGGTCAAACAGATGTATCGGCCCGGCGTGCGCTACGATTTGATTGCGCAGGCGGCGAAGGAATTGAAATGTCCGGTGCTGGCGAACGGCAATGTCTTCAGCGCGGCGCAACCCAAGCAACTGCTCGCAGAGACCGGCGTGCGCGGCCTGATGATTGGGCGCGGCGCGATTCGCAATCCGTGGTTGTTCGACCAAATCCGCGCGGAACTGCGCGGCGAGAAAATCAAATTGCCGACCGGTCGCGACCTGCTGGCCTATATCCGCGAGCTTTGGGACAACGAAATCACGCCCGGCGTGCGTGAGTCCGCGCAGGTGCAGCGGATGAAAAAGTTCACGAACTTCATCGGCGAAGGCATCGGCGAGAAATTCCTACACGACATCCGCCGCGTGGCGACGACGGCGGATTTCTGGCGAGTGTGCGAGGAGTTTTTGAATCACGACCAGCTGATGACGCTGGAGCCGCCGGCAGTTTCGGAAACGCCTTTGGCTTTGCCGAAAGAGTTTTGAGCGCTTACTTCACCTTCACCTGAAATTCGCTCGCGTCGGTGATTTTCCCAAGGTCGCCTTTGTAAAATTCGTCGCGGTAGGCTTCAGTTTCGAGCAGATGCTGGCGCA